>CAZSQJ010000029.1:0-42576 GCA_964608665.1 uncultured Bacteroidales bacterium | reverse complement strand
CAGGTATTTACCTTGTAAGGCTGGTAACTTCAGCGGAATCCTGGTCGGGGAAGATTTGTGTTTTCTGAATGTCATTCCCCTAAGGTTTCTGCCTTTTCCCTTTGATATTCAAAGGTTAAGGGTTAAATTATCCGTGAAGTTTTCCCTGGCTGAGGGCTTCCAGGGCCTTGAGCGTCCGGGCAGCACAGATTCTAAAGGAAGGTGCTTCTCCTTCATCCCGGAAGCGGATCACTTCTTCCAGTTCCCTGCCGAGTTCCGGCTCCGTTGCGGCAAGGCGCAGCAGGATGTTCATGGAATAGATCCTGATGGCAGGCTTCTGTCCCGGATCAGCCAGCAGGCGGAAGCAGGCATCTGCCAGAAAGCCGGGATCTTCGAGCTGATACAGTCCGATCCCTTCGCCAAGGAGTTTCAGGAAGCTCCGTTTCACACCTTCCACGGGGTAGGCGAGGGCCCGGGGGATGACAGTTTCAATTTGCGGCAGCAGAAAGCCCGCATCCTTTTCGCAGCAAAGCTGGATGGCACGGGCGGCACGCATCGAAACGGGATACTTTTCGGTGAAGCAGAAACCCAGCATGGTATCGAATGATTGCCGGTCTGTGGCAATGACCGCGGCAGCCAGTTCGGCCACGGCACGTTCGCTGCCCATTTCAAGAATTTTAAGGAGTTCGCTCCGGCACACAAAGCTTGTTTTTCTGCAAATATACTCAGTCTTGACTGGTTTGCGAATGCAAATCTGTTTAGACTGAGTTATGCCGTACACCGTTATGACACACTTTTTCCTAAAGCTGTTCCGTGTCGGTATAAAACTGATTCCCCGTTTCGACTTTCTTGCCGTCTACGTTTTACCAAAAATTGGGTGGCATCATTCCTAATCAGAATGTGGTAGCAAGTTAGCCGGAGCGGAAACGGGAGGTTAGCTGCATGAAAAATTACCGGAGTATCGATTATGGAGTTATTGTCACGTAAACGTCGATTAGACCATAGTATTGATAGCAAGAAGACTCTCCATAGCACAATTCATTGTTGTCCGGATATTCATACTTTTCCACTACGACTTTAAAGTATACATCGTCATGAATATTGCATTCATCCGGATACGTTATTACTACGGGACTTGAAGTATAGTTAACGTCCAAATCGGAAATGAAATAGCAAAATTCTTCATCACCTGTGCATGAAGAACTTTCCGGGTAGAAGACAATAGTAACCTTGTACCACCAATGAGCTGTGCTACAATTATTTTCTGTTAAATGTAAAGTTATTTTTGATTGAGAGTAAGAGAAAGTTGTAGACATTAAGATTAATGTACAACAAATCATTGTAATTTTTAATAATGTTTTCATGATTTTGTTTTATTAATATTTAATAATGAATAATTTCATAAGCCTGCAAAACGCAATTTCTGTTATGGAGGTGTGTGTTTTTCCTTAAGACTGAAAATTTGAGTAGTACCTATATTCGAAAACTCTCCTTTATAAAATCCTATTATTAAAAAAATGAGGCTACAGACCCACTGTGGACAGAAGGATACTCCAAGTATTGATAATATTCCCATTTCTCTGAGGTACTTTACAAGTAATTCAAACAATATGAATCAACCACTTACTGCACTCATTTTGGGTAGTATCAAGTAAGGTTTAAAGAACTAAGAAACAGTTAGTTAGGCCAGGTAATCGTGCTAAGGGGATGCTACAACTTTAAAAATCGTAAGACAGTACTCTTCCGATTTGTCTGAATGTAAAAAAAGTAGATGCCTCTTGGTAAGGATGAGACATCAAACTGAATCTGAGATTGATTCATCTTTTCCCAAGCGATAACAGATCTCCCACTAATATCTGTAATAGTGTATTCAATGCCTGCAGGAGCATCATGTGAAACAAGATTCAAATAATCTGAAGTGGGATTAGGAAAAAGAGTTATCTCCGCTTCTTGTTCTTGTTGCATTCTAATTGCGGTGATCAAATCTGAAAGTGAACGTCGCCATACGCATCTGTTCGCTGCACCGGCGAAAATGTAATCAGAATTGGTAGAAAGAGTTGTTATCCAATTGTCTGTTAGGCCAGTATTAAAATCGTACCAGTTTGTGCCATAATCATGTGAATAAAACACCCCACTATCCGTCCCGACAAACAGTATTGTATCAAAAATCGCAAATGTATAAGGTTGAATATTCGGATTGCCTAGGTTACAAAAGACCCAGTTTGATCCAAAGTCCACGCTTTTGTAAATGCCAATAGTTAGAGCAGCATATAAATTTTGCCCCTGAAAAATAAAATCCCTATTCAAGCATGTCACAGAAGGTATTCCCGTAGTAGCAGGGGTCCAATACACATTATCTGTTGCTGATCTGTAAACCGGTGTACCAAGGTCACTACAGAAGATATAGTACCCAATATCAGAAATCCTCCAGTTGGTCATTGTTGGCAATCCATTATTAACCGGAGTCCAATTATCTCCATTATCCATCGAGCGGCAAATACCCCCAGCGTTTGTTGCACAAAACATCAGATTCCCCTTTTTCTTTATTTTTCTTACAAATAAATCCGATAGCCCATTATTGACCTGACTCCATGAAGATCCGCCATTGGTTGAACGAAATATCCCATTATAGCGGCTTCCGGCAAATAAAACACTATCGTTTGCAGTTACACAAAAGATGGATTTATCAGATAACCCGTTATTAATTGGGTACCAGTAATTTCCGTTATTGTTGGACATGAATACACCTTTATAAGCGGTACCTGAATACACTTTTCCATTGTTGCAAATAATACTTGTAGGAGTAACATTTGTCAATCCGTTATTTATTACTGACCAGTTTAACCCATCATTTTGTGATTGGTAAACCCCCTCACCAAAGGAGGCAGCATAGATAGTATTGTTTTTACTGGCAATGGCACAGATTCTATCATCTATGATTCCCTGATTGCTAGCAATCCAAGATAAGTCAACAGTATCAAACCAATAAATCTTTGAGCTATAGGTCCCGGCAAACAACTTATTACTTCCAAGATGAAGACAAAGTATTTCTTTGTCAATTAATCCCATGCTCACATTCATCCATGTATCGCCGTTATCGGTTGACATAAAAACACCATTGCCATGGGTCCCTGCATAAATAGTAGTCCCGGAGATTACAATGGAATAGAATCCCATACCAATAGTATCTGAAAAGATCTGTGTCCAGAGCGCTCCATTATTAGTTGAGCGGTATATTCTTCCATCCTGACTACCGGCAAACACATAACCACCATTTATTGCCAGTGAACGGATGTTATTGATTACAAAGCCATTGTTAACTGAGATCCAAGAAATACCTCCATCATTGGAGAAGTGAGCTCCATATTGATTTCCCCGAAATATCCTATTCCCCTGCTTAGCTAAAGCCTGGACCAGGTATTGGGAGGAAAAACCATTATTTAAAGCTACCCAGGTCTGACCGTAATCAATCGATCGATGCAATCCGGCACCTGATCCTACGTACAGTGTATCTTCGCAATCAATGAAACAAAAGATGCTATTATTTCCATATGGTATACCATTATTACAACCTAGCCAAGTTTGTTGGACAGTATCGTAAGTATATAGGAACCCATTTTCCGACCCGGCAAACAAGTGATTATTACATATTGCTACTGCTGTCATAAACTCTCCATTTAAACCATTTGTCACTTTTTGCCATTGGGAATACAGGCTAAGGTTGACCAAGCAGAGCACAAAAAGGAAGAAGGATTTCAGCCTGGAGAAGGGTGTTGTTTCCATAACTTATGCTATTTATACCGAGGCTGAATGATTTTGCGGGAAATTATACTCATTCTTGCCAGGTTTGCAAAGCAAAGCAGCGTAGTATGAGTAATGCCGTACACTGTTCTGAAGTATATTTTTCGCAAAATCATTCCGTGTCGGTATAACTCATTGCTGTCAAAAGTACATAATTCCTGTTGCAATGTCAAGGTTTCTTTAAATTATTTTGTTCCTGATGGCTACATTTTTATCAGCGGCTCAAGTGAGTGACCTAAGAATAATCACTTTCGCCGGAGAATTCCACCATACGGCCTTGGGTTGAAAGATAATTGTGTTCTTTCGATATATATACTCTCATTAAGCCATTTCATGGAAGCGGAGTGATACAGGCGGCTAACATTGAGCAGCATGATAATGAGGGTTTTAAGGGTCAACTGAGTTGACTTTTCTCTGAGATAGACTGGAGGACGCATTTTCGATCCCGAATTATTGACCGGTTTAATTTATCCGTAAATCGACATAATCCTTGATTTTCACACCAGGATTGCTTATATTCGGCCACAATTTCAAATCCGTTATCCATGAGAAAAATCCTGACCATCGGTTTGCTGACAGCCATCCTTCAATGTGCTGTTGCACAGACAGGCGTGAAGAACGCTGACACCGACATCCAGACAAACAAAGCCCTTGAGCTTGAAAAGAAGCTGACCCAGGTGAAAGCGCAGCACCTGGAACTGAAGAAGTTATTCCTTCAGCAACAGCAGTTGATCGACAGTCTGGGCACCGGCCTGACTGAATCAGAACAGAAAATCGTCAGCCAGAAGGATAGCATGCAGTTTTACTGCAACACCCTTGAAAAAGTATGCGACCGGCTGCAGGAAACCGATCAAAGGCTCGACCGCTGGAAAAAGCTGGCCATAACAGGTATTATCCTGCTGGTTGCCGCTGGTATCTGCCTGCTGCTGATCGACTGGCTGCAACGCAAAAGGATCCACGCCCTCAGGCAAAGGGGTGATGAACTCCGTGACGAGTTGCAGGGCAGTCTGACAGATCTGAAGGGCCAAATGACAGACCTCCAGCGTGGCATCAGTGATATTAATAACAATATCAACCAATTGCAGGTCAAACACAGTACGGATATCAACGATCTCAAAGATCTGACCGGCAGGCACGCTGAACATTTTGACAAGAAGCTTGAGGAAACTACCAGGGATTGTATCAGCCAGGCCGGGCAGCATGCAGATCAGCTCATTGATGCCCTTCGATCCGAAGTCAACACCCTGGAGCAAACCATCAGCAGCCTCCGGAAAAAGATCGACAGCCTGGCGTAAGGCTCAGGTCAGGGACAGGGGTAGCGGCGAATGGCTATTCGCCGCTACCGCCTTGCGATATGCATAGATACATGCATATAGGTAGAGGATTTGCTAACATATTGCATATCTGATTCTTTCGTTTGATGCCCGCTTTTTTTGAATCATTTTAAATAGCGGGTGCTTTATCAATGGAATAAAAATTAAATTATAATTTTGCCTGATTTCAGCAAAGTTCTTTGGGTAAATTGCTGTTAGTCAAGTATTTATTTTAAATTGTACCAAAGATAACAGACAAGGCGTTTCTTTAAAAACAAACCACTGATTATCAACAGAAAGCATTAAATATATTCCGATGTCAAGTGCACCCCATACCATTCACAAGAAGGGCAGCCTGATGGAAGAGATCCATGACACGCGGGAGATTTCCGTACAGAAATGTTACCAGTGCGGGAAGTGCTCGGCCGGCTGTCCGTTGGCTGAGGACATGGATTATCCGCCCAGCGTGATCATGCGCCTGCTTCAGACGGAAGAGAGGCAGCATGAAGAAACTGCCCTGCGTTCTGAAACCATCTGGTTATGCGTGACCTGTGAAACCTGTGCCACGCGCTGCCCCATGGAGATTGACATTCCAGGGGTGATGGATTTCTGCAGGCAACGTTCCCTGGAAAAGAAGATGACCCATCCCAAAGCGAAGCACATCATTGCATTCCATAAAGCCTTCCTGGATTCCATCGATTACACCGGGCGGCTTTATGAGCTGGGACTGATAGCTGACTACAAGGCCCGTTCCTTCAAGCTCGGGCAGGATGTTGCCCTGGCCCCGGGCATGATCGCCAAGGGGAAGCTGAGTTTTCTGCCGGAACTGATCCGCGACCGTAAAGGACTGTCCGCCATTTTCCGCAGAACCCTTCACCGGAAAGGAGGCCGCTCATGAAACTCGGTTATTATCCGGGTTGTTCCCTCAAGGGGGGCTCCCGTGAATACAAGGAATCGGTTGTGGCACTGTGTAAAAGGTTTGATATCACGCTGGTGGAGGTGCCCGACTGGAACTGTTGCGGAGCCACCGCAGCCCATAATCTGAACAAGGAGCTGTCGCTTGCGCTTCCGGCCCGTATCCTCGCCCAGGCTGAAAAAGCCGGATTCGAAGAGATACTGGTTCCCTGTGCTGCCTGTTACAACCGCCTGATGGTGACTGCCCACGAGATGAAAGCGCAGCCTGCGCTCGGTCAGAGGGTAAAAGAGATCATTGATATGCCGGTGAGCGGGAAAGTCAGGATACTGAACGTGATCCAGCTGATAGAGAAGTACCTGCTCGATAAGCTTGAGCTGAAGATGCACAAACCTTTCGATTACCGAGCCGCCTGTTATTACGGTTGTCTGCTGGTGCGTCCTTCCAACATCCTGCAGTTCGACCGGCCTGAAGACCCGGAAACCATGGACAAGGTGATCCGGAAGATCGGCGGGCATCCGGTGGAATGGGAATTCAAAGTGGAATGCTGCGGGGCCGGCATGTCTGTATCACGTACCGACCTGGTGGCCAAGTTGTCGGGGAAGGTTGTCGAAAATGCCGTTTACCGTGGGGCCGAGGTGATCATCGTGGCCTGTCCCATGTGCCACTCCAACCTCGATATGCGCCGTCCCGACATCAACAAATACCTGGAAAAGAAGACGGACATCCCCGTATTGTATATCACTCAGGCCATGGGACTTGCCGTTGGCATCAGCGAGAAGGAGCTTGGACTGCACCGTCATTTTGTACCGGTCAGGCTGCAGGAAAAAGGCCTGCTGACCGACATGCCCCGGGAGGAACCGGAACATCAAACCAAGGAGGGATAAGCCATGGCAAGAATCGGAGTTTTTGTTTGTCATTGCGGCGAGAACATCTCGGCCACCGTGGATTGTGCCAAAGTTGCCAATACCATAGCAAAAATGAATGGTGTGGTACACAGTGTCGACTATAAATATATGTGTTCCGATCCGGGCCAGACCCTGATCAAGGAGGCCATACGAGAAAAAGGGCTGACGGGCATTGTCGTTGCCGCCTGTTCTCCCCGCATGCACGAGCCCACCTTCCGCAAGGCTTCTTCAGAAGCAGGGCTGAATCCATTTCTCTGCGAGATGGCCAATATCAGAGAACATGTTTCCTGGGTCCATGAGAAAGGGGACCCCACTACTGATAAGGCCATTGACGTGGTCAGGACGCTGGTGGAGAAAGTTAAAAAGAACCAGCCGCTGGAACCCATCCGGGTACCGGTAACCAAGACTGCCCTGGTGGTTGGAGGCGGAGTTGCGGGCATTCAGGCAGCCCTCGACATTGCCAATGCCGGCCATAAAGTCATCATGGTAGAGCGGGAACCTTCCATCGGCGGGCATATGTCGCAACTTTCGGAAACCTTTCCCACCCTTGACTGCAGCCAGTGTATCCTCACGCCCCGCATGGTTGAGATCGCACAGCATCCGAACATCACACTGTATACCTATGCCGAGGTGACGGCCCTTGACGGTTTCATCGGGAATTTCAAAGCCACCATCAGGCGCAAGGCCAAGAGCCTGGACGAAGACCTGTGTACCGGATGCGGGCTGTGCACCACCAAATGTCCCCAAAAGAAAATTCCGAGCGAATTTGAACAGGGCCTTGGATACAGGCCGGCCATCTATGTGCCCTTCCCGCAGGCAGTCCCTAATAAACCCGTGATCGACAGGGAAAACTGTACCTATTACCTGAAGGGAAAGTGCCGTGTTTGCGAGAAAGTTTGTCCCACCAATGCCATCCGTTTCGACCAGGAAGACACCATTATGGAGATTGAAGCCGGAGCGCTTGTTCTGGCCACGGGATTCGACATCAAACGTGCCGACTTCTTCCCTGAATACGGTTACGGTAAATACAAAGATGTCATCGACGGGCTTCAGTTCGAGCGTCTGGCATCGGCATCGGGTCCCACCATGGGTGAGATCCGCAGGCCGTCTGACGGCAGGGTTCCGGAAAAGATCGTTTTCATTGCCTGTGCCGGATCGCGCGACCCGGCCAAGGGCATTGAATACTGCAGCAAGATCTGCTGCATGTATACCGCCAAGCATGCCATGCTGTATAAACACAAGGTCCATCACGGCGAGGCCTATGTCTTTTACATGGATATCAGGGCGGGCGGTAAGATGTACGAAGAATTCGTCAGAAGAGCCATTGAGGAGGATGATGCAAAATATGTACGTGGCAGGGTATCAAGGATTTACGAGATGGACGGCAAGTTGATCGTGAAAGGTGCTGACACCCTGTTGAACGGCAGGCCTGTGGAAATAGAAGCCGACATGGTGGTCCTTGCCACAGCCGGCGTGGCCAGTCAGGGTGCCGAAGCGCTGGCCCAGACACTTCACGTATCTTACGATGCCCACAAGTTCTTCGCCGAAGCACACCCGAAACTGAAACCGGTCGAAACCAACACCGCCGGGATCTTTCTTGCCGGAGCCTGCCAGGCGCCGAAAGACATCCCCGAATCCGTGGCAGCGGCATCCGGTGCTGCAGCAAAGGTGATCGGGCTGTTCTCGAACGATGAACTCACACGCGAACCCCTGGTAGCTATAGTGAACCGCTTCCCGCCGCCGTATTACTCGACCTGTGTGGGATGTTTCATGTGTCAGCCGGTGTGTCCGTACCAGGCCATTGAAAAAGAAGCGATCAAAGACCGCAGCGGTAAGGTGATCCGTGAGCTGGCAAAGATCAATCCCGGTCTCTGCCAGGGATGCGGTACCTGTGTGGCACTCTGCCGGTCGAAGTCGATCGACCTTTACGGATACACCAACCACCAGGTCTACCAGGAAGTTGTAGCACTACTCAATGAATAAGTAAGGGCGAACGGCAGTTCGCCCCAAAAAAAAAGAAAGAATATGACCAACGAATCACTGATTTTATTTTTCATTGTGGCCGTGGTACTGGTAGGAGCAGCCCTTATCTTCTCCTCTTTAGCACCTCCCAGATCCACCAACCCACAGAAATCGGAAACCTACGAATGCGGGATTCCCACCAAAGGCACCACCTGGCTGCAGTTCAACGTGGGATATTATCTTTTCGCCATTCTGTTTCTGGTGTTTGATGTTGAAACGGTTTTCATCTTCCCGTGGGCTGTTGTGATGAAGGAACTCGGAATGGTGGCTTTCATTGAGATCGTTATCTTCTTCTTCATCCTGATCCTTGGACTGATGTATGCCTGGAAGAAAAAAGCACTGATATGGGAATAAAGATCAAATCGATGAAAACGAACGATTTCAGGGATAATGATTCTCTGGAATTGTTCAAACAGACCGGTGGGAATGTGTTGATCACCACACTGGACGAGATTGTCAACTGGGGCCGGTCGAACTCCATCTGGCCGCTGACCTTTGCCACCAGTTGTTGCGGAATAGAGATGATGGCCACCGGGGCTGCGCGGCATGATTTTGCCCGTTTCGGCATTGAAGTGTACCGTGCCAGTCCCCGCCAGGCCGACGTGATCGTTGTGGCCGGTACCGTTGTGCGTAAGATGGCACCGGTTCTCAAACGGCTTTACGACCAGATGTCCGATCCGAAGTATGTGATCGCTATGGGAGCATGCGCCGTTTCAGGAGGCCCGTTTTATTACAACACTTATTCTGTCGTTCGCGGCGTTGAACACGTGATCCCGGTGGATGTATATGTACCGGGCTGTCCGCCCCGCCCGGAAGCATTGCTGTATGGCGTGATGCAACTGCAGCGGAAAATCAAGGCGGAAACCGTCCGGCTGACCCGTGACCGCGACAGGGAATACGTGGAAGGCACCATCCCCCCGAAATTTAAACTCAGCAAGGAGGAAGACCATGAATAACGAAGCCCTGAAAGAAAAGATCCTGGCGGTTTTGCCTAAGGCGGAATTCGCTCCGGCCGGGCAGTTGCTGACGATCACCCTGCCGAAAGAAAGGATACGCAGCTATTGCCAGACACTGAAAGACAGCCCGGAACTCAGGTTCGATTTTCTTTTCTGTCAGACCGGACTTGATCTGACAGATCAATTCCAGGTGATTTACCATCTGGAATCTACAGAATTCCGGTACGTTATCGTGTTAAAAGCTTCCATACCAAACAAGGAAAATCCTGAAATTGATACTGTTAGTGACATATACAGAACGGCTGAATTTCATGAGAGGGAGATATACGACTTTTTCGGCATCCGTTTCAAACAGCATCCCGATCTGAGAAGGATATTCCTGGATGAGATCTCCGACATGATCGGCCATCCTTTCCGCAAGGACTACAAGGACGAAGTGAACATCATTGAACGCTAAGCCATGATTGAAGATACCGTTATCGGCTCGATAGAGCAACAGGAATACACGATCAACATGGGTCCGCAGCACCCCAGCACGCACGGGGTATTGCGCCTGGTGGTTTCCCTGAAAGGGGAGATCGTGACACAGGTGAAACCCCACCTGGGATACATTCACAGGGGAATAGAGAAGATGAGCGAAAGCATGACCTATCCCCAGATCGTGCATCTTACCGACAGGCTTGATTATCTTTCGGCCCATATCAACAACCATGCACTCTGCCTGGCCGTTGAAAACGCCCTGCAGGTTGAAGTGCCGGAGCGGGTTAAATATATCCGCACCATTATGGACGAGTTGAACCGGATTGCCAGTCACCAGTTGTGGTGGTGTTCGTTCGGGATGGATCTGGGAGCGCTGACCTGTTTCTTTTACGGGCTGCGCGACAGGGAATACATCCTGGATATTTTTGAGGAATCCTGCGGATCCCGCCTGCTTCACAGTTACTATGCCCCCGGCGGACTCATGAAAGACATTCACCCCAACTTTCAGAAAAGGGTGAAAGACTTCATCAAGTATTTCCGTAAAGTGTTACCCGAGTATGACCAGCTTTTAACCGGCAACGTCATCATGCAGGAGCGTACCAGGGGGATCGGCAACATCACCAGGGAAGAGGTCATCAGCTATGGCGTAACCGGTCCTTCCGGCCGTGGTTCCGGTTTTGCCTGTGACATACGCATGCATCATCCTTATGCCATGTACGATAAGGTTGATTTTCAGGAGATCCTGTATCACGAAGGCGACTCACTGGCCCGTTACCAGGTGCGTATCGGCGAGATGTGGGAATCGATGAAGATCATAGAACAACTGATCGACAACATCCCGGAAGGTGATTACAGTGCCAAAATGAAGGCCGTGATCAAGCTGCCAGAAGGAGAATATTACCAGCGGGTTGAAGCAGCCCGCGGGGAGTTCGGGGTTTACATCCTGAGCGACGGAGGGAAAACGCCTTACCGTTTGAAGCTGCGTTCGCCGAATTTCTCCAATCTTTCGGCCATCGACCTGCTGGCAAAGAATTTCAAGATCGCCGACCTGATCGCCATCGGAGGCTCACTCGACCTGGTGATCCCCGATATCGACAGGTAATCCTCAGTAAGTAATGATATCATAATAAGGTATATATGGCTTTTAATATTTACGACTTTACGTCATTTACCGAGTGGATTGACCAGGGCTTACGGAGTGTGATGTCACCCGCCTGGGCAGTCGTCACAGAGCTGGCCATCATCGGGATTGTATTCCTGATATTTTATGCCCTGATCGGGTTGATCCTGGTGTATGCCGAGCGTAAGATCTGTGCTTTCATCCAGTGCCGGATCGGCCCGAACAGGGTGGGCCCTTACGGGATCTTCCAGACCATTGCCGACTTTATCAAGTTGCTGATGAAGGAGCTGATCCATATTCAGAAGGCCGACAAGCTCCTGTTCAACCTGGCCCCGTTTATTGTCATCATCGCCTCGTTCATGGCATTGTCGGCGATCCCTTTTGCCAAGGGGCTTCATCCCGTCAACCTGAACATCGGGATCTTCTTTATCCTGGCGGTTTCGTCGATGGGGGTGGTCGGAATCCTGCTGGCAGGCTGGTCGAGCAACAACAAATATTCCCTGATCGGGGCCATGCGAAGCGGTGCACAGATCGTGAGTTATGAGTTGTCGGTGGGATTGTCGATCCTGACCGCATGCGTTCTGATCGGGAGTCTTCAGTTGTCGGTGATCGTGGAGAGTCAGGCTAACGGCTGGCTGATCTTCAAGGGGCATATCCCTGCCGTGATCGCCTTCGTGATCTACCTGATCGCTGCCACGGCAGAGACCAACCGCGGACCTTTCGACCTTGCAGAAGCCGAATCGGAACTGACGGCCGGTTTCCATACCGAATATTCGGGTATCAAGTTCGCCTTCTTCTTTCTGGCAGAGTATATGAACATGTTCCTGGTGGCCGCCATTGCAGCCACCATCTTCTGGGGAGGCTGGATGCCCTTCCATATCGGTAACTGGGAAGGATTCAACAGGGTGATGGATTTCATCCCGCCCATCATCTGGTTTTTCGGAAAGACCGTGGTGATCATCCTTATCATGATGTGGTTCAAGTGGACCTTTCCGCGGCTACGTATCGACCAGTTGCTCACCCTCGAATGGAAATATCTGCTTCCCATCAACCTGATCAACATCCTGCTGATGGCACTGATCGTACTGCTTGGCTGGCATTTTTAAACTGAGACTATGAATGTAATTGGCTATATCAAAGGAATCATCAAAGGGCTCATTTCCCTGATAAAGGGAATGATGGTAACCGGGCACTATTTTGTGCATCCCGGTAAGATCGTTACCCAGCAATACCCTGAGAACCGCAAAAAGCTGGAGATGTTCACGGCCTTTAAAGGGGAAGTCACCATGCCCCACAATGAGGCCAACGAGCACAAATGCACCGGATGCGGCATATGTGAGATGAATTGTCCGAACGGCTCAATCGAAGTGATCACCAAAACCGAGGTGAACGAAGAAGGGAAAAAGAAGCGGGCCATCGACAAGCATATTTATCATCTCGACATGTGCACCTTCTGTGAGCTGTGCATCAAGACCTGTCCGTCGAACGCCCTGGCCTGGGGACAGGAATTTGAGCATGCCGTTTACGACCGGGCTAAACTGACCAAAGTATTGAATAAACCGGGTTCCAAACTAATGAAAGGGGTCGAATAATGGAGTTGAATGAGATCATGTTTGTCATTTTCGGTGCGGTGATCGTGTTTTTCTCGATCCTGACCGTTACGAGCCGTCGCATTCTCCGCGCGGCCACCTTCCTGTTGTTTGTGCTTGTCGCTACGGCAGGACTGTATTTCTGGCTGAATTACGAATTCATGGCAGCAGTCCAGGTGACCCTTTATGCGGGAGGCATCGTGGTACTGATCATCTTTTCCATCCTGCTGACCAGCAACATCAACGACCGTTTTGAGAAAGTGCAGGGAAGGAAAGTGATTTTCTCGGCCCTGGCTGCCATTGCCGGTGCCATCCTGTGCATCACCACCATCCTTCAGCAGGAATTCCAGGCCACCGAAGCCCTGGCCAAAGAGATCAACATGCACGTCATCGGCCGCAGCCTGATGAACTACGGGGAGAACGGCTTTGTCCTGCCCTTTGAGGTCATCTCGGTGCTGTTGCTTGCGGCCATGATATCCGCTATCGTCATTGCAAAAAAAAGTAAATCCAAATAGCTATGTTATACGGAATCCGACTGGAGTATTTCCTGATCCTGGCGACGCTGATGTTTTTCGTCGGGATATACGGTTTTCTCACCAGGAGAAACCTCATCACCATGCTGATGTCAGTGGAACTGATCCTCAATGCGGTGAACATACAGTTTGTGGCATTCAACCGCTACCTCTTCCCCGACAAGCTGGAGGGACATTTCTTCAGCCTCATCGTAGTGGCGGTTGCCGCTGCAGAGGCAGCCGTGGCCATCGCCATCATCATCAACATATACAGGCATTTCACCAGCATCAACGTAGAGGATGTGGATGAAATGAAGTACTAATGAAATCTAAACGATAAAAAGAAGATCTTATGGGTGATTTTAGTTTCGCATACAGTATCTGGATACCGCTGATCCCGTTATTTACTTTTATTTTGCTGGGACTTGCAGGACACATCCTCAAACCCAGGCTGTCGGGGATCATCGGCACCACTGCCCTGGGCGTCATTTTCGTCATGTCGCTGTATACCGCCTACCAGTATTTCTTTGTTTACGGGATGGTGGACGGGGTCTATCAGAAGATCATCGCCTACAACACCACCTGGTTACAGTTTACAGACACCCTGCACATTAACATGGGGGTGATCCTTGACCCTATATCGGTGATGATGCTGGTTGTGGTGACAACCGTGTCTTTCATGGTGCATCTGTACAGCATCGGTTACATGCACGGGGAACGCGGCTTTGAACGCTTTTTTGCCTTCCTGTCGCTGTTTTCCTTTGCGATGCTGGGTCTGGTAGTGGCCACAAACATTTTCCAGATGTACATTTTCTGGGAGTTGGTTGGCGTATCCTCCTATCTTCTGATCGGGTTCTATTACCAGAAGCCTTCTGCAGTGGCTGCTTCCAAGAAAGCCTTTATCGTAACCCGCTTTGCCGACCTGGGCTTTCTGATTGGTATTTTAATCCTTTCATACATTACCGGCACCTTTGATTTTATCACCATTACAGATCCCAATGGCGCAGCCATTCACCAGGGAGCGGGCACTGCATTTCTCGGTTTGTCGGTGATGACCTGGGCAGTGCTGCTCATTTTCATAGGCGGAGCAGGGAAGTCGGCCATGTTCCCCCTGCACATCTGGCTGCCCGACGCCATGGAAGGTCCCACCCCGGTTTCGGCCCTTATCCACGCGGCCACCATGGTGGTAGCCGGCGTGTACCTGGTTGCCAGGCTGTTCCCGGTGTATTACTTCAGTGCGCCGGAAGCCCTGCATGTGATCGCATATATTGGCGGGTTCACTTCGCTTTTTGCTGCGGTGATCGCCTGTACACAATTGGATATCAAGAGAATACTTGCCTTCTCGACCCTTTCTCAGATCGGCTATATGATGCTGGCCCTGGGGGTTTCCGGCTGGGGCGACCATGAGGGGGTTGGTTTTATGGCCGGTAACTTCCACCTGTTCACCCATGCCATGTTCAAGGCCCTGCTTTTCCTTGGTTCCGGTGCCATCATCCATGCCGTACACAGCAATTATATGAATGAGATGGGCGGCCTGCGAAAATACCTTCCCATCACCCACCTGACTTTCCTGATCGCCTGCCTCACCATCGCGGGCATCCCTCCTTTCTCGGGATTCTTCAGCAAGGACGAGATCCTGGTTGCAGCCTACCATCACGACAAGCTGTTGTTCTTCGTGGAATACTTTGTAGCAGGACTTACCGCGTTTTATATGTTCCGTTTGTACTTCTCGGTATTCTGGGGCAAAACACCGGATTACCACCACAAACCGCATGAGGCTCCCGCCACCATGACCATTCCGCTGATTTTCCTGGCGCTGGCTTCCATTTTCACAGGCTTTATTCCCTTCACCGAACTGGTTACCTCCGATGGCGTGCCTTTTCATGCCCACATCGACTGGGGGATTGCGCTGCCTTCCATCGGCATCGGAGTTCTCGGCATCCTGACCGCCATGGTGATGTACCGCAAGGAAACCAATCTGCCAGACAAGATGGCCGCCAGCCTCAAAACCCTTTACCGCTGGTCGTACAATAAATTTTATATCGACGAGGTATATCTGTTTATCACCAAGAAGATCATTTTCAACTATATATCACGTCCGGTGGCCTGGTTCGACCGTCATATGGTCGACGGTGCCATGAACGGGATGGCTGGCCTTACGAACCTGATATCATTCAAGATCAGGGGATTCCAATCCGGACAATTACAGAAGTACGCTTTTGTGTTTGTAACCGGCGCCCTGGCCCTGGCACTGGTATTCATTTATTTATGGACTAATTAGACCGCACATACCATGGATTTTCTCAGCTATTTTATCATTGTACCGCTGCTTACCGTCCTGGGGATCATCGTAAGCCGCAATGACAAACAGGCCAAATGGACGGCTGCCGTCGGGATGAGCATCCAGCTGGTGCTTGCCGCAGTGCTGGTGTTCAGGTACCTTGCTGAACGCAAGGCCGGCAACATGGCAGAATTTCTGTTTTATCATGATTATATGTGGTTTCCGGCATTGAATATCCGGTATACCGTGGGTGTCGACGGGATTTCGGTGGCTATGGTTGCACTGACCTCCCTGGTGATATTTACCGGCATTTTCGCTTCATGGGAAGTGAAATTCCAGTTCCGGGAGTTCTTTGCGACCCTGATCCTGCTGGCCACCGGGGTATTCGGATTCTTCATCTGTACCGACCTGTTCACCATGTTTTTGTTTTACGAGCTTGCCGTGTTGCCGATGTACCTTCTGATTGGTATCTGGGGCAGCGGACCGAAGGAGTATTCGGCCATGAAGCTGACGCTGATGCTGATGGGAGGTTCCGCCCTGCTGCTTGTCGGTTTGATCGGCCTTTATTTTCATTCGGCCCCCGATGGCGGACAGTACACATTCAATTTCATTGAGATCAGCAAGGTGCAGATTCCGATCCAGATGCAGTACTTCCTGTTCCCGATGACATTTGTGGGTTTTGGTATCCTTGGTGCTTTATTTCCGCTGCACACCTGGTCTCCCGATGGTCACTCCTCGGCTCCGACAGCCGTATCCATGCTTCATGCGGGGGTACTGATGAAGCTCGGCGGCTACGGCTGTTTCCGCGTGGCCATGTTCCTGATGCCCGAAGCGGCCCATGAGCTGAGCTGGATCTTCCTGATCCTGACCACCATCAGTGTCGTGTACGGGGCTTTTGGGGCTATCATGCAGAAAGACCTGAAATATATCAATGCCTACTCCTCGGTGAGCCACTGCGGCCTGGTGCTGTTTGCCCTGCTGATGATGAATGAAACGGCAATCAACGGCGCCATCATGCAGATGGTTTCCCACGGGATCATGACGGCCCTCTTCTTTGCCCTGATCGGCATGATCTACGGCCGTACCCATACCCGTATCATTGATGAGATGGGCGGACTGATGCGGGTGATCCCCTTCCTGGCCGTGGCATACGTGATCGCCGGACTTGCTTCGCTGGGACTCCCTGGTTTCAGCGGTTTTGTAGCAGAGATGACAGTTTTCGTGGGCAGTTGGCAAAACACAGGCACCTTTTACAGGGTAGCCACTGTAATCGCCTGTGCCTCCATCGTGATCACAGCGGTATATATCCTCAGAGTGGTTGGCATCCTGTTGCAGGGACCCGTCAGAGAGCCATGGTATCACCAGTTTACGGATGCCACATGGTATGAAAGGATCTCTGTGGGCTTTCTGATCGCCGGTATTGCCGGTATCGGCATTGCCCCGCTGTGGTTGTCGAACATGATCACCAACAGCCTGGGTCCCATCATGGACAGACTGAACATGATAAGCTTTGTACATTAAACAGTATTCATATAATTAACATACACATCCATGAGGATAGAAGATTTTTTACTGATGCGGCATGAGATCCTGCTCACCCTGGTGACAGTGATTCTCCTCCTGCTGGAGATCTTTCTGCACGACGATAAAAAGCAGGTGATACGGCACTGGGCCATCCTGCTGATGACCATGGTGACCCTGGCCGGCTTTCTTGCCTTGCCGGAGGGAACGCTGTTCGGGGGCATGTACCAGACCAGTAAGCTTCATCAGCTGATGAAAAACATCCTGAATATCGGGGCACTGGTAGTTTTCATCCAGGGTGCAAAATGGCTGAATCTCGAGGCCAACCGCAACAAGGTGAGCGAGTTCTACCTGTTGATCCTCAGTACCCTGATCGGGATGAATTTCATGGTGTCGTCGGGCGACTTCCTGATGTTTTACCTGGGACTGGAGCTTGCCACCATTCCGGTAGCTGCAATGGCCGCATTCGACAAGCACAGCAACAAATCCTCCGAAGCCGGTATCAAGCTGATCCTTTCCTCCGCATTGTCATCGGGCATCATGCTTTACGGTATCAGTATGATTTACGGGACAACGGGAACCATTTACTTCGACCAGATCAGCCAGTTGTATGCCGGCTCCGCCCTGCAGGTGCTTGCCTTTATCTTCTTTTTCACCGGGATGGCTTTCAAGATCTCCATGGTGCCTTTCCATCTGTGGACGGCTGATGTTTACGAAGGCGCTCCGGTAAATGTAACCTCTTACCTGTCGGTGGTATCCAAAGGTGCCGCCCTGTTCATCTTCAGCATCATTCTTGTCACTGCCTTCCGCTTTATCTCACCGCTGTGGCAGAATGTGATCTGGGTGATTTCGGTGCTTACCATGACCATCGGTAACCTCTTTGCCATCCGTCAGAACAATCTGAAACGATTCCTGGCTTTTTCCTCCATCTCCCAGGCCGGCTTTATCCTGCTCGGTGTGATCGCCGGTACGCAGTTAGGCATGGCCACCGTGGTTTATTACGTACTGGTGTACATCTTCTCCAATCTCGGCGCATTCGGTGTGGTGGCAGCCGTTTCGAATGCAACGGGGGGCAAGGAGAACATGGATGACTATGTGGGATTTTACAGAACCAATCCAAAACTCGCCCTCACCATGATGCTGGCCATGTTCTCCCTGGCCGGTATTCCGCCGGTGGCCGGATTTTTCGGTAAGTTCTTCCTGTTCCTTGCCGTTGCCGAACAAGGCTATTACTGGTTGCTGACGATCGCCGTGCTGAATACCATCATCTCCCTGTACTATTACCTGCTGATCGTAAAAGCCATGTTCCTGACCAAAAGCGATGAGGCCATCGGACGTTTCCGGTCCGACAACTATACCCGCCTCGGCCTGGCCATTTGCGTCGCCGGTATGGTGATCGTGGGTTTTGCCAGCCCCATCTTCGATTTTATCAAAAGCCTCTCATTCGGATTATAATCAAACCATCAATAACACACTCATATGTCTGGACTGACGAAAGGAAAACATGTCATTGGCGAGATCGGGGGCATCCGCTGTACCGTAGTGGAAAGCGGACTGAACCTGAACCGGATGCAGTTTCTGAAGGGGATTCTGGAGCATAACGGATATGAAGTTCATTATGAAGCAGAGAAAAAGGAAGATCCGGCAGCTGATGAAAGCTATATACTCGGTGTCAACGACCTGGTTTTCAATCCTGTGATTGCTATTTATGCAAGAAAGCTCGTAATGCCTGACGGCAGGATCATCACCCCTGCCATCTGGAATCAATGGACAGACCAGTTTGATCCCCGGTACTACCGCTTCCGTCTTAAGAAGGTAAGTGAATGATTTAAAAATATTTAGCAATGGCTGATTTTGAACCTAAGATCGTTGCGTTTGTGTGTAACTGGTGTACATACGCCGGGGCCGACCTCACCGGGACCAGCCGCATCAAGTATGCCCCCAACGTAAAGATCATCCGTTTTCCATGCACGGGCCGCATCGACTTTATGTTGCTGCTCAAAGCCTTTGCAAACGGAGCCGACGGAGTCATCGTGTCGGGCTGCCATCCCAATGACTGCCATTATTCCACCGGTAATTTCCATGCCCGCAGGCGCTGGATGGTATTCCGGCGTTTGCTTGATTTTACCGGCATTGATTCGCGCCGTATCACCTGGTCGTGGGTATCGGCTGCCGAAGGAGCCAAGTGGGCACAGCTTGTCAATACCACTGTGGAGGAAATCCGTGCGCTTGGACCCTACAAGGCATATCATGACTTAGCCGGCAAAACGGCAGAGAAGGAGGTAAACCATGGATGAGTTAAGGCGAAAAGCTAAGGAACTTCTTGAAAAACAAGATGTTGAAGTTATTCTCGGATATGCTGAAGGGACAGCCGGCCGTACCCGTGCAATTTTCATCCGGAATCCTGAAGATACTGAGAAACTGATCTTCGACGAGCGCTGCCGGCAGAATCTGGCGGTGTATCTGATGAAACACGAGGTGAAGCATCTCGGTCGCAGGGGGATCGTGGCTACCATCCCGGTGATGCGAAGCATCCTGCAGGTAGCTTCGGAATACCAGCTGACGGAAGCCGATGTGTATGTGCTGGGCATCACTCCGGAAGGAAAACTAATTGAATTTGAAGGATTCAAATCCATGGCGCACTGGCTTTCGGGTCAGGATGTTGGACTTACTGCCGAAGAAAAGGACCAGATGGCCACAATGGATGGCATGAGTATGGAGGAGAAATGGGTTTACTGGAAAGAGGAGCTGTCGCGCTGTATCAAGTGTTATGCCTGCCGGGCAGCCTGTCCGATGTGCTATTGTATCCGCTGTTTTGTCGAAAGCAACAGACCCCAGTGGATTCCCATTGCCGCCAATGACCTTGGCAACTTCGAATGGCATATCCTGCGGGCGATGCATCTTGCCGGACGCTGCATCAACTGCGGCGAATGCGGCAGAGCCTGTCCGGTCGACATTCCCATTCACCTGCTTACCTTTAAGGGGGTGATGGATGTGGAGGCGGATTTCGGTGTAACCGCAGGCCTTGATGCCGGCATGGAATCACTGCTTTCCTCCTTCAAACCCAACGACAAAGAAAACTTTATCCGCTAAACCATGGATATTGAAAGGAAATTACTGAAAAGATCTTCTCTGGAGCGGCTCGTGGACATGATGCGATCCGACGGGAAGACCGTTTATGCGCCCCGGAAGAAGGGAACACAAATTGTATTCGACACGGTGGATACCCTGGACGATATGACCGAAGATTATATCGTCAGCAATCAGTCACCCAAGTTCGTCGCATTCCCCAAAATCGAGAAACTGATTGATTATCAATTATCCCAGGAAGGTGTCCGGCAGGAAGCGCCCCAAATGGGTGGCTTTCCTTCCGTAGTGGTCATTGGAAGCAGGCCCTGCGATGCTGACGGTTTCGACAGCCTGACTGCCATTTTCAACTGGGATTACAAGGACGATCTGTATAACGAGCGTCTGAAAAGAACTACCCTGATCAGCATCAGTTGCGCGCAGAAGGACGACTATTGTTTCTGCACCTCGGTAAAAGGACACCCGGGCAGCACCCGCGGCAGCGATATCCTGCTGACGAAATCCGACGGCGGAGACTTTCTTGCAGAAATCGTGACAGACAAAGGGAAAGCGCTGACTGAGCAGTATGCTGCTCTGTTTGAAGCAGATCCCGGGATTGACAAAGAAAAATACCTGGCGGATGTACCGCCCCGCTTTGATGTGGAGGGGGTGGTACAGAAATGCATGGGAATATTCGAACATCCGGTATGGATGGAGCAAAGCCTGCGCTGCATCGGCTGCGGAGCCTGTGCCTATGTTTGTCCGACCTGCGCCTGTTTCGACATCCAGGACGAGGCGGCAGTGAGCAGGGGAGAAAGGGTACGCTGCTGGGATTCCTGTGGCTTCGGACTGTTTACCATTCACACCTCGGGGCATAATCCGCGCGAAGTACAAAGCCAGCGCTGGCGCCAGCGGGTACTGCACAAGTTCTCCTATATGCCCGAACGCCTCGGCGTCATCGGTTGCGTGGGTTGCGGCCGCTGCAGCCGTGCCTGCCCGGTGGACATGAACCTGAGTGAACACCTGATTAATATTGCGGAGGTCTGATCATGGAACAGGAAAATATCTACTTACCGTATCTCATGCAAATTGAGAAGGTTACCGAGGAGGCTCCCTTCGTGAAAACCTTCCGGCTGAAGTTCAGCAGTGAATCTGATGCCGCCGCTTTCAAATTTAAAGCCGGACAGTTCGGAGAATATTCTGTTTTCGGTGAAGGCGAATCCACCTTCTGCATCGCGTCTTCGCCCACACGCGAAGGCTATATCGAATGTACCTTCCGCCAGGCAGGACGGGTAACCACCGCCCTGGCAACCCTCGATGCCGGCGACACCATCGGTTTCCGCGGACCATACGGCAACACTTTCCCCATCGAGGAATGGTACGGAAAAAGCCTGCTCTTCATCGCCGGTGGCATTGCCCTGCCACCCATGCGATGCGTGATCTGGAACTGCCTCGACCTGAGGGATAAATTCAAAGATGTGACCATCCTTTACGGCGCCCGTACCGTTGACGACCTGGTTTACAAACATGAACTCGAGGAATGGAAAAACCGTCCGGATGTGAACCTGATGCTCACCGTTGATCCGGGCGGTGAAACACCCGACTGGAAGGGAGAAGTCGGTTTCGTACCTACCATCCTTGATAAAATGGCGCCAAAGTCTGCCGATACCATCGCCATTGTCTGCGGCCCACCCATCATGATCAAATTCACCTTCCCCGTTCTCGAAAAATACGGTTTCCAGGACGATATGGTGTACACTACCCTCGAAAACCGCATGAAGTGTGGCTTTGGAAAGTGCGGTCGCTGCAATATCGGGAAGGTTTACGTCTGCAAAGACGGCCCGGTATTTACACTCAAACAGATGAAGCAACTGCCGCAGGAGTTTTAAACAGCCGGTTTAGTTGGTTTAGAGGTTTAGAAGTTTAGGGGTTTAAAAGTTTAGGGGTTTAGAAGTTTAGTTAATTCAATTTCAGTACTATACTTCATATCTCAATTATTATATTTCCTTTTTCCCTTAAAGAAAGTACTTCAGGTTCCACAGCACAAACATGCCGCTGCCGTTCATGTGTCTGAAGGGGTCGAGGCCCGGGTTGTTGATCGGGATGCGGTATCCGTCGACCATGGCTGAAGTCAGGGTGTATTCGTGATACTGGTATTGAACGCCTACCCCGGCGGCCCAGGATTTGAAAAAGTATTCCAGTTCAGCAATACCGTAGTATCCTTGCGAGGGTTTGTATCTGAAGCTTGCCTTATATCCATTCTGGAGTTTGCTGAGGTCGGCGTCCAGGGTTGGCTCAAGGCAGCTCATGATACCCGGCCCGATGTTGAACCTGAAGTTGTTTGCAAAGGGCAGGCTGAACCTGGCTGCAAAGGCAAGGACAAAGCGGCTGAAGCTGGCTTCCGCATTGCTGACTGTGGGAGTGAGGCCTCCGGACTGGACTCCGGCTTCTGCCTGCACTTCAATATTCCTGGTAAAACGGTATGCAGCGGTAAGGGCAAAGTGTCCGCCACCGCCGGCGCTAAGTTTCGATGGTTTGCCGTTGGCCAGTGTGACCATCTCAAGGCCTTGAAATCCAGGGCCGAAACCAAGCTGAGCACCCAGACAGAAACCATCCGGAGCTGACCAGTGCAGCCAGGTTTTGATCCTGTTCAGAGAATCCCTGACAGGATCGTAAGTCCCCAGGTTCCTGAGCCGGTTACTTTCCAGATAATCCCTGGCTTCCGGCTCCTTAACGAGTGCCATGCCGGGTATCATCCCGCTGCTGTCCTCTGTCACAAACACCCTCAGGAAATACTGCTGCCCCGGCAGAAGCCTGAGTCCGACCTGAACGGGAGGATCCGTATTCAGCAGCAGTTCCGCAGGTCCGGGGGGCAGCATCATTTCGAAACGGGAAGCATTCCACATCGTAGCCGCAGCCACTCCGTTGACCTGCAGGGGAAAGCCCCGCTTCTTCAGATGGTCGGACTTCTCACGGTACACAATGAGCCTTGCAACTTCCCCATGTACCGGAGAACCGGTTACGCCTGCCTGTAAATGCTGACAGCATGCAGAAAACAGCAGGATATAAGCAAATTTTATATGCAGATTCATGCATACAAAATTAACAATTACCCCGTTCAGAATTCTCTGCCGAGATTTGCCCTGAATTCCTCCTCAAAACGCTTTTGCAGGGCATCGCAGCCGTAGCGGAACAGCTTTTCCTCCGATGGAGGGGAGCTTACGACAAACCTCCTGACCGGGCTGTTCATTTCCGGCAGCAGGGAGAATGCTTCCATCATGACCTCAGTGCGGTTGGCCGGTCCGTTGCAACCGAGGGCCGCCAGTATGGCAAGCAATTGTCTGATGGCATCCACACCGGTTTTCCCCGGGAGCCCTTCCTGAAATTCCTGGTAAACTTTCTGGGTATTGGTGAAGCTTCCCCCTGTTTCGGCAGGGAAGGAAGCCGGCAGGATCAGTCCGGCCATGCGGGCGGTATCCGTCATAAATGCATCCTGCACCACAAGAAATCCGTTATCCTTCAGCAGGGCTTTTATTTCTTCCGGTCTGACGGCACAACCCACGGGATCTTCCCCGAAAATAAAGATATTCTTCAGGGATTTCTCCTGTAACAATTTCCACAAATTCCCCGGTACAGAAGCTGGTGCCTGATTCATTCCCCATTTATCGCGGAGCTTTTGAAGGAAACCTGCATCATCCATGCTTTGTCCGCCGCAAGCCTTATGAGGCTGAACACCCATATCGAAGATTCCCTGGGTATTGTTCTTTTGCCTGAGAACGATCAGTCCGGAAGCGGTTTTTCCCAGCTTGCCCGTGAGCATGACAAGATTTAAACATTCCTCGAGGGCGCCATTATCGAGCTCCTTTTCGCTGCAAATGAGCACCGCATTCATCTGAAGGTTGAAATCTTCTGCAAAGGCTTTCACAGTTTCCGTGTCAAGTCCTGCTGCATTGCAGAGTGCTTCGAAATCTTCAGCGAGCAATGCTGCTTTGTACACCTCCCAGTCTGCACAATGGTCATTGATATACAACTGGTTATAGAGGTTTCCCTTCACCAGGCAGACATTGGCAGCCCTGAGCAGGTAGTAATAGGAACGTACTTTTAAAAGTGCATCCACTTTGCGTTTCATCGGCGAATCTTCCAGTGTGGTGACCAGGCTTAGCGGGACATGGTGTTTCAGCCGTGCTTCATTCACCATGAATCCGGCTACGGCATGGTCGCGGTTGAGTTCTGCGCCCAGGAGGAAGATTTTTGAGGCCTGCGGCAGTTGGGCAAAGGGAACATTCCATTCCGTAAGGACACTCAGATCAGCGCTGTCAGGATAGTGAAAACTGCCCACCTGGTTGGTTCCTGCACCTGCTCTGGCCAGCTTTTGAACCAGGTAGAGTTCCTCGTTGGTCAGGCGTGCACCGGCGAAGAAAGCATTTTCATCTGCTTGTACCCCCCGGATGCGGTCAGCGATCAGTGAAAAGGCATCGCTGAAGCTGATCTCCTCGAAACGTCCGTCTTTCTTCATCAGGGGAGTGGTGATCCGGGCCGGGTCGTTCAGGTACTGATATCCGAATTTGGGGTAGCGGCAGAGGTTGGCGGTTGTATTCACCGGGCCGTTTTCTCCCGTCACCTTCATCACAAAGCCGTTCTTATGGTGAAGGTTGATCCGGCAGCCGATGCTGCAGTAGTTACAAACCGTTTCCACCTTTTCCAGTTTCACGGGACCAGGTTTAAACCTGAAATTCTCTGAGATGGCGGCCGTTGGACAAGCCGAGATGCACAGACCGCAGGATTCGCAGGTGGTTTCGGAAAGCGTTTTACCCATGGCAGGGGCCACGAAGGTGTCATACCCGCGGTTCACCAGACCGAGCGCCGAAGCACCGGCAACATCCCTGCAAATCCGGATACAGCGTGAACAAAGGATACACTTGTTGTTATCAATTTCGATGTAAGGATGGCGGAAATCAATTTCATATTCCCTGAATTCGCCGCCAAGCCTGCTTTGTTCGGCATGATATTCGGTGGCATAGCGTTTCAGGTCGCAATCGTAGTATTCCGTACAGCCGCATTCCAGGCAGCGTTGTGTTTCATGAAAAGCAACTTCAGGACTGTCGTAGCCCAGTTCCACTTCATGAAAATTCTTCCTGGCTGCCGGATCGAGGGTGGGCATTTCTTCGCGTGCCTGTTTCGGGAAACTGCCCAGGTAATCGCCTTGCTCCTGTTTCCTGAAATTATCTTTTTTACTGATGAATTCAAATGGAAGCGCCTGCAGGTTTTCCCCGCTGAGGAACTGATGACAGGAACGGGCTGCGATGCGGGCCTGGGCAATGGCCTGGATAAGGGTTGCCGGACCGGAAACCCCGTCGCCGGCTGCAAAAATGCCCGGAACACCGGTTTGCAGGGAAATGGGATCGGCATCGATGTCGCCCCAGCGGTTTGCTTTTAAAGCACCTTCTTTCACATGCTGATTGATATCCTCAAGGAAATCAATATGAGTCTTCTGCCCGATCGCGGCAAGGATATAATCCACCTCCACATCGAATTCCGATCCCTCCACCGGCACAGGCCTTCTTCTTCCTGAAGCATCCGGTTCACCAAGTTCCATCCGGATACAGGTAATGGACTTCACCTTGCCTTCCCCGTCCTTGTTGACCCTGGAGGGATTTGTAAGTACCATGTATTCAACACCTTCCAGTTTCGACTCATGGATCTCGATGGGATTTGCCGGCATTTCCTTTTCGGTCCTGCGGTAGATGATGACTGATTTTTCTGCTCCGCAGCGCAGCGCGGTCCGGCAGCAGTCCATGGCCGTATTGCCTCCGCCCACGATGGCAACCTTCTTTCCCGTAAAATCAAAAGGTTTTCCGGTCATTTCCATTTCTTTGAGGAAATCGACGCCGGAAAACACATTGACTGCATCATCGCCTTCGCATCCGATGGAAGTTCCTTTCTGAGAGCCGATGGCCAGGATAAAGGCATGGTACTCTGTTTGAAGGTCCTTGAACGACAGGTTTTCACCCAGCCTCCGCTTGTAAAATATCCTGGCGCCCAGTTCGGTGATATTATCCACTTCCTGCTGAAGCAGTTCATTGGGAAGCCGGTAGGGTGGGATGCCATAGCGCAGCCAGCCGCCTGCCGCGGGTGCAGCCTCAAAGATATCCGCTTCATGGCCTTCCTTCCGCAGGAAGAAGGCGGCTGAAAGTCCTGCAGGACCGGCACCTATGACGGCCACTTTTTTCCCGGTGGCGGGTTTGAGGGCAGGTTTCCATTTGGCGGGAGATGCAAGGTCGCGGTCGGCTGCAAAGCGTTTCAGGTAGTCGATACCCACGCCATAGCCTTCGTCGAGCAGGTTGCGTCGGCAAGCCACTTCACAGGGTCTTACACACACCCTGCCGCAGATTGCCGGCAGCGGATTGGTTTCTTTTATCAGTTCCACTGCCTCCTGGTACATTCCCTTCTCAATGAAGGAGATATAACCCTGAACATCGACCCCGGCCGGACAGGTCAGCTTGCACGGAGCCACACAGTCGGCGTAATGATTGCTCAGCAGCAGGTCGAGCGCTGTTTTGCGCGATTTATTCACCTTTTCATTGGAGGTCTCTATCTTCATCCCTTCGGCGATCTTCGTGCTGCAGGAAGGCTGAAGGCCGCGCATACCCTCCACCTCAACCACACATACATAACAGGACGTGAAAGGTTCGAGCCTGGGATCATGACAAAGGGTGGGGATATGGATGCCGTGTCTTTGCGCCAGTTCCAGAATGGTTTCACCCTGTATCCCGCTTACGATATTGCCGTTAAGAATTACATTCACTTGATTCATGTCTGGTAGCTTGTTTCAGATGGTGTATAACACTAATTACATATATTTCAATAAACCCTGATGGCTTCGAATTTACAGCGTGTAAAGCAGTCGCCGCAACGGATACAGTCCTCCTGGCGGATGAAGTGGACCTGCTTTCTTTCCCCGTCGATGGCGTTCACCGGGCAGTTTTTGGCACAGACCATACAGCCGGTGCAGGCATCCGGGATGACCTCATAGGTGAGTAGTTTCTTGCACACCCTGGCGGGGCATTTTTTATGGTTGATATGTGCTTCGTATTCGTCCCTGAAGTAGCGGATGGTAGTGAGTACGGGGTTTGGAGCCGTTTGTCCGAGTCCGCAAAGGGAGTTGTCCTTGATCTGGTAAGCCAGTTCTTCCAGCAGTTCGATATCGCCTTCCTTTCCGTTGCCTTCGGTGATGCGGGTGAGGATCTCCAGCATCCTTTTAGTGCCGATACGGCAGAAGGTGCATTTGCCGCAGGATTCTTTCTGGGTGAAATCGAGGAAGAACTTTGCCACGTCGATCATGCAGGTGGTTTCATCCATCACCACCATACCGCCTGATCCCATGATGGCGCCGGTGGCATTCACCGAGTCGTAGTCTACCAGGGTGTCGGCGAGATATTCGGGTATACAGCCGCCGGAAGGTCCGCCAAGCTGGACGGCTTTGAACTTCTTATCGTGCTGGATACCTCCTCCGAGTTTGAAAATGATGTCACGGATACTGATACCCATGGGAACCTCCACCAGGCCCGAACGTTTGATCTTGCCGGCAAGGGCAAAGACTTTGGTACCCTTGCTTTTTTCTGTTCCGTACTTTGCGTATTCCGCGGCGCCGTTGAGGATAATCCAGGGAATATTGGCGAAAGTCTCCACATTGTTGATATTGGTTGGTTTCTTCCAGAGGCCTGATGCGGCCGGGAAGGGGGGGCGTTTGCGCGGCATTCCCCTTTCCCCTTCCACCGAAGCGATCAGGGCTGTTTCTTCACCACAAACGAAGGCACCTGCCCCTTCCTTAATATAGATATCGAAGTTAAACTCTTCAATACCAAGGATTTGCTTACCAAGGTATTGTTTTTGTCTGGCCTGATCCAGGGCGATGTTGAGGCGTTTGATGGCCAGGGGATATTCTGCACGGCAGTAAATGACACCTCCGGAGGCACTGATGGCATAAGCTGCGATGATCATTCCTTCAATGACCGCATGCGGGTCACCTTCGAGCAGGGAGCGGTCCATAAAGGCTCCCGGGTCACCTTCGTCGGCATTGCAGATGATATATTTCTCGGGGGAGGCATTCCCTGCGGCGAAGCGCCACTTCAGTCCGGTCGGAAATCCGCCGCCGCCCCTGCCCCTGAGGCCGGAGTCGAGCACCGTTTGTATGACCTCCTCACGGGTGGTTCCGGATGCGGCGATTTGTCTGATGGCTTCGTAGCCTTTCCTTGCCTCGTATTCTTCGATGCTTTCCGGGTCGATGTAGCCGCAGTTTCTCAGGGCGATCTTTACCTGGGATGCGGCAAAATCATTTTCCGGAGCCTCGAAAAGGTCGGTTTGTACAACCCATTCCCTGATGGGAGAATGTTGGTTGATATGCTTTTCAATGAGTTCGAGCGCTCTTTCCTCATCGATGTCTCCGTAAAGGTAAGTTCCCGTTTCATCGGTTACTTCCACCAGCGGTTCGCGGTAGCACATCCCGATACAACTGGTTTTTTTCAGGATGAAATCCAGGTTTTCAGCTTCCCGGATGGCCCGGATCTTCTGGTACGTCTTTCCGGCGCCGGCAGCCGTGCCACAACTGCCGAGTCCTACTGTTACTGTTGTTTGCATAGTGTTAATTGCTTTCCTGAATCCGGATGTTTTTAACGATTTTCACGGCCTGTCCGCCCGTAAGTTTCCCATAGGTTTCACTGCCGATCATCATGACCGGTGCCAGCGAACAGCATCCCAGGCAGGCTACCGATTCGAGGGTGAAAAGCCCGTCGGGGGTGGTTTCCCCGTCGGCAACACCGAGGGCTTCCTTCAGCGAATCGCTGATGGCATTGGCATTCTGTACGTGGCAGGCGGTTCCGTGACATACTTTGATAATGTGTTTTCCGACGGGTTTTAAACGGAACTGGGCATAAAATGTAGCGACCCCATACATATCGCTCAGTTTGATGCCGGTACTTTCAGAAATTTTTTCAAAAGCAGCGGCAGGGATGAAACCATATAGTTCCTGAGTGCCCTGCAAAAGGGGTATCAGGTTGCCTTTCCTGCCCTTGTATTTGGTGATCAAAGGGTCAAGCAATGACAGATCAACCCCGGAAACTTCCTGAATTTCCGAAGGTTTGATAATTCTTGAGATGCGCATAGGAATTGATTTGGTATCAGTGCCGGCAAATGTAGGAAAAGTAGATAAACCAATGGTTTGACAATGAGTAATTTGGAGTGAATCTAAATTATCAGGCCGGGTAATTTGTCATGTTCAGGGTTTTTAAAGTGAAAACTTTGATTTAATTACATTTGTCAGGGTGGTTTTTGTATATTTGAAAAGATTCTGCGCGGTTTTTTTGAGAAGCAGAGATGATCAGGAAACCATCGCATGATTTTACTGTCTGTTATCCGTTTGAAGGGACAATAAGCTGTTAACCTAACCCGATTTAATAAATCCTAATTCTCGAAACATGAAGCGAAATTTACTTATTCTCATGGTAATGAGCATGTTGTTCTTACCTGTTGCGATGCAGGCCCAGGGCCTTGTGATCACTGAAATCATGTACAATGATCCTTCCGGGGGGAACTTCGGGGATTCACTCGAGTACGTGGAGGTTTTTAACAACACCGGGCTTCCGCTGGATGTGACCAATTACCAGTTCACGGCCGGGATTACCTTTACCTTTCCGTCTCTAACGTTACCACCCAATGAATACCTTGTGATTGCCAGGAATGCGACAGCATCATCGGCTTTTTTTAATCTGACCAACGTATTGCAGTGGGATGCAGGGCAATCGCTTGCCAATCAGCAGGGGGAAGCGGTTGTGATCAGGGATGCAGTGGGTATCATTCAGGATTCGGTAAGGTATTACACCACTGCGCCATGGCCTACCAATGCCAATGGTCTCGGAGCTTCGCTTCAGAGGTGTGATCCCATGGCGATGCCCAATGATCCCGCCAGTTGGGTGGCTGCGGATATTACCAACGCATACCCGCAGGGTGTTCTTAACAATGTGATCGTATTTGGTTCGCCCGGACTGGGTTGTAAAAACCTCCCCCCCTACGTTCCCACTTTCGCCGCTTTACCGTTCTTCGAGAGTTTCGACGGATTATGGATGGTAGGGGATAATTACAGGGATGTGCCTTCTGATCACTGGAAGAATAATCCCGCAACGGGAAATCCTTCATGGAGACGAAATGATGACGGCCAGACTGCCGCATGGACCAATAGCACCACAGGTGCCTACACCCCCACCGGCGCGTCCGGAACCGCATACTCGGCAAGGTTTCATACAGGAACGAACAATATGACTGCCGGAAACCTCTTTCTGTACCTTGATTTTTCCACTCCGGGAAGCAAAAAACTCAGCTTCTGGTATATCAATACAGCAGGTACCGACAGCTTGTCGTTGTGGATGTCGTCTGATTCCGGACTCACCTATGTGCCACTCGCCAACTATCTGACTACCAATGGGTGGGAGAACAAACAACTGGGTCTTGGAAATGACACCTCCCATTATATCATCATCCGTTTCAAGGCCACACCAAACACCTCAACCTCCGATATCGGCATCGACCAGGTCAGTGTGATGATCACACCCGATCATGATGCCGCGCTTTATAGCATCGTTGAACCCTTAAATCTTGTCTTTACCCCGACGAATCCAATCAGGGTGCAGATTTCAAATTACGGCAATCTTCCCCTGACATCCTGCAACATTCATCATTCCATCGACGGTGTACCAGGAACCGTGTTTCCATGGACAGGGAACCTGGCTTCGGGAGCCGTCTCTCTGAATATCACTCTGGCTCCCGTTACCCTGACACCCCTGACAACCACCAATATCAAGGTGTGGGTCTCTGATCCCAACGGCAATGTTGACGGCGATCCGACCAATGATACTTTATTCAGGCAGACGTATTATCAAACCCAGGCCGGATTGCCGTTTTATGAAGGGTTTGACAGTACCTGGACAGATAAATTCGATGTTCACGACGCTCCTACAGCGTACTGGAACAATATCCCCTCTACCGGCAATGCTTCCTGGAGACGAAATGATGACGGGGCTTCGGGCGGATGGACCGCCCTGACCACCGGGGGATTTACACCCGGGGGGGCACAGGGAACAAGCAATTCTGCCCGTTTCCATACCTCGGGAAATGCTGTCGGCGGAACCATAGGGATGCTGGAATTATACCTGGATTTCAGTACGCTGGCCGGCAATAAGGAAATGCGCTTTTATCATGTAAATACTGCCGGTAACGACAGTGTCGCCGTATGGATATCATACGACGGCGGAGCCACTTACCAGTTCCTGCAGAAATACACCACAGCCGCTGCATGGACCCTGAGGACCATTCCTCTGGGCAGCAGCGTATCAAATAATGTCATTCTGAGGATAAAGGCCACCTCAAACCAGGGAGGCAATACCGATCCGCATATCGATGAACTGGTGATTGATGCTCCTCAACCCGATGTTACCCTTGAAGCGGTTACCGCCCCGGTTAGCGGGTGCGGACTAACTGCCACAGAGCAGGTGAAAATAAGGATCAGGAATTCCGGATCATTGCCTGTGAATAACATCCCTGCATTTTATTATATTGGAACAACTGTCGTTCAGGAAAGTATTCCGAACACCCTGCAACCGGGGGATACAATGACATACACTTTCACTGCCACGGCCAACCTGCAGAATCCCGGACCATACCAGATCGCCGCTGCCGTGCATTACCCCGGTGATTACAATCCCGCCTTCGATTCACTCACGATTACTGTTATCAACATTGCTCCAATCAACGCCTTCCCCTTCACGGAAAACTTTAACAGCGGCATTACCAACTATTTTCAGCTTATCAGCAGATCAAACTCCCATGCTGCCATCAAACCCAATATCGGTGTACAAAACACCAGCGCGCTGAACCTGGATGGCAATGTGGCCGGTAGCTGGTCGCAAGGGTCGGGTAATTCAACCACTGCCGCCCAGGCCTGGGGTACCTATACCGACCACCAGGCCTTTGCCATGACCTGCCAGGTCGACGGTTCCACCCTGGTAAATCCCGAACTGAAACTAGACCTGCGGCAGACGTATATCAACAACGGCGGCCCGAAATACAGCTGGTTCAGGGTGCTTGTAAACGACACCATCGAAATAGCCAACCAGAATGGTGTGTTCCACTTCAATCCCGCCACACAGAACAGTGACCCGTTTGCTTCACATTCCTTCAGTCTTGCTCCTTTTGCCGGAACTTCCTTCAAAGTCACCCTGCAGTCTTCCTGCAAATATAATGATGCCAATGCCGGTGGCGGTGGCATTGGTGACAATGTTTACATTGACAATGTTGTGATCCGTGAAAAACCCGCCGTGGAAATGGCCCTGACTTCATGGCTGAATCCCGTCAGCGGATGCGACCTCGACCAGGAAAGCATCATTATCAGAATGAAAAACCAGGGAAGTGCACCTATCCACGCCATACCCGTGAAGTACAGCATTAATGACGGAACCACCTGGATCAGCGAAGTTATTGCAGACACCCTGCTTCCCGACAGTTTGCTCACTTACACCTTCACCGCCCTTGCCGATCTCAGCACCATCGGGACTTATACATGTATTGCCGTTGTGGATGCGGTCAATGATGCCGACCACAGCAACGATACCGTCAAAGCCACCGTTGTTCATATTCCCTTTGTTACCGTAAGTCCGCTCTATGTGATTGATTTTGAAAGCGGTACGGGTGGATGGTCAAGCGGGATGCTGGCAGGTAAAGACGAATGGCAGTTCGGAACGCCTGGCCAGACTAACATCAGTGCTGCACACAGCGGAAGCAATGCATGGATGACCGGACTTACCGCCAATTACAGTATCAACACCAGCAGTTACCTGCTTTCACCCTGCCTGGATTTCACCGGCATGCTGAATCCGTTTATATCTGTCTGGCTGAGGCTCAGAACCGAGAACAACTACGACGGGATGATCATGGAGTTGTCAATCAACGACAGCACCTGGTTCAAACCCCTCGCAGACCTGGGATTTTATAACAACAACAGCACTCAGCCACCGCTGGCACCGCCCAAATGGTCGGGGAACAACAACGGCTGGGTGAAATATACCACCTCGCTTCCCGATGCCTCCGACAAGGGAAAAGTCCAGATCAGGTTCCGTTTCGAAAGTGATTATACCCAGGTTGACGAAGGTGTTGCCGTGGACGATATCCAGATCTTTGAACCCTATCCGGATGCAGCCGTCACCCAGATCATATCACCGGTAACGGGTTGCAACCTGAGCAGTATGGAAGATGTAACCATCAGTGTGAAGAATGACGGGCTCCTGGCCATCAGCGGCATCCCTGTTTCCTATACCCTCGATCTCAATCCTGCAGTGCTTGATACCATTGCCGATACGCTTACGCCCGGACAGAGCATCACCTTCAGCTTCCCCGTGCAGGCTGACCTCAGCACACCCGGCGCCCACCAGATTTCCGTTACCGCTGATCTTGCCGGTGACCTGAACACCGCCAATAATACCGTTGTGAAGGATGTGTATGCCATGGTTCCGGCTACCTTCCCGGTGTTCGTAGATTTCGAATCCACCGGTTTCGAAACATATCTGGGCGCCAGTTCAGGAGTGAACAACATGTTCTCTGTTGAAGCAGGACAAGGGGCTTCAGGTTCCGCCGCAGGTGTGTTCACCGGCGGTGGCGCAGGAAGCTGGCCGGCCAACAGCGGAACTTCCACCACCGCAGCCCAGGCCTGGAGCTATGCCGACCATTTTGGAACCCTGGCCACCTGCTCTGTTACTATACCCCAGGGTCAGGCCGTTGGTTTGTGGGTTGACCTTCGCCAGACTTATTCAGAAGGAGAAAAGTACTCCTGGTTCCGGGTGATGGTGAACGATACCGCCCAGGTGCCCGATATTTTCGGAACCCTGGATTTCAATCCGGTAACTCCCAATGCCGATCCGTTCATTACTTACCTGTTCATTCTCTCTGACTTTGCACCGGATCTGAGTGTCAGCCTGCAGTCGAGCTGTAAGTTCAACCTGGCTAATTCGATTACAGGTACCGCCGATGCCGTGATCCTGGACAATGTCAGGATAGATATCGTAGAAGGTTTGCCAGAGATTGGCAACGTAAGTGCCCGTATCTACCCGAATCCCGCCACCACTGAGCTGAACCTGGTGCTTCCGCTTGTTTCTGAACAGCACACCATGCAACTGATCAATGTACAGGGGCAGGTGGTGACAGCGCGCACCCTTGAAAGCGGACAGCTACACCGTGTCCGTATCGCAGATCTGCCGTCGGGCTTGTACTCGGTGTTGATCCGCGGGCCGCAGTTAAATCAATCCTTGAGGTTTATCAAAACCAGGTAAAACTGAATGATGAGAAAAGAGGCTGTCTCCCTGAGCAGCCTCTTTTTTTATTTCAGAATTCAGAATGATCACGCTCCACAACGAAGACGCAAAGGTGCGGTTTTCTTGCTTCAATTGCAGGGAGTTGATCCTGAATATCCTGGTGCTGGGTTTTTAAAAAAGTCTGAGGATGAGGTGTTTTTTTTATACGTCGTCACCCTGAGCGTAGTCGAAGGGTGCGTTTGGCAGGGTGCTGCCCTTCTCGCGAGGGCCGATTCGCATGGTTGATCCGGAACCAGCCCACCCTTCGACTACGCTCAGGGTGACTAAAATTCTAAACTACTGAAATTCCACACCGAAGGCCAACGCGCGGTTTTCTTCCTTCAATTGCAGGGGGTTGATCCTGAATATTCTGGATATCCCTGTGAGAGAATCGGTGTTTGGTTGCAAGAATGCAAGAATGCGGGAGTGCGGGAGTGCAAGGATGATGATGGGATCACCATTCCAGGCTGTTGTCGAGTTTGATGTCGAACATGTCCTCCTCATTGAGACCGTGCCAGTGGCAGCCTTTGCGGGTGCAAAGGTAGAAATCGAGCAGGCGGGTGCGGGCTCCCACCTCGATCATGGCCACGGGTGAACCGCAACTGCCGCACCGGCGGTTTTCGGCCAGCAGGGAATTTCCGCAGTACGGACAAAACACGTCCTCCGCGGTTTCATTTTCCGGCAGCACAATGGTGGATTTGGTGGTGAACACGTTCAAAAAAGGGCTCAGGAATAGTTCCCCAGTATTCCCCTGCTGCTTTACCCGGAGTTTGAGCATGTCATTTTCAATCAGACTTTTTTTGCATTTGGGACAATAGGTGTGTAAAAATGTCCCGCTTTCAATAATTTCTTTGCTTGCGTCCCTGGTAACGGAAGTTTCGGGCTGTATGCCTTTGGCCGGCCTTTTTTTGTATGCTTCCTCATTGCCGTAATCCTCATATAGCTTTTGCATAGCCTGCGTAAGATCCTCGAATTCAACAAAATGATTTTTACAACCACTCCTTGAGCAGATACTTACCTTGCCTCCCATATCGAGATATAGCGGCACCATGGGCGCACCACAATGCACACATTCCGTTTTACTGATAATCTCGTTATGGCAGTGTGGACAGATAAAATCGACCACCTGGCCTTCCGTAAGACTGAGGTCGCAAACATAATTATAGCTTCCGTAAATGGAACTCAGATAGATATCCCCCTCCCGGTCTTCCATCCTGATCCTGAGGTGAATACTGGCTTTGTTGTCCACGCTGTGTTCCCGGTCCATCAGCGAATATCCGCATACCGGGCACTTGAGGTTGAGGGAAACGAAGTCGTACATAAGCTGTTGTTTAAATAATTGCTGAAGTTTTACTGTTCCGGTAACTAATATACGGGAAGAAGTCAAAGCATTGATCAAAGATAATGATCGCGCACACAACATGCAAAAAAAATCTTATACCGAATGAACACAGGAAAGCGAAAAAAGTGCTCCCAGAATCATCGGTATAAAGGAAAATTGCTTCGCATTTTCATAAGATTCAGTATCCCATGCGGATGCCACAACCTTATTTCAGGGTGGGGAGCAGGGAGACAGGGTGTGTGGGTTTTAAAGTGCTGATTTATAACATTATCTTTATGACTGGTCTATTGAAAAGTGATGACGGAGATGCGCTTTTTTCCATCCATTCTGATGGTCAAAGGCCTTTCAAACCGCACATGACGGAAATGCCGTGTTGAATCAATGAGTTGCTGCCGGGCGAGCACCTCCCATGCGATAAAATTACTTTTCAGTTCCTGCAGCACTGAGAAATAGCCCACATTCATGGAAGTGACATTATGAAAGAAGTGAGATCCGGATGAGGCATCCAGGGGGAAGGCTTCCAGGCTGGTTTCCACGATCACCTTTGCATTGGATATCTGAGGCCAGGCCACCGGGATCCCGATCCAGCGGTCGCGTGTGCCCCATCTTCCGGGACCGATCAGCACATACTGGGTGCCGGCTTTTCCCGATTTTGCATTCAGCACTTCGATTTCCTCTGCCATTTCCTGGGTTCTCGACTTGTCGAACATCACCGGATCGACATAGATCACGTCGGTAATTCCTTCTATCAGGCCATTGCCCATTCCTTTCTCGGAAAACAACAGCATATCTTCACGGGGGATCTCGTTCAGATCGATGTTGTAATCCTGTGCGTTGCCCAGCAGGGGCTTGATCTGAAGCAGGTAGAATGAAGATTTGTAGGAGGCATCCTTGTTCAGGTCAACGGCGAATTCGATCTCAACGGGGCACCCCATGGCTTCTTTTACGATGTCGAGTACGACCTCTATGGTTTTTGCGAGAGGTGTATAATTGTATTTTAAAATGTTGGCAAAATTAATGATGCGGGGCCCGGGCTGCGTGATCCCGGGAACGATGCGGTTGCTATCGGTATCGTACACCGAAGCGCAGTGTTTTATGGTTCCGTGCTTTTCCGCCTCATAAATATCGAGCTGGGTGAGACCGGCCATATCGCCTTCAAGCAGGTCGATGTCATGGCGTTTGAGATCTACGGCGATAAAATCCACCTGGGAATTCTTATACTGATCGCGCGGTGAATTAATGTCGAGGGTCGGATAGAGTGGCGAGAAACGGTATGCCTTCTCACCTTCCACCACGTATTTACCCAGACCAACCGCAACCACGGCAAATCCTTCCTCCGGTTTCATATGGGCAAAGGGGTAATAATTATACGATTGCGCCACACCGCTGATATGGGGGTAATAGTAATCCCCGTAACGGTTACCGACCACTTCCTGCAGGACGACCGCCATCTTTTCCTCTTCGAGTGAATAATGGATGGCCTCGATGTATCCCCTGGCCACCTTTGAAAAGATGGATGCGTACACCAGCTTGATGGCATCCATCAGGTGATTCAGTCTCACATTGATATCCGGGTGATTATTCGGAAGGATATAAGTTTCGAAGATACCGGCAAAGGGTTGCATCAGCGAGTCTTCGAAGAGTCCTGATGACCTGACGGCGATGGGATTGGTAATTTCTTTAAGGATGGCTTTCAGTTTACGGATGAGGCCGTCGGTGAGCCGGCCTGCCACGAACAAACGCTTGATCACTTCATAATCCGGCTCGTTCAGTACCTGGTCAGCCAGCTTGTTTCGCTCCATGAAATATTCGAATTCATCGGTTCCGATGATGGAGGTCTTGGGGGCGCGGATATTGATATCCGGTACCAGGTGCGAGAAGTCGAAATTATAGATCAGGGTGTTCACGAAAGCAAGGCCGCGCCCCTTTCCGCCCATGGATCCCGGGGAAAGGCTCAGGATATTGCTTTCGTCGGAAATGGCTGATTCTTCGAAAGGAATTACCTTGCCTTTGTTCTGTTCATTCCTGAAAGTTTGAATCACTTCGATCAGGTGTTGCCTTATCGCGGCAGGACTCTCGAAATCGGTCACTTTTTCCGGATTCAGGATCTTGGCAGCCTGGATTTCTCCACGGGCCATCAGCCAGAGCGAAAAATGATCCTTTTTGGCATGGTAGATCAGCGAATCGTCGGGGATGGTCTTCAGATGATTCTCAAACTCTTTCAGTGATTTGGCCACGGCGATCTGGTTCCCCTCACGGTCGCGGTAAATGAAGTTTCCAAAACCGAGATAGTGGGTGATGAAGCTTCTGAAATCCTGGGAGAGGGTTTCAGAATTCTTGTCAATGAAACTGGCCCTCAGTTCGTATGCTTTCTGCGCGTTTTCCTTTTCGGAGGACTGCACGATGACGGGTAGATCCCTGATCCCTGAACGGATATAAGCCACCAGTTCCGCTCCGGCCTGATCATACAGGCGGTCTTCCTTGTCAAACCGCATGTCGGTGATCAGGCAAAGCAGGTAATCGCGGTAACGGTCGGCGATCTGGACTGCCTCTTCATAGTTCGATGCCAGCAGTATTTTTGGTCTTGCCCTGAGTCTCAGTATTTTATACAGTTCATCCGTGCTGACGTCCTCGATGATACGTTTGGTCTGCTCCAGGACGATATTGTACAGCATGGGCAGGTAGCGCGAATAGAACACCGGAGAGTCTTCCACCAGCAGCAATACCCTGACAAGGCCGAAACGGGTGTCGTTGTCCACATTGATTTTATCCTCCACATATTTGATCATGGCGAAAAAGACCCTGGAGTCTCCGTTCCAGACAAAGGTTTTATCGATGCTCCGGAAACGCTGCGGTTTTTCCTTTACCATCCTGACATCCTGGTTGTTGTTGAGCAGCAGGAAGATCTGGATGTAAGGGTAGGAACCTTTGATTTTATTGGCGATTTCGACAGGTGTCACTTTATCCTGGCCCATCATGATGATGATCAGGTCGAAATGCCTGGACTGGATTTCGGTCATGGCCTCTTCGAGTGAAGACACTCCCGTGATCCTGGGTACCGAAGTCAGGTTCAGGGTTTGATATTCGCCGAGGACATATTCCGAAAACCGACCTTCCTTCTCAATGGAATAGGCGTCGTACAGGTTGGCAATGAGCAGTATCTCCTTGACTTTGAACAGCATCAGATCGTGATAGATATCCCGGTCGTAATTGTTTTTATTCAGGAAGCGCCGCAGGAGCTGGCGGTTGGGGATATCGTATGCTGTGGTTGTTTTGTCCCTGGCCGCTTGTTTCTCCCGGGATGGGTCTCCCGGCAGCAGGGCACAGGCCCTGAGGCTGTTGATATAACCGGTCACCATCTCGGCGATATTGTTAATCAGGTGCCGTTCCTCCTTCATGAAAGGCCCTTCATCGAGTTGGACGAATTCCGTAAGGTAGCAGACTTCCACCGATCCTTTTGTACCGTCGATGGTTTCAAAGCTCTGACGCTGCACCCATTTGGTTTCGAGGAAGTTGCTTGTTTTGTAATGATTCTGACCATACCGGATGCGGGCAGCGGTATACTCAGGATATTGCCAGGCGGGTGGCAGGATCATGCAGACCTGCTGCAGGGTTTCATCGAGTGGTCTGCCTTCCTTTAAAATGGCAGTGGTGCGGTTGATGGCGGCGAGTTCCTTCAGTCTTTCCCGGTTCTCGAATGCAAGACGTTCATAATCAAGCTTCAGATTGTCAATTCCGTCCTGCAGACCGGTGGTTTTTCGGGGATGGGTCTTTTCTTCCATAAGCAGTAATATCAAGAAACGAAATTAAATCATTCTGTCTTTCAAATATGCCGTAAGCACTGAGTATTCCTTACAAACCCCGGATATGCCGCAAAATCAAAGGCTTGTAAATCACTTTAAAACAATTCTAAATTAATGACTTAGGTAAAAAAACAGTTTGTGAAGCGGTTAACAAACAGAAAAAAGCCGTAAACTTGCGCGATTTTAAAAAAACTTAATCCTTAACAAATACAAGTATGACAAAAGAAGTTTTAGACCAGAAGGTCAATGAATTCATGGCGAAGGTGATTGCCAGGAATCAGAACGAACCTGAGTTCCATCAGGCTGTGAAAGAGGTGGTTGAGTCACTCATTCCTTATATCGAGGAGCATCCGAAATACAGGGAAGGACGCATTCTGGAACGGATTGTTGAACCTGAAAGGGTGATTCTGTTCAGGGTTCCCTGGGTCGACGACAAGGGAGAGATCCAGGTGAACCGCGGTTTCAGGATCGAGATGAACAGTGCCATCGGACCTTACAAGGGGGGGCTTCGTTTCCACCCGACCGTTAACCTTGGCATTCTGAAATTCCTTGCTTTCGAGCAGGTGTTCAAAAACAGTCTGACCACCCTGCCGATGGGCGGCGGAAAAGGCGGATCCGATTTCGATCCCAAGGGCAAGAGTGACCTGGAGGTGATGCGTTTCACCCAGGCCTTTATGGGCGAACTTTTCCGTCACATCGGTCCGGATACCGACGTACCTGCAGGCGACATCGGTGTGGGCGGCCGTGAGATCGGTTTTATGTACGGTATGTACAAGAAGCTGCGCAACGAATTCACCGGCGTACTCACCGGTAAGGGAATCGGCTGGGGAGGCAGTCTGATCCGTCCGGAAGCTACTGGTTACGGTGCAACCTATTTCGCACAGGAAATGCTCAAAACCCGCGGAATGAATTATGCCGGCAAAACGGTGGTGATCTCCGGATCGGGCAATGTTTCACAATATGCCTGTGAAAAAGTGACCGAGCTTGGCGGCAAAGTGGTGACCCTGTCAGATTCCAACGGATTCGTTTACGATCCGGCCGGGTTCGACAAGGAGAAACTGGCTTATGTGATGTGGCTGAAGAACGAAAAACGCGGCAGGATCAAGGAATATGCCGATAAGTATGGTGCCGAGTACCATGAAGGCAAAACCCCCTGGGGTATCAAATGCGACATTGCCATGCCTTGTGCCACCCAGAACGAACTCAACGCAGCGGATGCCAAAACACTGGTCGCTAACGGCTGTATCTGTGTTTCCGAAGGCGCCAACATGCCTTCCACACCCGATGCAGTGGAGATTTTCCTGGAGCACAAGATCCTCTATGGCCTTGGAAAAGCAGCCAATGCAGGCGGTGTTGCCACCTCAGGTCTCGAAATGACCCAAAACAGCATGCGTTTGAACTGGTCGAGGGAAGAGGTGGATGTCAAGCTTCAGAGTATTATGAAGGACATCCATGCCACCTGCGTGAAGCACGGTACGGAACCCGACGGATTCATCAACTACGTGAAGGGAGCCAACATCGGCGGCTTTGTAAAGGTTGCCGATGCCATGCTTGCCCAGGGCGTTGTTTAATCAACTGAGTTAGCATACAAAAGGAGGGTGACCCGCAAGGTCATCCTCCTTTTTATTTATCCGTTCATCATGACCGGATGCAGTTTTATTATTCATAACCTTACTTATTGGACTGAGGCGTTTCAGGTTATTTCTATTCCATTTCTCCTGATTTCAATCAAGAATCCACTGGCATCATGATCCTTTTCAATAAGAATTGGTTCTATTCTGTCGTCAATTTGTCTTCTTAATTTCCATAACAATGGTTGAACTTCAAAGAAGTCTGCCTCAATTTTTTTGACAACAATAGCTACGTCAATATCACTATCTGTCCGGTTTGTATTCTTTGCGTATGAACCAAACAGATATATATTCTCAAAAGTCATGTACTTCTTAAGCAGATCACTGTATTCTTTGACTTTATTTATAGCTTCTCCTTTATCCATTCTTGTATTCTTTTTGTCTTTTCAATGATCTCTTCGCACTTTTTCTCTGTAAGACTCCTTAAAAGACTTTCTTTATGAGAAGGGTAACGCGTTTCAATGTTTAATGGTTCAATCTGGTCAATAAAGTCTTTCTGTTCTTCTGAGAATAATTCGTAGAAATCACCTTTCTTCGCTAAATATGATAAACTATGTGAGTATGGAGCAACATCGGATTTAAGCATAGTAAAGTATGCTTTAAAAGCCTTCTCTATAGTTTGATGACACATAAAACCTACATATAGGAATCTTTTGCTTCTAAGCATTGCTTCTGCCGTCTCCAGATCATAATCCGAAAGTTCAACCCAATATTTCACCGTATCCTCCATTTCAAAGTGTTTTCAACAAAGATACCAAATCTATACTGACACGGAATGGGTTAGCGAAAAATATACTTCAGACCGGTGTACGGCATTCTCATTCAACGCAGCTTTGGTTCGCAAACCTGGCAAGAATGAGAATCTATGTAAATAAAAAAGGGCTTTGGTCTGACTAGTGGTCACTAAGTGCCACAGGTATCGTATAAAAACAAAAACGATAAACATCAA
>CAZSQJ010000028.1:0-47643 GCA_964608665.1 uncultured Bacteroidales bacterium | reverse complement strand
AGTGTATGCTGACCTCCTCGCTGCCTTGTACCTCGAACAATCCGGCTGTTTCAAATACCATTACCGCTGCGGTAACAGCCATCTCCCCCGTAGCCGTTTCCATAGCCTCCAATGCTTCAAGTTCAGTCTGTGCAGGGCAAAGTGTCACATATACGGCGACGCCGGTCAATCCGGGGCAATCCCCTTTCTATCAATGGACAGTCAATGGCCTGGAAATTGGAACTAACAGCAATGCATTCACTTTCGTACCCGAGGATGGCGATCAGGTACTTTGTATCCTGACTTCCTCCTTAAACTGCACATCCAATAATCCGGCGACCTCCAATACTCTCACCGCTGCGGTTACACCCATTGCTCCTGTTTCGATCAACATCCAGGTTAGTCCATCCAATCAGATTTGCCTGGGACAACAAGTTACATTCACAGCCAGTATCCAGAACGAAGGCAGCAATCCGCTGATTCAATGGTATAAAGGAGGTATTTACCTCACAAGCGGATTAAGTTTCAGCACATCGGGCTGCCAGCAGAATGATGTGATCTATGCCATCCTGACCAGCAATGCAGCATGCGCTACGAATAACCCGGCCACCTCCAATGTCATTGTAATGAATGTGCAGGCATATGTGAATGCCGGTATCCAAATCCTTCAATATCCCACAGGGGTTATTTGCGAAGGGAATCCTGCAAATTACTTTGCCAATATCCAGAATGGCGGGAACAATCCGCAATACCAATGGATGGTGAGCGGCATTCCGGCTGGGGACAACAGCCAGGTCTTCTCTTATCAACCACAGGCAGGCGATATCGTATGGTGCACCCTGACTTCCTCTTTGTTATGTGTATTGAACAATCCTGTCGTTTCAAACACCATGAATCCACTGGTGGAAGCACTTCCGTCAGTCAACATAGGAAATGACACCACCATTGGTCTCAACCAAAGCATATTGCTGGATGCCGGGCCCGGCTTCGCTAACTATCTTTGGAATAATGGTCAGACCGGTCAAACCATCCTGGCATCCGAAACAGGACTATATTCTGTAACTGTCTCAACAGCCAACCAATGCCAGGCAAGTGACACATTGCTGCTACAGGTAGGATATGGCAGCTTTGGAGGGTATGTGCGCTATGACAACAACAACCAGACTCCCATACCCAATGCGTTGGTGAAACTCAAGCAGGGTGACAGCATCGTTCAAACAACCACCACTGATCAAAGCGGATATTACGGCTTCAGCAATTACACTTTCGGAACCTATACACTGGAGGTCAGCAGCAGCATTGCTTGGGGCGGCGTGAATGCCATTGACGGACTGATCATTATGCGTCATTTCGTTGGACTCCTCCAGCTAAGCGGGCTTCGTTTCAAGGCCGGCGACGTGGACGGCACAAACTTTATCAATTCCAACGACGCTATGGCCACCCAGAAACGTTTTGTCGGGATCATTCACAGTTTTCCAATTGGCGACTGGGTCTTTGAAAAACCGCAGGTGATCCTTGACGGCAGCATCCCCGTAACGCAGCATATCAGGGGCATTTGTGCAGGGGATGTGGATGCATCCTACATTTTCAGCGGCAATTAAAAATCTTACCGCGACATCCACCATCCGAATCATGAATTACCGCAAAAGATCCATAAAACTGCTGATCGCCTTGATTTACTGGATTTTGCTGATCATATCACTGATCCACCCGGTGTATCCTGACGAACAATTGCTGCAACATACGGCATCCCTGGCAGCCACGCTCATCATGCTCTGGTTCATCCGCCATCCGTGGCTGAGTGACCTTTCCTTTCTGCTGTTCGCCCTGTTCATGTCCTTGCATACCCTTGGTGCACGCTGGATCTATACCTATGTCCCCTATGATTCATGGATCGTTTCGCTTACCGGATTGAACATTAATGAAGTATTCGGTTGGGAACGTAACCATTACGACCGTTTCGTGCATTTCGCCTATGGTTTGTTGTTGTTTATTCCCATCCGTGAAATACTGATAAAAAGGTTTTCATACAGGCTGCCCCAGGCCGGCTTTACCGCATGCTGCTTCATTGTGGCATCCGGTGCAGTATATGAGCTTTTTGAATGGTCTCTGATCTACCTGATGGATCCCTGGGATGCGGAAAACTACAACGGACAGCAGGGTGATCACTGGGACGCCCAGAAAGACATGGCCCTGGCAGCCCTGGGTGCCTTACTGACGGCAGGCTTACTGATTCTCTGCTCATGCTTTTCAAGCGGTCGAAGTGACACATCGGACACTGATGTGGCACATTGAAAAAGGGATGTGGCATATCGCTGGACCATCAGATTGTAATAGTTCCGCTCCCCCCCCTCAAAACACCCACTTCAACCTGAGGAAGGCCAGAGCCATTTTCAGGTCTTCGGTGTACATGACATCTTTCACGGCTTGTTTCAGGTAAAAGTACTGTCCGACAAGTGACACATCGAAGTCGGGAGCCAGGTCGTATGTCAGCGAAGGGCCGGCGTACCACCCCTTCAAACCCGGAAGCCACATCCAGGCGATGCTGACATTCAGCAGGGGCGTGGGCGGAAAACTGACCTGGGCGAAGACACTCCACTCCGACAACGCCAGCTTCTTCACATTCAGATCACCCCGGTAGTAGGCCATCAGACCTCCTTCCTGCAGGTCGGGGGACTCAGAACTGTAGAAAACCTCGCCCTGCAGGGAAAGCGAATTCGGGAACATATAGGCGGTTCCAGCAGTGGCCAGAACTACCTCCTTCCCGCGGGAGTGTCGCTGCAGGGGGATGAAATGGCTGATCTCCCCGTTGAAACCCGCATTTCCGATATTGCCTGACCACCCCAGGCCGTATACGGCATCTTCTTCTCTGAAATACGATGCAAGTATCTGAAAATCATAACCCCAGCGATTCGCCCGGAATAATGAAGCCAAGGTGAGTTTTCCGGCGGAGTCAAGGCTTGCCACCGCTTCCAGTCCGGAAGTTGCTGTCAGGTAATGCTCCAGCCTCAGGGCATCGCATCCGGGCCTTTCGGCATAATCGAAATCAAAAAAGGAATAGGCATTGAAAAGGTCGTTGGGGTTCCAGACGAATGACTGTCCCCAGTTGATCCGCTGCCTGCCAAGTGTCACTTCCGTATGTTTTCTTACGAAGTGGACATGCAACCTGTCGATGCTGCTGTTGATCACATAGCTTTCTCCGGTGGCCAGGTTGCTGGTCAGAAAACCCAGGAAGCCGGGATCATCGCCCATTCTTTCAGCGTAAACGCTGTCTGTATCCATACTTTCTCCATACATCAGGCGGGTCCTGGCCTCCAGTACAAAGGTGAAGGAGCGGCGGGGTGAACAGGAACAATTCAGTCGGTTGTGCAACAACTGATCCGTAAGCCAGTCGCCTTTCCAGTGTGTAAACATGGCGGACTGCAATTCGCTGATATAGCCGGAAAACTGGGTTGAAACCCTTACGGCGCTGTCCTGTGCCCCTCCTCTGAATGGAAGGTACAACAGAAGTAAAAGGATACCGGCACCGGTGGCAGCCGTCAGGCGTGCATGTTTAAACCGTTTCATCCCTGATCACTTTGCCGTCCACCAGGGTGATCACCCTTCTTGCCCTGGCCACAACCCTGGGATCATGCGTAGAGAAAATAAAGGTAACGGATTCTTCCCGGTTGAGTTTTTCCATGATCTCCAGCAGGTTTTCGGCCGATCTGGAGTCGAGGTTGGCGGTGGGCTCATCCGCAAGTACAAATTTGGGTTTGGAAGCCAGGGCCCTGGCCACGGCCACCCTTTGTTGCTGTCCGCCAGAAAGTTTGGCCGGACGGCTTTTCATCCTGCCGGCCAGACCCACAGCAGCCAGTACCTCCAGGGTTCTCTGCCTTCGTTCCGCTTTGGGTCTCTTCTGCAAATGCATGATGAATGCGACGTTTTCTTCGGCTGTCAGCACGGGGATCAGATTATATGCCTGGAAGACAAATCCGATGTTATGCAGGCGGTAATCAACCAGTTGCCTGGCATTGAGTCCGCAAATATCCACCGCATCCACCAGTATGGATCCTGTATCCGGTCTGTCCAGGCCACCCATCAGGTTCAGCAGGGTGGTCTTCCCCGATCCGGAAGGGCCGACGATGGCGGCAAACTCCCCCTTCTGAAAAGTCAGGGAGATACCGTCCACGGCGCGAATCTCCCCGGCAGCTTCTTTGTATATCCGGGTAATGTTCCTGGTTTCCAATATATTCATATCCCTGGTTTCGTTTTTAAAATATCCGTATTGACAAATTCGCTTATTCGGTTTTCAGTGCATCCACCGGTTTCATCCGCAGGGCTCTTCTGGCCGGCAAGATCGAAGCCAGTACCCCGGCAAGGATCACCAGCATCATTGCCTCGGCTATCTCCTTCCAGCGGATGGCTGGGTACAGAAAAGTATCGAAGCCCCAGGCCTCATAGCCTTCACCGTAAAGATACGACAGGTCGATACCGGTCTTTGCCTTCCAGGCGATGAGGATACCGGCGATAAGGATGCCGGTCGCAGTACCTGCCAGGGCCAGCAATACCGTTTCCAGCATGATCATGCGGAAGACCCTCTTATTATTCATTCCGACGGCCCTGAGCATCCCCAGCTCCCTTGTCCGTTCAAGCACGGCCATCAGCATGGTGTTCACCAGACCAAACGCAAGGGCCAGCAGGATGATGGAAAGATAAATATACATGATATTGTCAACCATGGTCTTCATATAGGCCACATCCGGCTGAAGTTCCTTCCATGTTTCAGTTAGCATGCCAGGGAACCGTTCGCTAACCGACGCTTTCAGTGCATCCGGTGCGGTACCGTCTGTAAGCAGTACGGCCACTTCATGAGCAAAGCCCTGCGGAATGGCTGCCAGTTCCGATAATTCAGCTTTGTTCACAAAGACCCGGACACCGTCAACCATGGCATTCTTGGTTCTGAATATTCCGCAAACCCTGAAAGCCGCCCCTGTCAGTTCCCCGTCGAAGGACTGGAACGTCAGTACCACTTTCTTTCTCAGGCTGTATTGCATACTTTGCCGTTTGATCCTGTATAGCGATTTCGCACCGAGCTCCCGGCTGCAGGCCCGCTTCAGGGCGTCCTCAAATTCCTTGTCCGACACAAATCGTATTCCTTTCAGGCTGTCTATGGCACGGGCAGCCTCAGGACTTTTCAGTTCAGCCAGCTCCGCGGGCAGGGTATCACCCAGGCTGTAGAAGGCCAGATTGAGCTCCCTGGCCAGCTTCTCACCAATCAGGATCTCCCCGTGACGGTTTCCTGCAAGGTATTCCCCACCCTTGTGCGGGATGACCCGGTAGATGTCTGTAACTTGTTTCTCGATTTCCGGGTTGATACCGCATATCAACACCCCGGCCGTTTTCTCCGCCGTTCCGGCCATACCCTGCACGAGAATCCTGCTGGAAACGGATTTGATGCCGGGCAAACGGGACAAGCTGTCAGCAGCGACAGCAGCCTGCTTTATTCCCAGATGAATGTCTTCATTATCTGCAAATTGCGGATGATGTACCTGCAGGTGGGAAACCTCGTTATGGATGGCATTGTACATCCTGCGGTCCATGAGCCCGATCATGACTGCCGCCCCGAAAACCACGCTGAACACACCCAGGGCGAAAGCCGCCATTACTACCAGGCTGCGGGTTTTACTCCTCCAGATATTCTTCCATGCAATGACAAGGATCATTCGCTTGTATTTTATCAGCTTCGTAAAGCTTCTGTTTCCTTCATTTTAAAAATACTGATGACAGGATAGATCACAGAGAGGAAGATAATCAGCAGCACGATGAGGGCCTGCCAAAGATTCACCATCAGGTCGAGCCTGGCCGGCATGATGGGTTCAAGTCCGTAATTCAGGTAGATCTCTCCCATTTCACCGGTAAAGCGGATGGGAAATTCCTGAAGGTACCAGACCAAAGGAATGCTCACAATATAGCTGCTGACAATGCCCAGAAGACCCATCCACAGCATTTCCGTCACCACCACCAGGGCCAGCTTCAGGCGCTGCATCCCGATGGCCGCCATCACTCCCGTTTCCTTCCTGCGCTCGCTGATCATCATCAATACTGTCCCGAAAACCCCGAATCCGACGATCAGGTACAGCAGTCCGAGGAAAATATACCCGCTTGCCTTATCAGAATCAATCTGCTGTATCAGTTCAGGAGAATTCTCCTCATAAGTCAGTACCTTGAAAGCTTTATCGCGGAGCATGCCGCTGATTTTGTCCCGGGTGTCTGCCGTCTGATCCACATCGTCAAGGTTGATCACGATGGAACTGAGCAGCTTGCCGCAGCCGGTGAATTCCCTGACCGAGGGCAGGTCAATGTAAATCAGCCTCCGGTCGAGATCGGGATTGGGCAATTTCAAAATTGCGCGGACAATGTAAAGGCCGGCTGCAGAAGCACCCTGGCATCCCATGCCCATCAGGGTAAGGGTATCGCCCGGCTTCACACCCAGATATGCGGCAAGTCGACCGGCAACCAGCAATCCGCCCTCTCCCCGGCCGTAATACTTTCCGGCGGTGATGCGTCCGGCGGGATTGGAAAGCAGCCTTTCCCGTTCAGGATCAATGCCCAGCAACATCACTCCTTTGGTTTGCCGGGTGGTCACTGCCAAGGCAAAGGTTTCGAGCCGCGGGATAGCCGCCCTCACACCCGGTATGGCACTGATACCGTCCATTACAGCATCATCCTGCTCAAAAAGGTGATCCATCGAACGGTCGTAATAATAATCCGTGCCATAGACCTGGATATAACCCGTGTAGGCATCCAGCATGCTGCGGAGCATGTGATCATAGGTCCCGACCTGCAATGCCCGCATCAGCAGCGCAAACAGCAGGGCAAAGAAGACCGAGGCGACGGTGATCAGGGTCCTTCTTTTATTTCTCCAGATATTTCTCCAGGCAAGGATCAGTATCACAGAACAGTACTATTTGACCGTTTTCATGTTTTGCTGGCTGAAAAAGGCATCCCCGAGATCCCTGTTGAACTTCACAGACAGCATGCGGACGATGGTTTTATTTCCCTTTTCTTTGGCGGGGATGATCTCGATACGTGTGGGAAGCCGCCGGTCGTCCATCATCCTGATGTCATAGGCCGACTCCGTCTTCACCAGCACGCCGTCCTCATCGAAATATTCCGATTTCAGCATCAGAAATTCATCTTTCGATATCCATTTGATGATCTTACCCCAGACCACTGCCGCGTTATCCTTCGGTATCAGCAATATCTTCCAGCAGGCAGTCCCTTCATGCAAGCCTTCCCCCGCCATCTGATGACTGTAATCCAGCAGCAGGGAGGATTCCTTCAGGATATCATCATTGGAATAATCCGAGTTCATCCAGCCCTGTGAAAGCATGGAGGGAGGCAGTTTGATCAGACGGGAGATGGTCGGGTTCCATGTCCAGAGTTCATTCTTCAGTTTCAGGAAACTGTGTCCCTTTTCCCTGGCGGGCGATGTAACCAGGGTAAGGCTGTAATCTCTTCCCTTGGCCCAGTATTTACAGACGATGGTGCGCTCCCAGGAAGGTCTTACAATCTGCACACTCATCTCTCCCTGACTCGTCTTCTCTCCATTGAATTTCTCATCGGCCCTGCGGATGATCTCCGTGGCCGTCAGTTGTTGGGAAACCGCCTGTTGCACCGTGGGACAACAGATCATGAATACAACTAAATGGTTAAGAAGCTTTCTCATTCCTGCAAAAGTAATGAAAAGGGGTCAAACATTTTCTGACCAGTGAAAGACGAGATATTATCAAATGACATTTGCAAACCGAACAATCCCGGTACAACCGCAGGGTTATACCGATAACTCTGGAAGCACACATCATATTCCTGTGTTCTTTCGGTATAACCTTGGATTAAGCATAGTTGTTCCGTGTCGGTATATCATAAATAAGGACAAAACTATGTGGTGGATTCAGCCTGTTTAAGTATCTTTGCTTTGACCAAGCCGTAACATTGATGAGTCTGATTGACCAATATAAAGAAGAGATCATTCAAACCTGTTCAGACCACCAGGTTGAAAAACTTTTCATTTTCGGCTCCGTGAAAACAGAAAATTTCAATGACCAAAGCGATATTGATTTCTTAATTCAGTTCAGTGCGCTGGTACCTCCCCCGGAATATTTTAATAATTACATGGATTTTAAGGAAAAACTGGAATCCCTTCTTGGCAGAAAAATAGATCTTGTTGAAATCCAAGCAGTCAGGAATCCGGTTTTTCGTATGATTCTTGACCGGGATAAAGTGTTGATCTATGAACGAAAAAGTGCTTAAATGCCTTTTCGATATTCAGGCTGCCATTCAGGAAATAGAGACATTCCTGCCTGCAGAAGGCATTACGCTTACTCAATATAAAGATAATCTGATTTTAAAAAGAGCTGTTGAGAGAAACCTGGAAATCATCGGTGAGGCAATGAACCGTATTCTGAATGAAGATGACGAATTCCCGGTTGAAGATGCCTATCGTATCGTTGGACTCAGAAACCAGATAATTCACGGATATGATGCTGTTTCTGATGATATTATCTGGGCAGTTCTGGTCAATCATCTTCCAAAGCTACGTCGTGAAATTAAGGCTCTGACAAGCGAATTTACTTGAGATGCGGATATTAGTGGGCATATGATTCCATCTTCCGACACCGATGAATCAAACCGGACAAGTTACTCCACTTTCATTACGCAGGGAAGATAAACAGGTAACGCCTGCGGCCTGCCCGGATCAGCCTTCAATAATCATGGGTCATAAAACAGTCACAGCCCCGGTTTTTTTGCTTCTTGCCACCCTGCTTCTGTTCCCGGGCATGTGTTTTTCCCAGGATGAAGATCTGAGCCGCTGGGTGAATCCTTTTATCGGCACCCTGCGTATGGGGCATACATACCCGGGTGCAACTGTGCCTTTCGGGATGGTGCAGCTCAGTCCGCAGACGAATTACCTGCCGATGTACAATCACGGCAAATACAATCCTGAAGTATACCGTTACTGTTCCGGTTACCAGTATGAAGATACCGTGATCTACGGTTTCAGTCATACGCATTTCAGCGGTACGGGTCATTCTGATCTGGGAGACTTCCTTGTTTTACCCACCACAGGATCTCCGCAAGTTTACCTGCGGAACACAGAACTTACCCGCAGCCAGACCTTTTCCGTGTTTTCACACAAGGATGAGAAGGCGGAACCGGGATACTACCGGGTGGAACTGTCCTCCTTCAACATCCTTGCAGAACTCACCGCCACTGAAAGGGTGGGCTTTCACCGTTACACCTTTCCCCGTTCCGATTCAGCGAACATCCTGCTCGACCTGGTTTACAACATCTACAACTATGAGGGCAAGAACATCTGGACCTTTATCAGGGTAGAGAACGACAGCACCGTCACCGGCTACCGGCAGACCAGCGGCTGGGCCCGCACCCGGACGATGTACTTTGCCATCCGGTTCAGCAAGGCATTCAAGGCATACGGTCACCGGAAATATGACACTGTCCCTTATAAAGGTTTTTACCGGCGTTTCGACGAAAGCCGGAACTTTCCCGAGATGGCCGGGCGAGACATCCGGGCCTGGTTCAGTTTCAATACTGAGGAAGGAGAACAATTAGGAGTCAGGGTTGCCCTTTCGGCCGTAAGCAGTGCCGGAGCCATGCGCAACCTGGAGGCTGAGATACCGCATGGCGATTTCGACAGGGTAAGAGCCGAAGCACGGCAACGCTGGAACCGGGAATTGTCGAAGATCAGGGTAGAATGCCTGACAGAGGCGGACAAGGTGGTGTTTTATACCGCTTTGTACCATACGATGCTGGCCCCGGTCCTTTTCGAAGACACCGACGGCTCCTTCCGGGGCCTTGACCAGGAGATACACCAATCCGGCGGTTTTACCAATTACACTGTCTTCTCGCTCTGGGATACTTACCGGGCTCTGCATCCCCTGTTAAATATCATTCATCCAGACCGCAACCGGGACATGATTGCATCCATGCTGGCCCATCACGACCAGAGTGTTCACCATATGCTGCCGGTCTGGAGTCACCATGCCAATGAAAACTGGTGTATGATCGGCTATCATGCGGTATCTGTGATTGCCGATGCCCTGGCCAAGGGCACTGCCGGTGTGGATCCGGAAAGGGCATTGCAGGCTTGCGTGAACACGGCAAGCGTGAATTATTTCGACGGACTGGGTGATTACATTAAAAAAGGCTATGTACCTGAAAACGTGAGCGGGAATGCCGTATCTAAAACCCTGGAGTTCGCTTATGATGACTGGTGTATTGCCAGGATCGCCGCTGTCGCAGGGAACCATGATATCTACCGCCGGTTTATGCAACGTTCAGAGAACTACCGCAATGTATTTGATAAGCGAATCCAAAGCATGCGGCCACGTTTATCTGACGGATCATGGCGTGAGCCATTCGATCCGCTTGATACGCACGGACAGGGCTTTATTGAGGGGAATGCACTGAATTACGGACTCTGTGTACCGCATGACATTCCACATCTGATCAGCATGATGGGTGGCAATGAAGCCTTCGCACACCATCTCGACAGCATCTTCCTGATCAGGCTGGAAGACAGGTATATTGAAAAAAACGAGGACATCACGCGCGACGGCTTAATTGGCGCCTATGTGCACGGTAACGAACCCGGACATCATATCCCGTATTTATACAATTATGCCGGATATCCCTGGAAAACCCAGGCCAGGGTAAGGATGATCCTCGAAAGCATGTACGGCTCCGGACCCGATGGCCTTTGCGGCAATGACGATGCCGGCCAGATGAGCGCCTGGTATATCTTCAGCAGCCTGGGTTTTTACCCTGTTTGTCCTGGCTCACCAGATTATGCCCTGGGAAGTCCGTCGGTTAAAAACGCAGTGATCCGGCTTCACAACGGAAAAACACTTACCATCAGTACCATCGATCAAAGCAGGGAAAACATCTATGTGAAACGGGTACTGGTTAACGGCAAACAACATGAGGGATTTTTCATCTCTCATAAGGATGTTTTAAACGGTGGCCTCATTTTATTTGAGATGGCTAATACCCCGTGAAAACCGGGATGCATATCATAAGGGGTGGATGACAAGTATGCGGATTCTCACAAAAACCACACGACATGACCTGCAGAATAATCAATCCCTTAGGCAACGAACAGAAAACCCGGAGGTTTTATTCAGACGATACCGGCCTACCTCAGCATAACTGCACCACAACTCCCGGTACAGGCCCTGAGTGAGCGCGTACTCGGATGATGACCAAAAGCATATGTCGAGCAAAAGCATATTAAAGACACCGGTGTAGTCGCGGATTCCGGCTCCGGGAGCCGAAAAGCCGCTTACGTTGGTTGCACCTGCATTGGGAGCATGCCAGTGTGTGTATCCGGTTACTTTCATCTTTCCTCCCGCATTGGTTCCGGACCAGTTCCAGTCGTTGCAATTGACTGATATATCGAGGTATTTTGTTAAGGTACACCACTCTGTATCGGTGGGGATATGCCAGCCAGGCGGGCAGATGCCCTGAACCCCGGCAGCGGTTGTATAGCCCATCATCTCGTCCCAGTCGTATAAACCGCCATAAACATCACAATAAGCAGCATCGTTATTGTAACAGTACTTTTCTATCATTCCGTTGTTACTGCAGTCGGAATGGGCTGATCCGGCAGCCGTAGAAATAACCATGGTCCCGATGTTCAGGTTTTCCCTCATCCAGCATTGGGTTCCAATCTGCACAGTCTGATATATTCGTCCCCCAAATGTAAGCAGCGGACTTTGAAGGCAGGGATGTCCCTCTCCGAAAATAAAGATGAAGGTTGTATCTGTCGTTGGCACACCGGTAAAACCCGCAATATATCCGGAAGCATATCCGAGGTAAAGTAAGGTATCGCCCGGTGAAAAACAAAAGAAACTGTTGGTTGAAACAGCGCTTCTGAGAAAGGGCCCGTGGCCGGTCTGACCCACATAATGCAGGCTGCAGCCCCGGTTTTTCCCACCTCCGGCGCTCACGAGCCGGAGTACCCGCGATTGGAGTCCACAGACGGCATGTACAAGAAATACCTGTGATTCGCCGGAACAGAACCGGAAACTGTGCGTTCCTGCCGGCAAATGATCCGGAAAAATATGCAGTTTCCTTCCAGACTGATCATATACGGATAACTCCACCTGCCCAGCAACGGGCAATTGAAGTTCAAAGGTGCATTCATCGCGGAATGGCTGGGGAAAGGGCTGCTTAAAACAAAAATCTCTCTCTGCCAACTGCTGTTCCGGGATACCCGCCCAGGGCAGGACAAGCAGGGTATCAGGCCAATACAGCACGGTATCGCAGCCCTGGGTGAGATTCCCGACACGGATACTGTCCAACTGAATATATTGTTGAACGAACTGGTGCGAAAACCTTGCTGTAAAACGCAGTTGCAGTGCCTGAGCACAGGCAGCGGCAGTACTGAAACACAAAAGAACTGATATCCATATATACCGACACGGAACAGTTTTGCGAAAAAGTGCGTCATAGCGGTGTACGGCATAACTTAACCTAAACAGTTTTGCAATCTCAAACCTGTCAGGACTGAGTATCATTTTACGGATTCCGGGGAATATTTTCATGCTTTTCAGCAGCAAGGAATTAAATCGCAACAAATGTACACCAACACGGAACAGCTTTGCGAAAAAGTGTATCATAACGGTGTACGGCAAAACTCAGTCCAAACAGCTTTGCATTCGCAAACCAGTCAAGACTGAGTATATTCAAATTGAGGCAGCATCCCGGCTTTGACCCTGTATGGTACAGCGGTTGCTCAGGTTAAATTTTTCCGGGTGCCTGGCTGTTTTCCCGCGGTAAAATGCCTCAATGATCTGCCAGTCGGACTGAAAATCGCCAGAAGGCCACAGCACCGGCCCCACACCGCCCTCCTTTTTTCCATAGTCAAGATAGGCCAGAACCACCGGTACGCCGGCATGCATGGCGATATAGTAAAATCCTTTTTTCCAGTGTTCCACCCTTTTTCGGGTTCCTTCGGGTGTAATGGTAATGTAGAGCGACTCATGCTTTTCGAACAGCTCTGAGATGGTTGCAACCATCCTGTTGTTACGATGCCGGTCGATGGGGATGCCTCCCAGTTTGCGCAGGGAAGATCCGAAAGGCCAGAAGAACATCTCTTTCTTGATCAGGAACTTCACTTGTACACCCAGGGTCCGGAATGCCAGCCAGCCGATCACGAAATCCCACATACTGGTATGCGGCGCTTCGATCACCACGCACTTTTTGTACTGAAAAGGAAAGTCACCCCTGATCTTCCAGCCTGACAGGCGAAGTACCAGGCGGGCAAAGTGCCTCATGGCTTATTCGTAACGGTTCAGGCAATTCAGGTCATCAAAAGCCTGCTTCAGCCTGTTGACCATGGTCTTCTCCCCTTCCCTGATCCAGGCACGGGGATCATAAAACTTTTTATTGGGTTTATCCTCACCCTCGGGATTCCCGAGCTGACCCTGCAGATAGGCCTCATTCTTCCGGTAAAATCCCAGGACGCCTTCCCAGAAAGCCCACTGTGTATCGGTATCGATGTTCATCTTGACCACGCCGTAGGAAATGGCCTCCCTGATCTTCTCCACCTCACTGCCTGAACCGCCGTGGAAGACGAAATTCACCGGATTGTCGGCGGTACCGAACTTCTCCTTAATATATTGCTGCGAATTATGAAGGATGACGGGTTCCAGACGGACATTGCCCGGTTTGTAAACCCCGTGCACATTGCCGAATGAAGCGGCTATGGTGAACTGCGTGCTTATCTTGCTCAGTTCGCGGTAAGCAAGTGCCACATCCTCAGGCTGGGTGTAAAGCCTTGAACTGTCGATCCCCGTATTATCAACCCCGTCTTCCTCCCCTCCGGTAACACCCAGCTCAATTTCCAGGGTCATGCCGATCCGCGACATTCTTTCGAGGTATCGTTTACAGATATCGATATTTTCGATCAGGTCTTCCTCCGAAAGGTCGAGCATATGCGAGCTGTAAAGCGGTTTTCCGTATCGCTCGTAATGCTTTTCGCCCGCATCCAGCAGTCCGTCGATCCATGGAAGGAGTTTTCTGGCTGCATGGTCGGTATGCAGGATCACCGGAATACCGTATAATTCTGCAATCTGGTGTACATGCAGGGCTGCAGCAATACCGCCTGAGATAGCAGCCTGTTCCGAGGCATTGGACAATGACTTGCCTGCAAAAAAGACGGCTCCTCCATTGGATATCTGGATGATTACCGGGGAATTCACAGACTTTCCCGCTTCCATAACGGCATTGGCAGAATGGGTGCCCACCACATTCACCGCAGGAAGGGCATAACCGTGTTTTTTGGCAAAATGGAATATCTCCTGCACTTCAGTCCCGGTCGCTACACCCGGGCCAACAAATGATGACAATTTCTCAGACATAAGAATCGATTTTTTACAACATTTTCAAAATATAACCAGCCTGAGCCCGGAAGGTTCACCGCAACAGGGTGACTGTCCCGCTCACTTTCCTGTCGACCGGTGGCCTCGGGTAAGCATAGGCCCTGTATGTGATCACAAAGAAGTAGGTGCCATCGGCACATGGTGAACCATTATTGTCAAGCGTTCCGTCCCAGCCTTCCTCAAGATCACCGGAAGCATAAACCTGTTTCCCCCAGCGGTTGAACACATTCACATTGAAATCGAGGATCACTCCTTTAACCCTGGGTTTGAAGCGGTCATTTTTCATGTCATCGTTCGGAGTGAAAACATTGGGAATCTCCAGTTCGCTGCATTCGGCCACCAGCACACTGTCGGTGTTAAAACAACTGCCCAGGCCAACACTGACCCAATAGATACCCGGTTCACTGACTATGAAATACTGCTCCTTACTTCCGTTCTGCCATTCATAGCTGAGGGTGTCCGTTCCTGAACCGGCATCCAGCTGCAGTTCAGGGATATCACAAAGATACAGTGTATCGCCTAAATCCACATCCGGCCGTGGCATGGTGCTGATCTGGACAGAATCCCCCATTTCCGCAGCACAGCCGGTTGCAAGGCTGGTGGCAATCACAGTGTAATAACCCGCGGTTTCATGCTTGCCCAATGACAAGCTGTCGCCGGAACCATTGAACGGAAAACCATAATACATCCCGTTGATCAGCAGGCGGTATTCCACACCGGTCTCAGATCCGCTCAGACCGACCGGACTGCCGCCGCTGCCTTCGCAGACAATGCCTCCTCCTGTGACGGCAAATACTTCGGGTAGGGCATTGACGGTTAACGAGGAAGTATCAGAATTGCTGCAATTGAAAGCATCAGTATATGTATATACAATATCGAAAACACCGGTACCTGTGACGGCGGGATCAAAGCTGTTGACCAGGACACCGGGGCCGGAGAAAGCACCACCGGCCGGAATCCCGCCGCTGAGACTGACGGGTGCATCATTCAGGCAGACATCCGGAAGGTTCTGCAGGCTGACGGCAGGCAGGGGTCTTACGGTGATTGTTTGAAGGGCGGTGTCAGTACAGCCGTTGGCATCAGTATAAAAATACTGAAGCTGGAAAGATCCGGTACCTGTAAGGGAGGGATCAAAGATTCCGGCAACCACCCCGCTGCCCGCATAGGTTCCTCCTCCCGGTGTTCCGCCGCTGAGAACGGCCGGGCTGCTGTTGAGGCAAAGGTCTGTAAGCGGGCTGAACTGTACCAGCGGCAGGTTCAGAACGTTGATATTCTGGGTGGCTGTATTGCTGCAGCCGTTGGCATCCTGCCATGTATAAGAGATTACGTGGGTTCCGGCACCGGCGGCTGCAGGATCGAATGCAGCCCCGCTGACAGCAGCGCCGCTGTATGTTCCACCGGCAGGCAGCCCGCCAGAAAGTGTAACCGGAGATGCATTCAGACAAATATCCGCCAGCGGATCAAGGCTGACTAACGGAAGTTCGTGAACTGTAAGGTTTTGTGTGGCAGTGTTGGTACAACCGTTTGCATCGGTATAGGTGTAAGTGATGGCAAAAGTGCCGGTTCCTGAGAGCAGTGTGTTGAAATTGCCATTGGTAACGGCAGTTCCGGAATAGGTCCCACCGGGAGGAGTTCCGCCTGTGAGTGGCACGACTCCGTCATTTTTGCAAAGTGAAGCAAGGTTGGCCAGATTAACGGCCGGAAGTGGATAAACCGTAATGTTCTGGCTGGCTTCTGCAGTACAACCGTTATTATCTGTGTATGAATAGGTAAGTGTGAACGTTCCCGCCCCGGTGACTGAAGGGTCAAACAAACCTGCACTGAGTCCCGGGCCGCTGTAAGTGCCGCCGGCCGGTGTGGCTCCTGAAATGACCACCGGAGCACTGTTGACGCAAAGTGGTGCCGGGGGCAGGAAAGTGACGGAAGGCAGGTTGAATACCTGAACAGGTTGCGTACTGCTTCCCTGGCAGTTAAACATATCGTTATAGGAATAGGTGATATTGAAACTGCCGCTGCCGACGGCTGAAGGATTGAAGACATTGCCGCTGACACCGGGACCGGAATAGGTCCCTCCAGCCGGCGTACCTCCGCTAAGCACCATGGGAGCCGCATTTACGCAAATGCCGGCAAAAGGCTGTAAATTAACGGCGGGTGCGGGATACACCGTGATGCTGGATACGGCGGTATCATCACATCCATATGTATTGGCAAGGATGTAGGTGATCTGAAAAGTTCCGTTGCCTGAAACTGAAGGATCAAAGGTGTTGCCAACAACTCCCGTACCTGAATAGGTACCGCCGGCAGGGAAACCCGTATTCAGCGGAAGGGGCGGGATTCCCGAGCACAGGCTGGGGAGTGGCGGCAAAAAAACGGTCGGTGCGGGAAACACGGTTACAGCCGTGGAATCGAGACTCATACAGGAATCCGCGGTGTAATACACATACTTTATGGTATGCGTTCCCGGCCCGGCAGCCGCAGGCAGGAAGACATCGGTAAAAACACCTGAGCCCGAATAATAACCACCTGCAGGGGAACCCTGGGTGAGGTTGACTGATCCGGCATCGATACACATATCCGGGATAGGCGACATTTCCACAATAGGTTCAAAGTCGTTCACCGTTACACAGGTAATGGCCGACAAACCTCCTGCATCGCTCACTGTGACACAGTATGTTCCTGCACACAGCCCGCTTGCGGTAGCCGTCATCTGGGTCTGGCCGTCGTCCCATATATAGGAATACGGGGGGGTACCCCCGCTTACGCTTACCGTGGCCGAACCGTTGCAGGTGATCACCGGAGGCGGGGCACAAACCGTATTACAGGTACCGTATGTCGCTGCTGCCTGGTTGTTTACCGCCCAGTTTCCCCCGTCGGGAAACCTGCGGATTGACAATCCGGTTGCAGGTAAACCGTTAAATATCTGTGTCTTCCGGTTTGCCGGGATATTATTGTAAGAATCCAGTGTTCCTGTAAACGGGCAGTTCCCCGGAGGGTTGCAGGGAGATCCGCTTAATGCCTGTGCATTCGGATTGTTCCAGGTGATGGCATCCTGCGGGACCCCGTTCTGATCATAAAAGGCAAACCAACCCCCTGCGTCGGGAAACCACAACCGGGTGCCGCCGCCATAACACACGCTGTTCGATCCGGGCGTTACCACCACTTCAACCGTTCTTCCGCCATTCTGCACAAGAAGATTGGCAGGAACAGGGGCTGCATTTACCCCTCTGACAATCACGAAACCCCTCGGGGGAACCACCGTTCCCTGGGGAAGTTCGAAGCCGCCACCGTAATACTGGGTGGGTGTTCCGTCGGGAGAACGATTCCCGAGAAAATAACAACTGATATCCACCGGCTTGCAGAGATCCGGATTATACAGTTCAATCCATTCAGCCCGCTGGGTGGCATTGTTTCCGGCTATGGATCCGTTTCCGGTTGAAGGACGTATCATCACTTCATTGATGAGGATACTCGGACCGTTGTAATTACAACCGAATCCGTTGCATACGGTATTGATCTGGGATGAACCGGTGAGTATCAGCTGGCCTTTCAGCGACAGGGCGGTACCCAGAATCAGGAAGAGGGAAAGGGTATAATTTCGCATAAAGCTAATTACCAAAAGCTTGCTATTGTGTCAACCAACAAAGATAACAAAAGAATATTCAGTGGGTTCATGCAATTTATAACTTTGCGCAAAATTCATCAACAGGGATCATGGGAAACATGCAATACCGGCAATTGCTGGAAAGTTTCCGGAACAGAAAGGTTCTGGTACTGGGAGATGTGATGATCGATGCTTACCTCTGGGGAAAGGTGGAAAGGATATCTCCTGAAGCACCTGTTCCGGTAGTTGCCCTGCACCGTCGAGAAAACCGCCTGGGAGGAGCTGCCAATGTGGCACTAAATCTTTTAGCCCTGGATGCGCAGCCCATCCTCAGTGCCGTGATCGGCACCGACCGGCAGGGGGAGGGTTTCAGGGAACTGATGGAACTGAGCGGGCTCACCTGCGAGGGTATACTGCAGAGCCGGGAAAGAATCACCACCACGAAATTCCGGGTGATTGGAAATAATACGCAAATGCTCCGGGTGGATGAAGAACACACCCATGATCTGAGTGCTGAAGAGGAAAGCCTTTACCTTGCAGGTATAGAAGCAATTCTTCAAAAACATCACATCGAAGTGATCCTTTTCCAGGATTACAACAAGGGTGTGCTAACGCCTTCAATGATCAGCACTGTCATTGAGATGGCCGTCCGGAGGAATATCCCGGTATCGGTCGATCCGAAGAAAAAAAACTTTGATATGTACCGGGGGGTAACGCTTTTTAAGCCCAATCTGAAAGAATTGAAAGAAGGGCTTAAGCTTGACTTTGACCAGCGGGATGCTCATCAGCTTGAATCTGCCGTCAGCATATTACAGGAAAAACAACAGCCGGAAATGGTATTGCTCACCCTTTCCGAAGAAGGAGTATTCCTTCGGCACAGGGAAACTGCAGGCTCATATACCAGCTTCATGATTCCCGCCCACAAGCGGGCCATCGCCGATGTATCGGGTGCGGGCGACACCGTGATCAGTGTGGCTGCGCTGTGCCTGGCTTCCGGTTCAACGCCTGAACAACTTGCGGTGCTGTCGAACCTGGCCGGCGGACTGGTCTGCGAATCAGTGGGAGTGGTTCCCATCAACAAATCCCGCCTGTTGAATGAAGCCGAGATGCTGGACGAAAAACAAGGGCTATGAGTGTTGTGCACGGGGGCTCGACTGGGAAAAAGGACAGGGTGAGGCATATGTTCAACGACATTGCACCGCGCTATGATTTCCTCAACCACTTCCTGTCGATGGGTATTGACATCCGTTGGCGGAATAAGGTTGTAAGCCTGGCACAACAACGCAAACCCATGAACATTCTTGATGTTGCCACGGGTACCGCCGATCTGGCAATTGCACTGGCAGCCTGCAGTCCTGACCGTATCTGCGGTGTTGATATATCCGAAAAAATGCTCGCCATCGGTGCTGAAAAGATCAGAAAAAAAGGTCTGGACAAACTAATCACTCTCCAAACAGCTGATTCCGAGTTACTTCCATTTGACAGCGGCAGCTTTGACCTGGCAACCGCAGCATTCGGCGTCCGGAACTTTGAGAACCTGCAACAGGGTATCCGGGAGATGCACCGTGTTCTGAAGTCCGGCGGACAGATCATCATCCTGGAATTTTCCCGTGTCCGGAATCCATTGCTGCGCGCATTGTACAACGCATATTTCCGTTTGATCCTCCCGCTGATCGGAAGGCTGGTGTCAAAACATGCATCCGCATATCACTATCTTCCCTCTTCGGTTGGTACATTTCCCCACGATAAGGCATTCCTCGGAATCCTAAGGGAGGCTGGTTTTAAAAACACTGACCAGCAGAGGCTTACCGGTGGAATTGCGAGTATCTATACGGGAAATAAAAAATAGTTCGTAATTTTGCACTCCTTTTTCCGGAAAAATAAATCAGCGTTCAGGCCGTTGAATCTTTACACCAAGCCATTCCACCCGTGAAAATCACCAAGATCAGGTCCTTCATTCTCCTTATACTGCTGATCTCACTTTCATATGGACTTGATGCCCAGAGAAGAACACCTGAGAATCTGCCCAAATACGACCTGGCCCCCTATCATTTCGGTTTTATTCTGGGACTTAACCAGATGCATTTCACGGTAAAGAATGTAAAGGATTTTGAGAGGCAGGATTCTGTGTATGCCGTACTTGCCGAACCTGAAATGGGCTTTCACATCGGAATTGTAAGCAATCTCAGGCTTGGTGATTACTGGGACCTCCGTTTTATCCCATCCCTGGCTTTCGGTGAGCGGTCTATGGTCTTTACCCGGGCCATCAAGGATACCGTCTTTTTTGATACCCGCAAGAAAGTGGAATCCACCTACCTCGACTTCCCCTTCTATATTAAATATAAATCCAAACGGCTCCACAATGCCAGAGCGTACGTGATCAGCGGCTTCAAATACTCCGTCGACCTGGCTTCGCAAGCCAAAAAGAAGGAACAGGATGAAGAGATCCGGATCAAACTGAAAAAAAATGATATCGCCCTGGAATTCGGCGTGGGTTTCGATTTCTATACCACATACTTCAAATTCGGAACAGAAATTAAAATGTCTTACGGTCTAAGGGACATCCTGAAACACGAAGCCAATGTATTTACCTCCAATATCCAGAAACTGAATTCGAAAATATTTCAGTTTACGCTGACTTTCGAATAAGGCTCAGCAACTTTTTCCCACAACCACCTCCTTCATCATGCACAGCTTGGCTTCCATGTCTTTCAGCAAAACGAACTGGGTGGCCGCCCTGACCAGGTTATGTCCGAAATAATCACAATGGTAGTACAGATCTCCGTTCAAATGATCCGTTAGAAAACGCAATCCCTGCAGGAATGTGATATACAGGGGTGCATACGGTAGCAGTGCCCGCTCTTTTTCCTGCAGCACCGGGGATACACTGTCAATAAACTGATTGGCGAAAGATTTAAACAGCTTTAGATTAAAGCGTACCAGGCAGGTGTCCTTTTCGTCCTCATCTGCCTTATTGGCCAGTGTTCTCACGGCATCCCCGAAATCAAACAGCAGGTAGCCCGGCATTACGGTATCCAGATCGATCAGTGCAAGCGCCTTGTCCTCCTCATTAAAAAGGATGTTGTTGAATTTGGTGTCATTATGAATGATGCGCAAAGGCAGTCCGGCTTCCTGCACCATACCCGAATACGTCAGCATTGCCGGATAAAACCTTTCAGCAGTCCTGACTTCCTGTCCCGTCTCCTTCAAACGTTCCTCAGGAGCAGTTTTCAGGGCCGAAAGGTATTGTTCCCACCTACTGTCAAGGTCGTGAAAGCCCGGCAGCAGCATCCCGAGCAAGCCGGTCTGAAGATCAGACAATGCAAGGATGAAACTTCCGAGCGCCTTTCCAAACTCCCCGGCCATTTCCGTACCCCGGGGCTTATGGTGCACCTTACTGCCTGAGATATAGCGCATCATACGCCAGGATCCGCCACTGTCATCAACATAATATAATTCCCCTGATTTCAGTGGTACCAGCATGGGGATTTGATAGGGATAAACATCCCCCTTCCCCTGCAAGTGTTTGGTTACCACCTTGATGTTATTCATCAGTAAAGAAACGTCCGGAAAAATGCTGTGATTAATCCTTTGCAGGATATAGTTTTCCTTTCCTTCAATCAGGAAAGTCTCATGAATATGTCCGCATTGCACAGGACTGATCAGCTTGGTGTTACCCTCTGCCCTGAACCGGGAAACGATATGGTAAAGTGATTCCTTCATCGCTCAATGCCAGAGTCTTTCAGGGTAAAGTCCTTGTGCGGTCAGTTTCCTGATATTGTTCATCACTCCGGGCCTGTCTTCCTGGTACGTGACACCAAACCAGGAGGCGTCAGTTCTAAGCACCTCCACGGTGGCCCTGCCTGTCCGGATAAGTGTATCAATGGCAGTGGAAAGATAAAACTCCGATGTTAACTGGTCTTTTTCTTTTCCGGCAAATTCCGTAAACAACTCCTGAAGCTGGGTGAAGAAAAAGGGCCTGAAACCCCAGAAATTCATAGACACAGTTGCATTGTAGGGGATATGAGCCTGGTTGTCGCCATCCCCCGCAAGAATGCTGCCTTCCGAAAAACGGATTTTGGTCCGTTCTGTAATCCCTGCAAGTTTATTCCCGGCGTCTGTATCACAGATACCCCGGGAGACGAACCCGTGGGGGGAGAGGGTGTTTCCAAGGGCATAACCTGCCATTGCATATTGCGTTTCCTCACCGTCCTTCAGGAGAAATTCCGCCATGCACCGGTATGCTTCCGGTCCATAATAATCATCGGCATTGATCACGGCAAAAGGTTTACGGACATGCGGTGCAGCAACCATTACCGCATGCCCTGTCCCCCAGGGCTTAACCCTTCCTGGTGGAGGCACCAGTCCGGAGGGCAGCATGTCCAGTTCCTGGTAAGCGAACTCATAGGGAACATTTGCGGCAAGCTTATCGGTAAATGTTTTCCTGAAATCACCCTCAATATTCTTCCGAATAACAAACACTACTTTTCCAAAGCCCGCTCTCATGGCATCATAAACAGAATACTCCATGATGGTTTCGCCGTAAGGGCCCACGGCATCCACCTGTTTGAGTCCTCCGTAACGGCTTCCCAAACCGGCTGCCAGTATTACAAGCTCCGGTTTCATGAATGACACCTCCAGCTTTTCAGACGGTACCACCAGGTGGCGTACAACAGGATGATTATGTAACAAGGGATGAGGATAATATATGCTGTCTGAGGGCTGTAAAGATCGGCAATTTTTCCCCACAACAGCGGAAGCAGTGCACCTCCCGCAATGGCCATGATCAGGATGGCGGACCCGGTTTTAATGAAACGGCCGAGATTATGAATGGCAAGTGGCCAGATGGCAGGCCAGACAATAGCGTTAGCCAATCCCAATAATGCGACGAATACCACCGAGGTTTTCCCTGGAATGATAAGGGCCACCAATGAAAGCAGGATACCAAGCAGCGCAGCATACACCAGTACCTTCCGCTGGCTGATGATGCGAGGAATAAGGATAATACCCAGGGTATAACCGATCACCATGGCAATCAGCGTATAAGTTGTAAATGCCCTGGCCGTGGCCAGCGGGATACCGAGCGATTTTCCGTAAGTAATGATGGTATCCCCGGCAATTACTTCTGCACCGACATAGAAGAAAAGTGCAAGCGCACCAAGCACCAGGTGGGGGAACTGGAAAATATTCCCTTTCCTGTCCTGACTGTTTTCCTTTGCTATGTTATCCTGTTCAAGTTCTACTTCAGGCAAAGGAGAAAAGCGGATCATCAGTCCCAGGAATACCAGGATGGCTGTCATCACAAGATAAGGGCTGATCACCCTGGCAGCAAGCGCATCCAGGGCAAGTTGCCTTTGTGTAACATCCATATATTCAAGACTTTTCACAAGTTCATCTCCATCGCTGAGGATGAAAAATGCAAGAATAAGCGGCGCAATGGCACCGGCCACTTTATTGCATATCCCCATGATACTGATTCGCCTGGCAGCACTTTCAACCGGTCCGATGATGGTAATGTATGGATTGGAAGCAGTCTGCAGGATGGCCAGCCCTGTACCCATTACAAAGAGTCCTGCAAGAAAAGTGAAATAAGTCCTGGTCATGGCTGCGGGAATAAACATCAATGTACCTGCCGCCATGACGATCAAACCAACAGTCATGCCATTTTTAAATCCTGTTTTTTTCAATACCCAGGATGACGGCAACGCCATCACCGTGTAGCTGATATAAAATGCAAACGCTACAAACAGGGCCTCAAAATTGGTCAGTTCGCAGGCTATCTTCAGATAGGGAATCAGGATGCCGTTCAACCAGGTGACAAAACCAAAAATGAAAAACAAAGCCCCGATGATCCCGATTGAAATTAAATAATTGCGTTTATCAGTCATTGACATGCAGTCTGTTTTGGTGAATCATTATTGAATATGACCGTTTATTTTTCCGCAAAGGATAAATGCTGTCTGAAAACCCGGTGTATTTCTGTCAGGAAGGGTCGCCCCGGCTTTTGCAGGCATGAGCGGGTTCATTATAATTTCCTGATAATAAGCAGGATATTGTACAGTCCCCCACACAGATACCTGACCCTGCCATGCCGTTTCGTCACCTTGCCGATTCATTTCTATACGTAGCTTATGTTCGCCGGGTGGAATAAAAAAACTGATCCAGTCCCATGCACCTTTCTCAGATTCAGTCCATGAATCAACCGGCTTTCCGTCAATTGAAATCTTCAGTCCTGGAAGGGAGGAACTGCTGTCGGAGGTAAAAAGCAGGCTCATGACACTTTCGCCTGCATCCTCCCTGAGACGATAGCTCCAGGTTTCCGCATGAAGGTCGCTCCCTTCCTTTGGGTATTCTGTCAGCAGGAGTACAGGGACTTCCCTGGGCTGGGGAAGATCGCGCAGGGATGCCAGGGGATTGCCGTTCCACTTCATGGATTTGAGGGTTCCGGGGTTGAGAAAGTGTGCGTGAGGATTGGGCGTATGTATTCTCAGCAACCAATTCCCGCCTTCCGCAACCTGAATATCGAACCGCACTCCGGCCGGGAGTGGATAGGGAGCATCCGACAGGGGATAAACCCTGTAAACGGCAGTTTCGAGTGCTTCGAGAGCAATGGTGGCAGTTTCGCCTGCATGGAGCAGTGCGGGATGAACCTCATGCCATGGATAGATCTTTTCCAGGACGAGATCCCTTGCATCAGAATCCAGTCCACAGCCTGGATCGAGTTTCAATAACATTGGACCTGAGGATATTCCGGGATTCCTGACGGCAATAATACCCTCCTTACCATTGAAGTGAAGGTATGCATATACTTCGCCTGCGGCCGGGTCGCCTCCCTTCATAAAAGTTTTTTTCAGGATGCGATGGTTTTCACGTCCCCAGCGGAGGGCATCCGCAATCACCTTCCACTCGGCACCGGAAAGGATGGCCGGCGATACGTACAATTCATACATACTGATGCCCCGGGCCACGTACATCACCATATCATCAGCGAATTTGTGCCGGGGATCGTATTCCCCTCCGACGCTTTCCACTTTGCCTTTGATGATGCCATGGGTCATCAGGTTAGCAATCGGAAACCAAAGGTTTTTCCTGTGGAAGTTATCATAGAGTACGCCGTCCCTGTATGTAACTGAAGCATCCCGCCGGGTCAGCGAGGGCAGGGAGGAAAAACCATAGTCTCCGCCGTCCATCCAGATCTGGTTCGCGTGGGCAAGCCACCAGGGACTTAGCCAGGTACCCGAAGTGATATTAAGATATACGTTGGGGTTAATTTTCCGGACTGCCTTGCAATAACCGATAAGGGAATTGAGAATGGCTGTCCTGGAAAAAACTCCCACAGGATGCCCATGGCCGGGTTCACTGCAGGAAAATTGTATCCCGTCCCACTTGAAATAAGAAACGCCATCATGTGATACATTGGAAGTCACCCGTTGCATGAAAAGCGTTCCGTATTTGCTTCCACCCATGCAAAGCATGGCATGGTTCCTGCCCTGGCCAACCACTTCATAGCCCTGTTTTTTCATCCATTCCACACGTTTCATCCTGAAAGAATATCCTCCGGTGGGTCCGTACCAGATCCCGAGTGCCGTACCGCGTTGTTTCAGCAGGTCAGCCAGGGGCTTCAACCCATCAGGGAAACTTTCCTTCCGCAACTGCCAGTCACTTTCATACACATCCCACCCGTCATCCAGCACAAAAGCATCCAGTGTTATCCCGTACTGCTTCTGCATACGGTTATACAACATATCGGCAATTGAAAATACATTCTTCTCATTCATCACATGTTCCGGGCTGACGCCGGGATATTCCGGTGAACGCAGATCGTACCAGGAGTTATAGAGGGTATATGGGTCAGCCGGGGCCACACGGATATCGTCCAGATAATCGTAAAACCAGGAATGCAGACGGGCGGGCGGCGCAAGTGCCAGCACCGCCGGCTGGCTGCCGCTCATTTCAGCGGTGATGATCCAACCGGCCTGCTGCTGAAGTGTCACATTAAGGAAGTCATTACCCATGTGGCACATGTTTTCCGAGGCGGGGTATTCCAGGCCAAGGAAGGCCCCCCCTTCTGCATGACTGAAGGCAAGGGGCTGTCCAAACCCGCCCTTGTTTTCAACAGTTATCTGATTAACAGGTATTTGCCCATTACTCCCATAAAGTGTCACATGAGAATGGAGCGGACTTAGGGATTGCAGGAAATGTACAGCCGACGATGTGTCACATAGTTCGATCTGTTTTCTGACCCACCAGGTTCCGGGTTTGATCCAGTAGCTGAGGATAATCCGGAAAGGCATCCGGGAGTTGGAAAGGAACAGGTTTAACACTTTGTTCCCCTTCTCATCATCGGTGAAGCTGTGGCTCCTCAGGGTGAAATCATCTTTCCCGAGCCGCAACAGGTTGTCAGCATTTCCGGCTTTACCGGGTGCACGCCAGTCTGTCCACATGATCCCGAGTTCAAACCCTCCGCCGGTAGTCATGGCGAATGCAGGGGAATCAAACTTACTCTGCCATGTAACAAGCGGGAACAGGCTGTCAGAAAGGATTTTCCCCTGTTCCGTCCGCACTTGAAATGATATCAGGTCATTTTCAAGGACATACACCCGATTATCCGGATTTCCGGCAATCCTGCCTGTTAATTGGGGGGACTGGGCATTTAGCAATAAAGAAAAAAACAGCAGGATAACAACAAGACCGCTTCGTCTTTTCATGGGATCATATAAGAATCAGGACAGCAAAAAGTCCGGGAATGCCATCAGGGTTTTTTGTCGAGAATGTTATCGATGACGAGGGCCACTGAACCCATCAGGCTTGCATTGTCGGCCAGGGAAGAGATCACAACCTCCGTATCCTGTCTGACCCGCGGCATGCAATAGGTGTTCAGGGCCTGTTGTATGGGATCCGAGAGCAGGTTGCCGACGGATGCCATCATTCCGCCAAGGATGATCAATTCGGGGTTGAACAGGTGGATAAGAGTTGCGATGCCTTTGCCAAGGTGACCTGCGGTTTCGGAGATCAGCTCAGAAGCATACTGGTCTCCCGCAAGGGCGGCCTCAAGGATTAACGGCAGTTTCACTTTTCCGGGATCATTCCCTGCCATATCCATGAGCATGGATTTTTTCCCGGATTTAAGATCGGTGATGACTTTCTGCCGGAGGGTTCTTCCGGAGGCAAGCGTTTCCAGACAGCCTTTCTTACCGCAATAACACAGTTCTCCTTCGGGATCGACATTGATATGTCCGAATTCCCCTGCATAACCTGAAGTCCCTTGGTAAACCCGGCCTTCAACGATGATACTGAGTCCAATTCCGGCACCCAGGTTCAGGCACAATACATTTCTCCTGCCTCTGGCCTGCCCGAACATGAGTTCGCCCCTGGCAAGCGCCCTGGTATCATGTTCGATAAATGTTGGTAAATCGAATTTGGCTGAAAGCACGTTGGACAAGGGTTCCTGGTCATAATTGAGATAACTGTGGCTGATCCCAGTTTTAATGTCGATCAGTCCGGGGAGCGAAACGCCCACTCCCAATACCAGTTCCTTTTTTATCTTTCTTGTTTTCAACAACTTGCCGATTTGTTTCACCAGCATTCCCACCACATCATCGGAAGTTTCGAGTCCTTCTGCAAAGACCTGGGGTTCAGTTAATGGCTGGCAAGCCATATTGAAAAGGCCCATTTTGGTCTCGTAGCGGGCAAGATCAAGCCCGATCACAACCCTTGAATCAGGATTCAGATCATAATTGTATGGCCGTCTTCCGCCCACTGATTCTCCAAGACCAAGCACTTTCACCAGGTTTTCCTTCATCAGCTCTTCCAACAGGCGCTTCATCGTTGGAGCACTCACCCGGACCACATGACAGAGATCGGGAATGGATTGTTTCCCATTCTGGTGAAGGTAACGGATGACCCTGACTTTGAGCTTATTCTTCTTTTTTGTAGGATTGGTGGTAATCCGATCCTCTTCTTCCGGAATCAATGATAGGGCATTCATTTCAATTAGTTTTAAAACAAGTAAAAATAATAAATCTTTACGAAGTTGTCAAGAAAATAAAAAAAATTTATCCCTCCAATTCAATCAGCTGATCATTTACATTAACCGTATCCTCCTCTTTTACAAAGATTTTCTTCACCCTGCAATCTCTGGGTGCCTTGTGTTCAATTTCCATTTTCATGGCAGATACCACCATCAGTGTTGTTCCTTTGGTAACCTCCTGCCCTTCGCTCACGGGAATGCTCACAATTTTGGCAGGCATGGGGGTTATGATATGATTTTCGTCTCCTGTATCCCCGTCTGCATGGCGATCAGACCTGAACCTGGCTGCCTGGTCGAGGATCTCGATCTGGTATGAATTATACAATGTATTAACATCGTATTTGTTGGGACTGCTGCCCTGGATCATTTCAATATTGAAAGATTCGCCCTGGCAGATCAGAGAATAAATCATATCTCCCACCATCATGACATCCACCTCATAAACCTTATGATCCACCTCGATGAGGATCAGATTATCCTTTTTTTCGAGGAATTTCACCTGTGCCGTTCTTTTTCCGATTTTAATTTCCATGATATCAGATTAATATGATACGACTTACCAACCACTCATCCCCTGTTTCCGTCCGAAGGTTTTCCATGGACTGTGTACGATCTTTGTCAGAATTGCGGGTTTTTTCATTTCCTTCTTCACATGATAATCCACATAGGCGGCAATGATGGCCATGTCCTCGCAAAGGGCATCACAATCGGACTCTTTCATCAGGAAATCCAGGTTGTTCCCAATGAAGTGCGTATTATACCTGCCTTCCGTAAAATCAGGCGTACGCATGATTTTCGACAGAAACTGGATATTGGTTTTCACCCCTGTGATTTTATATTCATAGAGGGCCCTTTTCATTTTCCGTATGGCTTCTTCCCGGGTTTTAGCCCAAACGATGAGTTTGGAAATCATCGGATCGTAATATATCGGGATATCGAAGCCCTCGTAAACGTAACCGTCGTGCCTGATCCCCAATCCGAGCGGGATTGAGATGTACCGGATACGACCCGGGCTGGGCATGAAATCATGCCGTACATCTTCGGCATAAATGCGACACTCAATGGCATGGCCCACCTGCTGAAGATCTTCCTGTCTGAAAGGCAGGGGATCTCCGTTGGCAATATTGATCTGTTCCTTCACCAGGTCAACACCTACCACCCTTTCGGTGATGGGATGCTCCACCTGCAAGCGGGTGTTCATTTCCAGGAAATAGTACTTCAGATCGTCACCCACAATGAATTCTATGGTTCCTGCACCTTCATACTGTACAGCCTGGGCTGCCGCTACTGCATGCTTACCCATCTCTTCCCTGACTTCAGGAGTAAGCAGGGGGGAAGGAGTTTCCTCCACCACTTTCTGATGTCGACGCTGCACCGAACATTCTCTTTCGAACAGATGAACCGTATGGCCGTGTTTGTCTGCAAGAATCTGGAATTCAATATGATGAGGCGATTCAATATATTTTTCGATGTACACTGAATCGTCTCCGAAAGCAGCCATGGCTTCCGACCGGGCAGCCCTGATCGCTCCCAGGATGTCTGCTTCATTCTTCACCAGGCGCATTCCTTTCCCGCCACCCCCGGCTGATGCCTTTATCATCACCGGCAGCCCAATCCTGCTTATTTCTTCCAGTGCCTGCTGCTCGTCGGTGACCTTGTCCTTCGTTCCCGGAACTACCGGAACTCCGGCTTCCATCATGGTCTTGCGGGCTGTGATCTTGTCTCCCATGGTGGAAATGGCATTGGGAGAAGGCCCGATAAAGATGATCCCTTCATCCCTGCATCGTTGCGAAAATGCTGCATTCTCCGATAAAAAACCATAGCCGGGATGTATGGCATCGGCATGGCAGGCTTTGGCTGCAGCAATGATATTGTCGATTACAAGATAACTCTCTCTGGATGGGGCAGGCCCGATATGATATGCCTGGTCGGCATAGCGTACATGGAGAGAGGAACGGTCCGCATCGGAATATACCGCTACGGTTTTAATACCCAGTTCCCTGCAGGAACGCATCACACGGACAGCGATTTCACCCCTGTTTGCAATGAGGATTTTTTTAATCATAGGCAATGACTTAAGAGCTTTAAACACGTAAATATATAAAAAGTTAACAGTGTGCGTATATAATGGAGGATGCTAATTTTTCCGAAAGAAAACAGGAATGTGAAAAATGGTTTTCCGGAGTCATCAGTATAAAGAATCCTGCTTCACAGGAATACCGGATCGAGCGCCTGTGCAGTCGGCAAACCCGAATGAAGTCCTCTTACCTGCTTTTCTTCAGGGTAAAACCGAAGGTCGTACCCAGTCCGACCGTACTGCGGACATTGACTGTCTGCTGATGTGCCTCAATGATATGTTTTACGATGGCAAGCCCCAGCCCCGATCCCCCTTCATCCCTGGAACGTGCCTTGTCGGTGCGGTAGAAACGCTCAAAGAGCCTGGGAAGATTATGTTCCTCGATCCCGATTCCGTTATCGGCCACTTCAACAAGGATACTTTCATCCATATCGTAAAGGCTGATTTTTGTCCGGCCGTTTTCAGCACCATATTTTATACTGTTATCCATCAGGTTGGTGATCACCTGGCGGATCTTTTCCCTGTCAGCCTCCACCATCACAGGTTTGCCGTTCTGGTAATTCAGAAACAAATGGATGCCCGTTCTGGTAGCTTTGGGTTCAAGCATTTCCAGAACTTCACGGCTGAGCTGCACAATATCGAAAGTGGTCATATTCAGCTTCACCTCACCTGCCTCCAGTTTGGAAATGGCCTCCAGATCTTCCACGATGGCAATCAACCTGTTGATGCTTTTCTCTGTCCTGAGCAGATAATCCCTGTTGATACTGGTATCATCCAGGCCTCCGTCGAGCAATGTCAGCACATAACCCTGAATATTAAAGATGGGGGTCTTCAGTTCATGTGACACATTCCCCATGAATTCCCGGCGATAAACCGCCATTCTTCTGAGCTCCTCAATCTCCTCGCGGTGAAGGGCCGTCCATTGTTCCACTTCTTTTTCAACATTTGCCAGCAGGAGCGGTTCCTTGTTCTTTTTTCTGAGAGACCGCGGATCTTTTTGCCTGCGGATCAGCTTATAGATAATCCTGATCCGGGTGTAAATGAATTTCTCGAGGGTAAAATGAAAGACAAACAGGCAGAAAAGAAACAAGACCAGGGCAGAGATCACCAGAAAGCCCATGTTTGCAGGATAGAAGAGCAGGGATACGATCTCGATGCCCACATAAAACGCAGTTACGATCAAGGCATTGATCAATGCCAGCCGCCATGGGTCAGACTGCCGCATCAGGCTTCATATTTATAACCGACTCCCTTCACCGTACGGATGTTTTCCAGTCCGATCTTCTCACGGATCTTCCTTACATGCACATCGATGGTACGGTCTCCCACAATGACATCATTCCCCCAGACTTTTTCGAAAATCTCCTCCCGGGTAAACACCTTGTCCGGCCTGGAGGTAAGCAATACCAACAATTCGAACTCCTTTTTGGGCAGGATGATCTCCCTGCCGTCTTTCACAACAAGGTATCTGTCCCTGTCGATGACCAGACCGGGAAGTACGATCTGCTGAGCACCCGGACCTGATTCGGAATACCTTCTGAGCAGCGCCTTGATCCGGCTGATGAGTACCTTCGGTCTGACCGGCTTGGTGATATAATCATCGGCACCGGCATCCAAACCCGCGATCTGGGAATAATCTTCCCCCCTTGCCGTAAGGAAAATCACCATAGTATGCTGCAGATCAGGGATCTGTTTGATCTCGGCGCATGCTTCCATCCCGTCCATCACGGGCATCATCACATCCAGAATAATCAAATGGGGGTTGGTTTGCCGGGCGAGCTGCAGGCCTTCTTTACCGTTTCCTGCCGTAAACACCTGGTAACCCTCCTTCCTGAGATTATAGCCAAGGAATTCCAGCACATCTTTTTCATCATCGACCAGGAGGATCTTGTAGCTTTCGTTGCCCATAATATATAAAATATTGAGGCACAAAAATATAAAATAATATTAACGCCAATTTTAAGAAAACTTTAATTTCGCAACAGCGAACCAGATCAATCATTCAAATCAGGGCAAAAATGCTTATACCCGGAACAAAGGCAGCAATCCTTTACATTTTCATCATTGCAGGTACGGTTTTACCGGCTTTTGCCCAGCAGTTTGAAGGTGGTTTGCTTGGCGGGCTCGTTGCCAGCCAGGTGGGAGGCGACCGCTATTCAGGGTACCATAAAGCCGGACTGACCGGAGGCGGGTATGTTTCACTCAAACTTGCGGACAAATACCGGATTCAGATGGAAATGTCCTATATTCAGAAAGGAAGCAGGCACAATGATGACCCGGACAATCCCGACGACATCGATTACCTTTTCAGGACTGATTACATAGAAGTCCCGCTGTTGCTTCGCTACCAGGCAACAGCCCACCTGGATGTGGAGGCCGGATTTGCCATGGCAGCATTGGTTTCGCATTACGAGGAAGGGAACGGCCTCAACCTGAAAGGCCTGCTTCCCGCCATGCGTTCCACCAACCTGTCGTTCCTGGCAGGGGTAAGCTATACATGGCAGGAAAGGTACCGGCTTGTTTTCCGGACCGACAATTCCCTGCTTCCTATCCGGAAAGATGAATTTGCAGGCAATGTCAAACGGATACTGCCTGAATGGGGACAGTTTCACGACATACTGGTCTTTGCCTTGTTTTATCGTTTATGACGGCACAGATATTTAAAAAACACCGGTTGGTGGTTGGGATCACCGGCGCAAGCGGAGCCCTGTATGCAAAGTTATTATTTGACAAGCTGTTGCAGCTCCATGAGCAGATTGATGCCTGCGGCGTGATCTTTTCACCCAGTGCCAACCGTGTCTGGGATTATGAGCTGGGCGCCACTGATTCTCAACAACTTCCCTGGCCGGTCTACGATCCCTGCGACTATTTTGCCCCCATGGCTTCAGGCTCTGCAGCCTACCGGACCATGATCATTTGTCCGGCTACCATGGGTGTTACGGGCAGGATTGCATCCGGACTGGCCAACGACCTGATCACGAGAGCAGCAGATGTTATCCTGAAGGAAAGGGGAAGATTGATACTGGTGGTAAGAGAAATGCCTTACAGCCTGATTCACCTGAAGAATATGCAATCGCTGACAGAAGCCGGTGCCATTGTCTGTCCGGCCTCCCCCTCCTTCTACGGCAAACCGGAAACTATCGAAGCGCTCGCAATGACCGTAGTTGACAGGGCACTGGCACTGGCCGGCTTTGAAATAAAGGGTTTCCGCTGGCAGGAAGAAACCTCAGGCGATTAATGTTTTGACTGGATGAATTTATTCAGTTCCTCAATGCTGCTGCTGAAAGTAAAAGCATCATTCACATTGAAGTAGTTTTGTTTATCAATACAGAAATCCCAGGCGTATTTGGCTATCTCAATGCGTGAATCCTCAAAACTGAAAAGTTTCATGATCTCCTTGATCTGTTGAGCCGTATAGCATTTTTTTGCAGAGATGACCTGTTTGGCAACAGTGACTTTTGTTGCGTTGAACGACTGCTTGTTGACCGATTCCTTCACCAGGCTGAATTCCTCGGGGCTGACCATACAAGGGGGTGGCGGAGGCGGACTGGCCGGAACCCTGTTTTTCCGGATGAAATCCAGCAGGGATTCCCTGTAAGGCATATGGGAGAATAGCTGCACCAGGGCAGTATAATTACCGGTATCGGCTGTACTCACGAAAGCATTTTTGACGAAAGTAAGCCGGTTGTTTTCCTGCTCCAGCAGGCTGGCGAACTTCATTATCTGGGCTGCGGTATAGCAGTTCCCCTGCAGGCTGGCAGTCAGCAGAAAGAGACGGGAAGGCTCGTTCTGCTGCATGTATATCTCCCTTGCGAGTAGGAGAAAATCTTCATCGGAAACCGGCGGACTGCACAGATTGGAATTCTGGTAATAGACATACACCGGATAATTATATGGTGGAAAATGCAGCTCCTGAGCCGGATGCGGAAGATGCAGCGGAGGGGGGGAAACAGGTTGAACAGACTGGAGGTAATCATACAGGCGCATGACCGAACTGAACTTTGCCAGGGCATCAAAAACATCGTAATAATTCTCCCGGTCGGTGGTCCTGTTATAAGCCGATTGCAGGAATTCTACCTTATTCCAGTCGTGGGCAAACAATTCGGCAATCTGTTTCACCTGGTGGCTGTTGAAACACTGGTCGAAAAGCAAAGCGTTGGTTTCGTTCCATAATACATTCTGGTTGGGGATGTCGCGGAGCCGTTCAAAAACTTTCCTGAACCTTTGGGGCGACATGGCTTCTGAACAGGGTGACTGGGCAGCCGCCACCGCAGGAAGAAGCCAGAAAATGAAAAGTACGAATCTGTTTTTAATCATTGTTTTGAAGGTATTGATTGTTCAACATGATCTGCCGGTGAAATCTGGAAAAACCCCTTTTTCGGATGTCGCCCTCCTTAAACAGTAGATTGAAATCTGCTTCCTGCATCTTCATCCATTCAGAGGCCGGCAACAAAGATACGGCAGGATCCGGTTCCAACCAGGATCGTGCCAGCGTTGGGCTCATCCGGTTATATGGGCAAACTTCCTGGCAGATGTCACAACCATAAAGCTGTCCGTGCAATGCTGTTGCCGGACTGAGTGTTGTTTTTTGGGATGTAGTCAGATAACTCAGACATTTTGAGGCATCCAGCAAACCGGGCTCCACGATCGCCTTCACGGGACAGGAAGTGATGCACTGGCTGCAATTTCCGCAGTGGTCCTTCCCGTATGGTGCATCGGCCGGCAGTTCCAGGTCTGTAATGATCTCTCCGAGGAGGAAGTAGCTTCCTTTCCCGGGAACAAGCAGCAGGGTGTTTTTACCTATCCATCCCAGCCCGCTCTTTACTGCCCAGGCCTTTTCCATGATGGATGAAGTGTCGCAGCAAACTTTAAAGCGGAAGGGGCCGGTAATCTCCATGATCGCTTTGGCAAGCATGGAGAGTTTCTGACTGATCACTGCATGATAATCCTTTCCGAGAGCGAAACGGGCAATACGGTATGGGGAAGCCGGGATCAGATAATCAGCAGGTCTGTAATAATATGCAAGGCAGATCACCGAGGAGGCTCCTTCAAAAAGCAGGCGGGGGTCCGACCGTTTGTCAGTATCCCTGGCCAGATAAGCCATTTCACCGCAGAAGGCATTATTTACCCAGCGGATCAGGAGTTCCTTTTCCCGCTCAAGCGGGACAGCCCCGGCAATGCCACAGGCGGTGAAACCCGTTTCTTTTGCCAGTTGTTTGATTTTCCTGCTGAGTTCCCTCCCTGAAACCTGGTTTTGTATTCCGGACGGTTCCATTAGGTCAGGTTCATTCATGAAATAGGGAAGGATTTCCGCCTCCTTTGTGAACACCAAGATGCCTGTATGATGTTTCGGTGGCTTCCCTTCCGCGGGGGGTCCGCATCAGGTATCCCTCCTGAATGAGAAAAGGTTCGTAGACTTCCTCTATGGTACCCGGATCTTCCCCGACAGCCGTGGCAATGGTACCCAGACCGACCGGTCCGCCCTTGAATTTGTGAATGATGGTGGAAAGGATGCGGATATCCATTTCATCGAGTCCGTTCTGATCAACATTGAGGGCTCCGAGTGCAAGCCGGGCGATGTCGAGGGTGATGGTGCCGTCGCCTTTGATCTGGGCAAAGTCCCTGACCCTGCGCAGCAGGAGGTTGGCAATGCGGGGGGTTCCCCTGCTGCGTCTGGCGATCTCCCAGGAAGCATCAGCTTCAACCGGAACATTCAGCAAACCGGAAGATCGTCTGATGATTTGCTCCAGCACTGTGGCGGTATAATACGATAATCGGGCATTGATGCCGAAACGGGACCGAAGCGGTGCGGTGAGCAGTCCGGAACGGGTGGTGGCTCCCACCAGGGTGAAAGGGTTCAGTTTGATCTGGATGCTTCTGGCATTGGGTCCCGATTCAATCATGATATCTATCCTGTAGTCTTCCATGGCAGAATAAAGATATTCCTCCACGACAGGCGACAGGCGGTGGATTTCATCGATAAACAGCACATCATTGGGTTCCAGGTTGGTCAGCAGGCCTGCCAGTTCACCCGGCTTGTCAAGCACAGGTCCCGAGGTCACCCTGATATTCACACCCATCTCATTTGCAATGATATACGATAAGGTTGTTTTTCCAAGGCCCGGCGGACCGTGAAACAAAACATGATCAAGCGCTTCACCCCTTTGTCTGGCAGCTTTCACAAAGATCTTCAGATTATCGACCAGTTTCTCCTGCCCCACAAAATCAGTGAAGTCTGAAGGCCTTAACACCTTCTCCATTTCCCGTTCAACGGTACTCAAATGTTCTTTTTCCGGATCCAGGTGTTGGTTCATTTCAGGCAGATGGCTGTTTTCAATACACTGTACAACTAATTCAGGGGTCACATTGTCCTGATTAAAGAAACATGACCACCTAAAATGCGGAATGTTGCACAAGTTACAAAAGTACGAGTTTCAGCGTTTGAAAACCGTCTGGTCTCCTTGCTTATTGGCATTTTTGTGCTAATTTAGCAACAAAATACCGGAATGTCGGCAACCATAAAAACTACACATTGATTATCAAACAATTAAATTCCAGAAACCCATGAAAAAGATCATTGCTGCAATCGATTTCTCCAGGTGTTCCCTGCATGCACTGGAATATGCCATTCACATGGCCAATCATGTGGAAGCCGACGTTATCATGGTTTGGGTGGACAATATTGACAACAGCGACCAGGAGATGTTTGTGCAGCAGCGTGAACACAGGCATGAAATGAAAAAACAGTTCGATGAAGTGATCAAACATTACCAGCCGCTGCTGAAAAGAGGGGAGCTTTCCTTTAAGCTGAGAAAAGGGAAAGTGTACCGTGAAATCGCGAACCAGGCGAAATATGACGATGCCAGCATGATCATTGCCGGTTCGCACGGCGTTTCAGGCTATGAGAAATTCTGGATAGGAAGCAATGCCAACCGCATCGTCAGCTATGCACCCTGCCCTGTAATCACGATAAGGCTGGATTTCAACTACAAAGACCGCGTCACGCGGATCGTGCTTCCCATCGACAGCACCCTGGAAACAAGGCAGAAAGTGCCGTTCACTGTGAGAATCGCCAAACTGTTCCAGAGCGAAATCCATATTCTGGCTGTGTATTCAACCAGCGTTCAGTCGGTACAGAGAAAAGTCGACAGCTATGTGCAGCAAACGGCGCTTTTTATCCGCAAACACGATGTCCCCTTTGTAGTTGAAGCCGTGCAGGCCGACAACATCACCTCTTCGGTGATTCACTACGCCGAGACGGTAGATGCCGACCTGATTGCCATCATGACTGAACAGGAAACCACAGCCGCCAACATCCTTCTTGGCCCTTATGCACAACAGATGGTCAATAATTCGCCCATCCCGGTACTGACCATGCAGGCCATGGAGATCATGAAAATTCATGCAGGAATGTGATGAAGCCTGTTCTATCACCGGTATTATTCCTTGCCTTGTCCTGCATTCTGACTTTCGTGGGCATCCCGGATGTCATCTGTCAGGAAGCTGCTGAAAAGGGGAAACTTGTGATTCACCAGGACAACAGGATTCCCATCCTGCTTCAGAAACACATCAGGTTCAACACCCACCAGCAGGGCGTGATGGATGGCTACCGTATCCAGATATTCTTCGATTCAGGAGCCGATTCCAAAAAAAGGGCCCTCGATGCGAAATCGGAGTTTTCCGCAAAGTTCCCTTCCATCCCGGCTTACATCAGTTTCCAGGAACCCTTTTTCAAGATCCGGGTCGGTGATTTCCGCTATAAGCTCCAGGCCGACGGAGTACTTGAAATGATCAAACAGGACTACCCTAATGCCTATACGGTTAAAGACATCATTTTTTTCCCGGTACTGGAATAAGGATTTGTTTTTTAGCAATTCAATTTATATCTTTGAAAAGCCATTTACCAACATAGTATCATATATCATCTGCCATTATGAGACCGATCATTGTTCCCATCGACTTCTCGGATTGCTCTCTGAACGCTTTGGAGCACGCCTTCTCAATTGCTAAAAAAGGAGGAATTGACATCACCATGGTATGGGTGAAGCAGCCCCAGAATCCCTTGCCTCTGCTGACCGAAGCAGGCCAGAATGTTGACGCAGTTGTTGAAACCGAGTTCAAACGTCTGGTGAACAAATACCAGCCTCAGTTAAATGACAGTGTCATTGATTTCAAGCTCCGCGAAGGAAGGGTTTCCCGTGAGATCCTTTCCGAAGCGGAAGACAGCAATGCTTTTCTTATTGTCACCGGCACCCACGGGGTTTCGGGCTTTGAAGAACGCTGGATGGGATCCAATGCCAACAAGATCGTTTCGGATGCCCCCTGCCCGGTAATCACCATCCGGGGAGTGATCAATATCGGAAAGGATTTGAAAACCATTGTCATGCCGGTGGACAGCACCTCGGAAACCAGGCAAAAAGTGCCCCTTACCGCAATGATTGCCAAGATGTTCCATTCAGAGGTACATATCCTGGTCATGTATTCCACCAAAGTGGCTGCCGTCAGGAGATCGGTGGAAGGATACATGGAACAATCGGCACGGTACTTCAAGGAAAACAAAGTTCCCGTCAAGGTTGAAGGTGTGGAGGTGAAAAAGCCGGTAGATGACATCCTGAATTTTGCAACCAGGGTGGATGCCAATCTGATCTCCATCATGTCTGAAATGGAAACATCAGTCAAGAACTGGTGGCTCGGTTCCTATACCCAGCAACTGACCAACAACTCCCCCTTTCCGGTGCTCGTGAGCCACCCCAAAGAGTTCCTGCAGGGTTCGTACGGTTTTTAATATTCCAGTTCCAGATCCAGCTGATCTTTAAGATACTGAAGCGAAGGATTATTGGATGCCATTTTCCGGTATTTGTCCGGGGCAGTATATGGCTTATCATCTTTGCTCTCGTCGGTTATCTGAATTTGCAAACCGATTTTCCCGTTCCGAAGCGATTTCCTGAGATAGTACAACAGTTCAGCCTTTTTTGCCGTAAGTTGTTCCTCCTGATGCCTGCTGTCAACGGTGAACGTAACCTGCCAGTCGTCTGTAAGCACCGGCATTCTTTTCACAAGGGTAGAAAACAGGCTGGGCTGGTCTTTTCTGAACATTTCCGCATACTCCTTCCAACATCCCTGCAATGCTGCAGATTCGAATGCCTCTGACAGGCCCTCGAAAGGATCCGCTTCTTTGCGCTGTTCCTCTTTTTCCGTTTTCAGATCATTCTCCAAAGCTTTTATGGATAGACTTCCCAGACCTGATAACCCATTTCCGCCGTTGCCTGCCTTTCCCTGGAGTTTGGCGGGAGGTTTTGCAACTTTCGGGTCGATGGTAACCACCATCTCCGGAGCCTTACGGGCCGAAGCATTTTTATCTGTCTGGTTTCCCAGCATACATAACTGAAGCAGCAATATTTCCAGGTGCAGGCGTTTGTTGTTGGAGATTCGGTAATTCAGATCAAACTGATTGCTGATTTCCAGGGATTTCATTAAGAATTGCGGCTGACAACGGGCTGCCTGGGCCTGGTATTTTCCCCTGATGGTTTCACTCACTTCCAGAAGGCGGAGGGTAGCCGTATCCTGACCTATCAAAAGGTTGCGAAGGTGGGTGGAAAATCCGTTCAGAAAATGTTGCCCCTCAAAACCCCCGTCGTAGACATCACTCAGCAACAGCAAGGCGGCGCTGTAATCCGACTGTAGTATCATATCAGTAAGCCTGAAATAATAATCATAGTCGAGCACGTTAAGATTCTCGATCACCATGGCATACGTCACCCTGCGGCCTGAAAAGGACACAATCTGGTCGAAAATGGAAAGGGCATCCCGCATGGAACCATCGGACTTCTGCGCAATGATATGCAGGGCATCGTCTTCTGTCTCAACCTCCTGATGCTTTGCTACATATTGAAGCTGTTTTGTTATATTGTCGATGCTGATCCTCCTGAAATCGAACACCTGGCAACGCGAAAGGATGGTGGGAAGCACCTTGTGCTTTTCGGTGGTGGCAAGAATGAATTTTGCATATGGAGGAGGCTCTTCTAGGGTTTTTAAAAAGGCATTGAAAGCCGCCTGAGACAACATATGCACCTCATCGATGATATACACCTTGTATTTCCCGGCCTGCGGCGGTATCCTCACCTGGTCGATCAGGCTCCGGATATCATCCACCGAGTTATTGGATGCAGCGTCAAGTTCGAAAATATTGAAAGAGCCATTGGTGTTGAAAGTCAGGCAGGATTCGCAGGTATTGCATGGCTCAACTTCCGCGGTGATGCTCCTGCAGTTGATGGTTTTGGCCAGTATCCTTGCACAGGTTGTTTTCCCCACACCCCTGGGACCACAGAACAAAAATGCCTGGGCAAGCTGATTCTGCCTGATGGCATTCTTCAGGGTGGTAGTGATCGCCGCCTGGCCGATGACGGTTTCAAAGGTGGCCGGACGGTATTTTCTGGCCGAAACAAGGTATGGCTCCATGATCCTAAATCTTGAAAAGATCGTCTTTCAGTTTCTTATTCATCTCAATTTCTGTCACTTGCAATTTAAGCGACTGACCCTGAATATCCGCATCCATCTGATAAGGAAACATCATCCCCTTCACGTCACGGTAATCGGAATAATTCGTGCTGCCTTCATCAGACACTTCCCTGATCTTCAATCCGTTTGCAACATCGTAATAGATGGTCGTCCTTTTCTCCCCGGGGTAGCGGTATTCTATTTTATACGCCTGCTTCCCGTCAATGTCTTCAATCCCCAGCAAGGCAGCCCTGATATTGTGTTTGGCGTAATCCAGTTCAGGGAAGAAGATGGCTTCCGTTTTGAGGGTTTCCAGCACTTCGCCTTCAGCTTCCTCATTCCCCATGGGAGAAGTGACCAGACCGCGGCTGCCGTCGAACACCTGTTTCGACATGACCATGCCGCCCATGGATATTTCCATCAGGAATTTATTGGGTGCCTTGCGGTAATTCTTGAATGTAAGGGTCATCCCCTGTACCGTGGTGGTCAATGACATGGTAATGTCCTTGATCTTTCCAAGCTTTTTCCTGCCGCCGATTGCCTCCAGGTATTTTTCGTTGATACTTTCAGCCGTGACACCTGCCGGAGCGGGTTTAAGCTGTAAAGCAGGATCATATTCCTTCCCCTCATTGTCGAAATATCTGATCCTGTTACCGGGAGTGAGTGCAGCCAGGGGTTTGGCAATTTCTTCCGCCTTGCCGACCACCACAAGATTCGCCTGCTGCGGTTTAAGAAACGTCCTTGCGGCCTGCATGATATCTTCAGGAGTGATGTCACTGATGGTTTTGAGATAATTCCTGTAGTAATCTGCGGGTAATCCGAAACGTTCGATGTTGAGTGCAAATCCGGCGATTGTCTCAGGCTTTTCAAGGGAAAGCGCAAAGGTTCCGGATACATAGTTCTTCACCATTTCGAGTTCGTCTGCCGGCACCACTTCCGTACGCAGGCGTTCCATTTCATAAAGTATCTGGACAATGGCGCTGTCGGTGACGCTGTTCCGCACTTCGGCACTGGCTGTAAAGCTTCCGATAACCTTGTCGTGGTTGAGCTGACTGTATGCTCCGTAAGTATAACCGTGGGTTTCCCTGAGGTTATTGAACAGGCGGAATGTCCCGCCACCGAGGATGACGTTCATCAGCTTTCCCCTGATGTAATCCCGGTCACCGGGTTTGATCATCACAGGGTATGATACCTTTATTACAGACTGCACGGAAACCGGCCGGTCAACCAGTGAGATGGTGTTCTTCGCCGGAGGTTCGGGTATGGAATAGGTATGCCGCGGCACTTCCTGCTTTTGCCACAACCCGAAATATTGCTTCACCATCGGCAGGGCTTCTTCCATGGTAATATCCCCGACAATCGCCAGGTAAGCGATATTCGGCTTGAAATACGTCTGGTAAAAGGTCTGGCACTGCTCCAGCGTTACAGATTCCACACTACGCTCGTTTTCGTTCTCTCCGTAAGGATGAGCGGTACCAAACATCACCTGGCGGTTCAGACGGTCAGAAATGGCATCGGGAGAAGTCTTTTCCATGGCCAGTCCCGACAGGGTCTGTTTCCTTATCTTATCGAGTTCTTCCTGACTGAACCTGGCATTGATAAGGGCATCGGCGATAATCTCAAACATTTTACCGGCGTGCTTTTTCAGGCACGAAGCAAAAAAACCCCGGTCGTTAAAGCCCACGCTGGCACCCATGAAATCTATCTCCTCATTGATCTGGTCTTTGGTTCTGGTGATGGTTCCGGTTCCCAGCAGGCTGCCTGTAATGCCGGCATAACCCTTATTCGCACCCTCCATCACCGGATCATAATCGATCAACATATTACAGGTGATCCTGGGAAGCTTATGATTGGTTACAACAATGAGGGTGAGTCCGTTATCCAGAATACTGCGCTGGTACTCACCGATATCAATTTTGGGGGAAGGACCGGGTTGAGGGGGCTTGCTACGGTCAAGCTGCGCCTGAACCGGAAGGATGAACCATAAGGTTAACAAAACGGGAATCCATATCTTTTTCATGATCGTTGAATTTTTAAGGCTTATTTTTTCTCTGATTTGGGAAGATAATACAACACCACCCTGTTTTCCTTTTTCAGGTATTTGCCGGCTACCCGGAGCAGGTCCTCACGGGTGACCTTGTTGTATCTGTCAATCTCCGTGTTGATCAGGTTGGCATCTCCGAAATACACATGATAATTGGCAAGGTTCTCGGCAATTCCGGCCATGGTAGCATTCTGGTTAACAAATTCATTTTCAACCTGGTTTTTCAGTTTTTGCAGGTCTCTGTCGGTAATATCTCCGCTGATTACCTTATCAACTTCGGCATTGATGGCTGCCTCAACCTCTTCCGGAGCTATTCCCATATTTGCAATGCTGAATACTAAAAATAAACCGGCATCCTCCAGTGCGAAAGGGAATGCACCTGCAAACAGCGCTTTCTGCTGCTGATCAACCACGGCCTTTACCAGGCGGGAGCTCTCGCCGGTAGATAGCAGACGCGTCAGCATGTCAAGGGCGTAGTAATCCGGTGTTCCCATTGCAGGCATGTGATATGCCTGGATAATGGCGGGCAGTTGGATGTTGTCGTAGATCACATCCCTGACCTCTGCCTGCTGTGGAGGTTCCTTCACCTGCGGCCTGACGATCGGGGTCTTTCCCTTTGGAATGTCGGCGAAGTATTTGCTGACCAGCTTTTGGGCCGCCTCAATATCGATATCCCCCGCAATGGAAAGCGTGGCATTTTCAGGAACATAATACGTACGGTAGAAATCCATGAATTCGTCGAGTTTCGCCTCATCAATGTACTGCACGGACCCGATGGGAGTCCAGTTGTACGGATGTACTCTGAATGCCCTTTTAAAGGTTTCCTCAAAGATGGATCCATAAGGCTGATTGTCGTAACGGGAGCTTCGTTCTTCTTTCACCACTTTCCGCTGGGTTTCCACTCCCACACTGTCGACTCTCAGGTGCAACAACCTTTCTGATTCCAGCCACAAACCCAGTTCAAGCTGGTTGGATGGCAGCAATTCATAATAGAAAGTCCTGTCCTGACTGGTGTTTGCGTTGTTCACTCCTCCGGCATTCTGGGTTATTTTGTCGTATTGCCCGCGGGGAATATTTGCTGAACCTTCAAACATCAGGTGTTCAAAGAAATGAGCAAAGCCGGTGCGTTCGGCACTCTCATTTTTGGAACCGACATGATACAGGATGGTGACGGCCACCACCGGTTTACTGTTGTCCTGATGCAGGATGACATTCAGACCGTTGGGAAGGGTGTAATGGACAAAGGAAATTTTTGTCCCGGTCGCCATTGTACCAATGCAGGACAGCACCAGCAAAAGTGCGGCGATCTTTCTTGCTAATTTTGCCATAAAAATCTGGTATTAAGGAAGGTATGAATTCCGCTAAGCATGGGATGTGAGATCCCGTTGCGCAAAAATACGTGGAATTTTCCGGATTTACATCAACTTCTGGTACACCTGCCACCAGCGGTTGGGGATGTCATCCTTGCAGGCTGTCTGGTAATCCTGATAAGAACAGGGAACCAGATAATGCCGCTGGTATTTGTTTTTCATGCTGGTTTGCACGGGAACTTCCATCCACCAACGGTCACTTTTTTTGCTTTTATAGAAAATCATCTCGTCTTTATGACCGGAAATGGACACCATATATTTAATGTAGTTCTCTTTATCGGACAGGGGCAGGTCGTTTTTCCGGTTGTAAAAGCCGTCGATGAAATACCAGATCATCTGGGCAACCAGATGGGTAGTTTGCCCGTTGTGGTCGAATGAAGGGTTCACTTCGTAGAAACCGATGCTGGTAAGCTTATCACTCAGTCCTGCATACCTTACAATCTGGCACATCTCCTCTCCATAGAATCCGTGGGGCGAGGCATTTCCATTGCCGGGTGCGTCGGAATGCCTGACAGCACTGATGTCAATACTCACCATATCGGCATTGCGCACAATCGGCTCCACCTCTTCAATATTGGTCCTGACAATGCCCAGGCGGTATGTGTCGAACAGCAGGTTTTTCATAAGTGCGATCGCCTCCTGGTCAACAAAATATGTCTGATATCCGATGTTCGCGTAATTGAAAAGGTAATTGGGCTGATGCAGGATGATCCGGCTCAGGAAAGACTGGGAATGACAATCCGATTCGGTTTTACCGAGGTCAAAACAGGAATCAACCGACACCAGGTTGATGATCTGGCCAAGATCCTCATAGGCCCGGTAGTTTGCCCAGGTCAGATCCTGGCTTCCACCGAGGACCACAGGAATGATCCCTTCCCGCAACAACTCGGTAATGACGGTACTCAGCGCGAAATAAGTGTCTTCCACATCATAACCCTGTTTGATATTCCCCAGATCCACGATCCTCGGATTGTTGGGGCCCGGAAACAGCAAATACAGATAATCCCTGATCATATCCGGGGCCAGGGAACAGCCGGGGTTGTTGACTGCCGACCTGTCTTCCTTCACACCAATCAAAGCAATGTCCATCCCTTCAGTTGCAGGGAAACTGCCTTCCACCAGATAGGAGGAGATCACATCACCAAGCTTCTTCCGCTGGTTTTGATCAGCATACCTGAACTGGAACAGTTCAATGGGTTCGAAATAAAGTGACAGATCCATAATAAAGGAAATCAGGACTTCTTCCTTGTAAATCTACGTGAAGAATTGTTTTTGGTTTCACCGGCTTCGGCAATGATTTTCCTGCAGTCATCAAGGCTTAACAACTCCGGCTTAACATTTCTGGGAATCTTGTAGTTATTCTTCCCCGATTGAATATACGGCCCGTACCTGCCATTGAGCACTTTCAATCCTGTATCCTCCGTGAATTCCTTAATCACCTTCTTTTCATTTGCCTCCCGTTTCTCCGCAATGATCTCAATGGCACGGTCGAGCATGATGCTGTGCGGATCATCGGTTTTCGGCAGGGAGTAGAAAGTGCCCTTGTGACGGATATATGGACCAAAACGGCCGATTCCAATGGTAACAGTCTCATTTTCAAATTCTCCAATGACTTTTGGAAGTTTAAACAGTTCCAATGCCTGGTCAAGCCTGATCGTTTCAATGGTAAACTCTTTCCCCAGCCTCGCAAACCGGGGTTTTTCATCGCTTTCCGTATCCCCGAGCTGCACCATCGGACCATACTTCCCGATTTTCACAAATACATTCTTTCCGGTTTCAGGGTCGCTTCCAAGAAGCTTCTCACCCGTAAACTTAGTGGTACCGGTCTGCGTATTTTCGATCTGCTGATGAAACGGCTGATAGAAATCCCGGATCACATCATTCCAAACCCGCTGGCCCCCGGCAATCTTGTCAAACTCCTCTTCTACACTGGCGGTAAAATTATAATCGATGATATTCCTGAAAAACTGCATCAGGAAACGGTTCACCAGGATCCCAATATCCGTTGGCATCAGTTTCCCTTTTTCGTAGCCGACTTTCTCTGTTTTGACACTCTCTTTCAGCTGGTTCTTCTTCAGGCTGAGAATCACATAGTCTCTTTTGAATCCTTCCTTGTCCCCTTTCAGTACATACTCTCTTTTCTGAATGGTGGAAATGGTGGGTGCATAGGTGGAAGGACGCCCGATACCGAGCTCTTCCAGCTTTTTCACCAGGCTGGCTTCCGTATACCGGAATGGGATGATGGTGAAGCGTTGTACCGCCTTGATGTCCTCGGTGTGCATTGCCTGCCCCTGTTGCATGGGAGGCAGCAGATCTTCCTTCTCCTCGCTTTCCTCATCATCGGTCGACTCCTTGTAGACCTTCAGAAACCCGTCAAAACGGATAACCTCACCCCGGGCAATGAATTTCTCCACGGAATTACTGATGTCGATGATAACCGTTGTCTTTTCGAGAAGGGCATCTGCCATCTGGGATGCAATGGTCCTTTTCCATATCAGTTCATACAAGCGCTGCTGGGAAGTATCGCCTTCGATCTGTGCCTGGTTCATGTAGGTGGGACGGATTGCTTCGTGAGCTTCCTGGGCACCCTTGCTGCGCGTGGTGTATTTCCTTGTTTTTACGTAATCTGAACCATAGGTACTGGTAATCTCTTCCTTTGCCATCCCGAGAGCCAGGTTCGACAGGTTCACCGAATCGGTACGCATGTATGTGATCTTGCCGGACTCGTATAATTGCTGTGCAACAAGCATGGTCTTGGATACTGAGAATCCCAGTTTACGGCTCGCTTCCTGCTGCAGGGTGGAGGTAGTGAAAGGCGGAGCGGGGGATTTCTTTGCCGGTTTGGTTTCTATCGATGCAACCCGGTACCGGGCCTCTTTGCATCCTTCCAGGAATTGCCTGGCTTCCTCTTTATTCTCGTATTTACGGCTGAGTTCGGCCTCCACCCTGACGGGACCATCGGGAGTATCGACCAGAAAGTCGGCAGTGACTTTGAATGCCGACTGCGGCACAAATTGCTTTATCTCTTCTTCCCGTTCCACGATCAGACGGACAGCCACCGACTGCACCCTTCCGGCCGACAAGGCAGGTTTCACTTTTTTCCAAAGCAAAGGTGAAAGCTCAAACCCGACCAGGCGGTCGAGTACCCGACGTGCCTGCTGGGCCATCACAAGGTTGTGATCTATCGAACGGGGTTTCTCTATGGCAGCCAGGATGGCATTCTTTGTGATCTCATGAAAGACGATCCGCCTGATCCTCCTTTCCTCAAGCTCCAGCGTCTCTGCAAGGTGCCAGCTGATGGCTTCCCCTTCACGGTCCTCATCCGTTGCCAGCCATACCGTCTCAGCATCTTTCGACAGCTTCTTCAGATCAGTGACAACCTTCTTCTTATCGGATGATATCTCATACAAAGGCAAAAAACCTTTTTCAATATCCACTCCCAAAGCCTTTTTCGATAAGTCCCTGACATGACCGAAACTGCTTTTCACCAGAAAATCCTTCCCCAGAAAGCCTTCAATGGTCTTGGCCTTGGCAGGAGACTCAACAATGACAAGATTTTTAAGCATCTTCCCTCTTTTTAAAAGTGCACAAAATTAAA
>CAZSQJ010000027.1:0-47945 GCA_964608665.1 uncultured Bacteroidales bacterium | reverse complement strand
GGGCCATGCCACGGCATGGCCTTTCCGCCTGCCAGCCGGGATCAACCCGCTTCAATGGAGTTTCCGGCCTCTGCACCGGATGTTGGCTGTCATTGGAACCATTGAGGATAGATTTTCCGTTACAACGGGCATGGGCAATGCAGGTTTGAAACGGCATGGTCATGCCATGGCATGACCCTACAGATGTTATTGACTAATAGGCGTTTATCAAAACAGCGTCGTGTAAACCGAAATAACACACGAATACGATGTGGGTTCTTTCGGTATTTTTCTTATTTTTGTAACATAAATTATCTTACGTTAGTACAATAAGATATGCTGAAAGATGAACTTAGAACGATCATCCTGTCCCAGCAGGACTGGCTTATTCCCGGACAGCATGAAATCCCGAGGAATATACTGAAGCGTATCGGTGAACTGTCCCCTTTCGGATATATCATCACAGGGGTTCGCAGAGCCGGAAAAAGCACCCTGCTGCGCCAAATCATGCAGGAGAGAAATGCGAGAAATTACTTCAACTTTGAGGACAGCAGGACAGCAGGATTTGAAGTAAGGGATTTCAGGACAATGGAGGTGCTTTTTCTTGAACTGTTTGGAAGTGATCAGGAGTTGTATTTCGATGAGATTCAGACTATCCCCGGATGGGAAAAGTATGTCAGGGATGCTTTGGACCGCCGGAAAACGATCATTATAACCGGTTCAAACGCTCAGATGCTGAGCCGTGAACTGGGAGATAAACTGACCGGCAGACACCTGGATTTTGAGATATTTCCCTTTTCATATAGTGAATTTATGCAATTCCGGGAACTTCATCCCGGACCTGAGTCCCTCCTTTCCTACCTGAGCCAGGGCGGCTTTCCGGCTTTTCTCAGCATGGGCAGAGAAGAACTATTATCCACGCTGATCCGTGATATACTCGAACGCGATATCTTCATGAGATATAAGCTGAGGAATCATGGCGTTTACCGGCAGATTGTCCAGTTCCTCCTGAGCAATACCGGGAAAGAAATTTCATTTAATAAGCTGAGGAATGTATTTGAGATCGGTTCAGCATCTACGGTGATGGAGTTTATACAATATCTGACAGATGCATATCTGGTGTTCCTGTTGCCGAAATATGACACTTCACTGAAAGTACAGGCCAGGAATCCGCGTAAAGTTTACTGCATCGACACCGGTCTGGTAAATTTTTCCAGTCTCAGCGGCTCTCCTGACAGGGGTCGTCTGCTGGAAAACAGCATCTTTTTGCATCTCCGCCGGCAGGGACATCAAATCTGGTATTTCAGGGGGAAAAGAGAATGTGATTTTATCACCCGCGACACAAGTCACAGATACACTGCCATGCAGGTTTGCTGGCAGCCTGGAACGGATAATGAAGAAAGAGAGATCAGCGGACTGAGAGAAGCCATGGCGGCCCTAAATCTTACAACAGGAAAAATCATCACCTTTGACCAGGAGGACATGATCAAAACCGGAAATACCGTCATTGAACTCGTTCCTGCCTGGAAAATCATGCTTTGAGATTGGTTCCAGGGATTTGTTACCCCGATCAGACTGATGTTTAATCCCGCATACAGCGCACTGAGAAACCATTCTCTTTTGCCACCTGACCCCTGCCCACTTTGGCTGTATTGGAATATAAATAACGGTAATATGCTTTTGCGGACTGGCTCTCAGAGGAAGACCAGAACCAGGTATTATGGCCGATGCCGTCGGAACTCCCGGCTGAATAATGATAACCGGCTGGAAGTACCGTAAAACCACTCTCATTGGTAGCGCCTGTATTTGGTGTAAGCCAGTGGATTGTCCCCGTTTCTTTCATTTTGCCACCTGCGTTTATTCCGCTCAATTCCAGTAGGTTGCAGTTCACACTCACGTCGAGAAAGCTTGTAAGGGTACACCAATCCTGGTCTGAAGGGATATGCCAGCCGGTGGGACAGATACCCTGGCCTCCCGGCAATGTTGCATATTGCATCATTTCATTCCAATTGTAATGACCGCCATATATGGTACACATCATGGGATCATCTGAATAACAGTATTTTTCAATGACCAGATTATCAACGGGGTTCTGGGTATTGGGGATCATCGTTCCGATATTCAGGTTCTGCTGCATCCAGCATTGTGTTCCAATCAGCACCGTATTGTACACCTGCCCGTCGCGGGTGTCAGTTATGGGGGAACCGCAGGTGAAGGAAGGAGGTGTAAAGGTGATGGTGACTGTATCCGTGGTGCTGGCGCAAACCGTGGTAATGGTCCACACCAGGGTGTAGGTGTTGCCTGCTGTACCTGAGAACCCGCTTGCAGGATCAGCAGGATCAGTAATATTGCCGCCTGTTCCTGTTGCAATGCTCCACTCCCCGGTCCCGTCAATAGGTGTATTACCTGCAAGGCTGGTGGTACTCCCTGTTACATTCTGGTCAGGGCCGGCATCGGATGTTGTGGGCATGGGGGTGCAGCCCGCAGGGGTGAAGGAGCCGTCCAGGTCACCGTAAGACAAGCCCTTGATGTTCAACACCACCGGACTATCACCTGTCACGGTGATTGTATTGCTTTCAAACACCCACTCGCCGGCCGGGAAGGTGGTGATCTGCCCCACGAACCGGCGCAGGATCATCAGAGCATCGGTGCTGTTCACATAGCCATTGTCGTTGATGTCGGCCGCCTTAAATTTCAAACCGGTCAGGGTGATCTGTCCGACATAATGCCGGAGGGCGATCAGCGCATCTGTTGCATTGACCCCTCCCGCAGGCCGTGTGGAAGCGGCAGTAATCAGGTAATTTCCCGGCGTGAGCTGGCAAAATTCGTAATGCCCCAGGTAATCTGTTGTGGTGGTCTGCAGCAGTTGTCCGGCTGTTGTTTTTAACTGAACCTGCACATCATAAAGCAGCGTGGCGGCATTGTTAAAATAGGTAAGCTGACCACTGATATTCGGGCAGTCCAGATTAAGATTCATTACAGGCTGGGCAAACAATCCCGGCATGAATAACACCATAAAACAGGCTGCCGGTAAAACCATTTTGTAAAAACGCTTCATTTTAATTCAGATTAGATTGATTTTGAACTGAATAACATTTGCTGACGGTCAGTGTGATATATAATAACCAATAATACAAAAATACTGAACAGGAATGTTTATGTGGATTTAAAAATTTCATCCACGTCATTGGAACCATTGAGGATAGATTTTTCGTTACAACAGGCAAGGTCTTGCCATGGCATGACCCTACAGAAATTTTTTGTCTTTAAAAGCTATCAATCTGGCATTTAATTAATTATGTCATGGTGTTTGCAGGGACACGATATATCATGTCCCAACGACATACGTGACACCTGTATACGTGACCCCACAGACATATCCCTCCAGATGTGTCATGCTGAATCATCACGCTAGCGTTTCCTGGGCAGGTAGTCGGTATGCAGCAATTCTTCTGCTTTGTCGCTCAGCGGTTTGGTCAGGAACTCGCGATACAGTTCAATGATCTCGGGATTTTCATGTGACTTTCGGATTTCCAGTCCCATATCCTCTGCATACACTGCCTGGGTACGTTTCTTTCTGATCTCAGGACTGGTCGGCATGGGCTGCCCGCCTCCTCCCAGGCATCCTCCCTGGCAGGCCATCACTTCGATAAAGTGGTAGTTTTTGATCCCGTTGATCACCGAATCGACCACTTTATGGGCGTTGGACAGGCTGTGGGCCACCACGGTTTTCAGTTCGAATCCCTCCAGAAAGTGCCATTCGGGCAATACGTTCCGGAAAGTCAGCGACATCTCCCTGATCCCATCCTGTCCTCTCAGCGGAACCACATTCAGGTTTTCGTAGGGGATCTCCCTTCCCGTAATGGTTTCATATGCCGTCCGGAGTGCCGCTTCCACCACGCCGCCCGTGGTTCCGAAGAGCATGCCCGCACCGGAAGACCTGCCCATCAACGAATCGAAGGAATCCACTGTCAAAGCCTGGAAATCTATACCTGCCTGCCGGATCATGACAGCTAACTCCCTTGTTGTCAATACATAATCAACATCCTTAAATCCGTCTGTACGCATTTCCGGACGGTCGGCTTCAAACTTTTTGGCCGTACAGGGCATAATGGAAACGGACACGATCTCATTGGGACGCAAGCCTTTAGACTTTGCATAATAAGACTTGCAGAGGGCGCCGAACATCTGTTGCGGCGACTTGCAGGAAGAAAGGTGCAAGAGATAATCCGGATAGGTATGTTCGATGAATTTGATCCATGCGGGGCAGCAGGAAGTGAACATGGGCAGGCGGGCTTCATTTATTGTCCTGTCTTGCAGTGTCCTCAGCCGTTCCAGAAGTTCAGCCGTTTCCTCGATAATGACCAGGTCGGCGGAAAAGTTGGTATCCATGACTGCATCGAAACCCAGCTTTTTCAGGGCCGACACCAGTTTGCCGGTTACTCTCTTGCCCGGAGGCATTCCGAGGATTTCACCGAGTGAAACCCGCACGGCCGGCGCCGCCTGCACCACCACATGTTTGTGCGGACTGTAAATGGCACGCCAGACCTCTTCCACATAATCCTTTTCCACAAGGGCACCTGCAGGGCATCGTGTGACACATTGCCCGCAGTTGGTACAGATCACATTCACCATCGGCCGTTCCAGAAAAGTGGAGATCTTCTTCTTTGGCCCCCTGTATGCAACCGCCAGGGCACCGACCGACTGAAGTTCGGTACAGGTCCTGACACAACGCTGACAACGGATGCATTTGCTGTCGTCCTTTACGATGGCAGGAGAAAGGTTGTCGAAAATATAATTCTTGTGCGGTACCAGGTTGATAAACTTATCATCGCTGGTCTTGAATTCGGAAGCCAGATCCTGTAATTCGCATCCTCCGTTGATATAACAATTGGTACAATCCGCGGCATGTTCACTTAACAGCAATTCAATGACATGTTTCCTTACCGTTCTGACTTTCAGACTATTGGTATGGATCACCATCCCTTCCTCGCAGGGTGTTGCACAGGAGGCCACCAGGATGTCGCGGTTCTCCTGCTCCACCACACAGATCCTGCAATTACCCGCTACCTTGAGATCCACATGGTAACAGAGCGTAGGAACATTGATATTCGCCTTTTTGGCTGCATTCAGGATCGTGGTATCCTCGTCAACCTTCATGGCCACACCGTCGATCAGCAAATTCACCTTTTTCTTTTTCTCAAACAATTCACCGGCAAGCTGCTGTTTCCACACCTCAAACATGTCTTCAATCTCATCCTGTGCCAATTGTATAGTCATACTGACATAATCATACAACTCCTGTCTCAGATCCAGCAATTCCTTATCCTCCATCAGTTCAGAGAATATGAAATTGTACTCTGCCGACAATGCCTTGCATATTTCATTGGCGGTGTATCCGATCTCGAACCGTCCGAAGGCGATATCCGACATATAATCCTTGACCATGTTCCTGTCGCCTGAGTGCACCGAAGCCAGGAGCATATGGTAAAAGGTATTGGCCAGGTTCTGGAATTCAGGGGGATCCAGTTTCTGATAATTCGGAAATAACTGGCTGTTTTCGGGAGAAAAGATATAGGCGGTGAATTTCTGCAACACCCTTTCCTTGACCATCACCATATGTTCGTAAATCGTCAGGTTGGCGCGGCGTGCCACATGTTTCATGGCGGCCTCGTTCTTCATGAGCCATTCCTTGGGATGTGTTTTCAGGTTGTTCAGCAAAAACAGCAACCTGCGCAACACATGATACCTGGGTGTGGGCTCCCATTCCAGTGTCTGGCGTGTATAGGATGCATCCACATTCAGTTTCAGATCGATATACTTCATCATCCACGGCCGTTCAAAGGGATCGGGCCCGATCTTCAACCTTCCGAGCATTGCCCTGACCACCACGCCGGGAACGGCGATGAATTTGGGTATAAACCTGGGTTTGATCTCCATACCGAAGTAATCGCGCGTGGCGATCTGGAAGAGTTCTTTATGGGTAGTAGCCAGGTCGGGACTGGCGATATAGATATCATAGGGTTTGAGACTGCCGTGCCGGGCCAGGATGATATTCAGCATCCGCACCAGATCATTGATGTGAATATAGGTAACGGCTGATTCTCCTTTTCCGCCTAGAACCCTGGAATTCCATTTCTTCGACAGCCATGTTTCCAGGAACTTGTACAATACCGCATACTCGCACCAGTCGCTGAAGATCGCTGCAAACCTTACCACTGAGGCAGAAAAAAACTTTGAATATTCCTTCACCATTTCCTCGCCTGCCTTTTTGGTGCGGGCATAGGAAAAATCAGCATCGGCAGGACTTTGCTCCGAAATAAAACGGGTATTCGATTTGAAATTACTGACCACCAAAGAACTGGCAAAGATAAAATGCCGGATCCCGAGGATACGCGACAATTCCAGAATATTCCGGGTTCCATTCACGTTGGTACGCTGGTATTCAGGATTATCATCATACTTGAAATCATAGAATGCAGCCAGATGGATCACATAGTCAACCGTCCCGTAATCTTTGATCTGTTTCACGATACCGGGAATCATCGCGGCATTGGAGATATCCCACTGCAGCCAGTGCACGTTCTGGTGGGTGGGGATGTCGGCCTGCTGCCGCGAGCGTCTGGCGATGGCGATGATATTGTAATGTTCCTTGTTTTGTTCAATGAAGTGCCTGCCCACAAAGCCGCTGGCTCCGGTCAGGATAATGGTTGCATGTTCAGGTTTCATGATTTACCCAATTTACTCAGTTGTCATGGCAGTTTGTGCAGAGAAGGCCTTTGATTCCGCTTTTTTTACACGCAGGTATAACATCCAGATCGCCAGTGCCATAAGCAGATCCATGATCCCGGAGATCAACACTGACCAGATTTGCACCGACAGGATGAAATAGGACAACAGAAAAACCACGCCGGTACCCTTGGCACTAACCGACAACCATACCAGGACGGGTTCTTTGCGGTAGCGGAAGATGGCCAGGACATAGATAATAACCATAATGAAATGGAACACCCCACCCTGCTTCTGAAAAAAGTTCTGTTCACACCAGGGATAGCCAAAAAAACTGATCACACCGGAAGTGGAAGGAATGAAGACCAGGGAAGCACCCACACAAAGTGAATGAAGTGCAACCATCCACATGAATAAAGCGAAAAGGCGATGCGGAGTCATAATAGATTTATTATCATTCGATTAATACCTCATGTCACGGGAATACTCTGGTAAAATTAAGGTTTTTATTTTCGTGCAAAAAGATTTGTTAATAAATTAACAATTGTACCGGCGATCAATAATCCTTTCCTTTGTCACCCTTTTACCAGATATGCGAAGGTTCACCCTGACCGAAAAATTAAGCTTTTATTTCCTGATGACAGGCATGTTCAGCATTGCCTGTGTAAGCTGGTATTCCTACTGGCGGGGGAAGACAGCCATCATCAGCCGGACATATGATCAACTGACGGCAGTCAGGGAGATTAAAAAAGAAAGGATACAGCAAACCATTTTTGAAGCATGGCAACAGCTTGACAAATATGCCAATCCGGCGGAAACGGACAAGCTGGTGTCTGCGCTCAGGAAAAACGATCCGGCCCTGTTACAGGAACAAATTACTGAGACGACGGGCAGGGACAAGGAAAGTTTTTTCATCCGGTCTTTCTCCGGAAACAACGCCATAAGCAGTCTCTGCCTTGCCTGCGATACATTCCGGTACATCTGCTTTTCAAGGGATCCGGAAACGAAACGGACCTCGGTTGTTGTGCGGGAGTGGAACCGCACGAAGGATACTGCAGTAACGGAAAGCCTGAAAAAAGCGCTTCTCAGCCGGGATTCCGCGGTGCATTCATCCTCAGGGACAAGTTTGTTGTTTTCAAAAACGTACACAGGAAGTAAATCAGGAACCTACGCCGGCCTGATCAGTGTGAGCATGGAGCCTGTCATCAGCCTGATGGTGGAGAACAGTGCGGATAAGGGTTGGGGTCTGTCGGGAGAGTCTTACCTGGTGGATGAGAAATTCATGATGAGGACCCCTTCCCGTTTCCTGAAAGCATCTGTCTTACAAACCCGTGTATTTACCAATGGCGCACAAAAGGCGTTGCATGGAAAAAGCGGAACGGATGTTATCAGGGATTACCGGGGGATTGAGGTACTGAGTGCATTCAGTCCGCTTAATGCAGGCGGCATCCACTGGGGAATCCTGGTTGAGATAGACCTGGCGGAAGCCATGGCACCCGTCAATGCACTGCGAAATGAGATACTCCTGCTCAGCATCCTGATAGCTGCGGCAGTGTTTCTGATATCCTTCTTTTTTTCGCGGACCATCAGCAAACCGGTCATGCTCCTGAAGCAGGCCGCCGACCAGATCAGCGAAGGAAACTATGCAGTGAATCTAAAAACAGTTTACAACGATGAGTTTGACGACCTGAACAGGGCTTTTAACCAGATGGCGGCCAAAATCCGGCAACAGACGAGTGCCAGGATAGAAGGCCAGGATGCCGAGCGGCAACGGCTGTCGATGGAACTGCACGACGGATTGGGCCAGTTGCTGGTAGCTGCGCATTACAAACTGGAAGCCGCTGATTGTGGCGGTTCGCATGCCGCCCGTCACCAGATTGATGAAACCAAGATGCTTATCGACAATATATTGAATGAAATCCGGCACATATCCAATAACCTGATGCCGGGTGCGCTCAGGGAGTTCGGACTTGTGACCGCCATGTCATCTTTCTGCAGGGAAATCCAGGATTATACCCCGCTTAAAGTCAACTTTCAGTTTGAAGGTACATTCGATGACCTCCCGGCGGATCAGAAGATCTCCGTATTCAGGGTATTCCAGGAATCCCTGAATAACATCATCAAACATGCCGAATCAGGATCAGCCGACATTCTGCTGAAAAGAGAAGGCAACAACATGCAGCTTACTGTCAGGGATTTTGGAAAGGGAATGCCTCCGGATGCAGGGAAAAACGGCCAGGGACTGCGAAACATCAGGGAAAGGATACAAGTCATGGGAGGCAGCATCACCGTAAACAGCCGGCAAAACAACGGAACAGCAATCCATATCACCATACCGGTAAAAACCAGTTCACATGATACGCATCATCCTGGTGGATGACCACCAGATCGTCAGAGACGGACTAAGATCCCTGCTGCAGGGTCATGAAAACATCACCATTGCAGGTGAGGCCTCCGGTGGCAGCCATCTCACGGCAGTGCTTGCAAATACGGAGGCTGACCTGATCCTGCTGGATATTTCTATGCCGGGTGAAAGCGGAATTGATATTTGCAGAAGGATAAAAGCCGCTTACCCCGGCATCAGGGTTTTAATACTCTCTATGTACAGCGGCGAAGAATTCATTGTTCAGAGCCTGCAGGCCGGTGCTTCCGGGTACCTGCCGAAAAACATCTCGCGGGAAGAGCTCATCCGTGCAATCACCACTGTCATTCAAGGGGAATCATACATAAGTCCTTCCTTATCAGAAACATACATTCACTCATTAATCAGGAAAGCGCAGCAGCAGCAGGAGCCGGCCGCCTTTCTCAGCAGGAGAGAAACCGAGATCCTCCGTCTTTGTGCTGCAGGCCTGAGCAACAAAGACATTGCCGGCAGATTGTTTATCAGTACCAGGACTGTTGAATCACACAAGACGCATATCATGCAGAAGCTTGATCTGAAGACGGCTGCCGACATGATACGCTATGCCATCCGAAACAATCTGGCCGACCTTTAAATTTCCGTGGATCACGGATTTCAATTCCGTAAAATACTGATATCATATGGTTTTAGTGAGCCTACTTTTGGCGCTAAAACCAAACACTATGAAAAAGTATACCTTAATCATCGCATCCGGTTTGGCATTTCTGTTTTTCATGCCTGCCTTTGCCCAGAAAAAGGCGAAAACGACGGTCGGAACCGACATTGTCAGCAATTATGTATGGCGCGGCGCGCCGGGATATGCTCCATTGCAGGGACAGAACCTGCTGGCGCCCAGTATCCAGCCAACACTGGCATGGACCTTCGGTAATCTTGAGATCGGAGCCTGGGGTTCGGGAGATTTTACCGGCACCTACAAGGAAGTGGATCTGTATGCCGGCTATACTTTCAAGAACCTGACCCTGACATTCACGGATTATTACTGGAACCTCGACTGGCTCAACAACAATTACTTTGATTACGACGATGAAACCACCAGTCATATTTTTGAAGGCAGCCTGGAATACGCTCCTGAGAACCTGCCCTTCTCCATCCTGGTGGCGACCATGTTGTACGGAGCCGACAAGAAAGCAGATGATCCTGAAAAAGCCAATATGTCGACCTATGTTGAGCTGGTTTACCATTTACCGGCCGGTGACGACGAACTCGATCTCACACTGGGTATGACACCATCTGACGGGTACTATGGCGACGGCTACGGCGGCAGTGACGGTTTCGCGGTGGTGAATGCAGGGATCAGCGGAAAACGAAATTTCAAGATCAACGACAAGCTCGAATTGCCCCTTAAGGCAGCCCTGATAGCCAATCCCCAGCAGGAAAAAATCTATCTCACTTTTACGCTGAGTCTATAGCAGGGATTTGCGGGCAGATTTCGCCATACATGCAGTAATCATCATTTTTTCATCAATCATTTAACACCAACACTTATGCTCGACACAGGTTCAACCGGGTTCATGCTGCTGGCATGCAGCCTGGTCATGCTGATGACACCCGGGCTGGCTTTCTTTTATGGCGGACTGGCCACCAAAAGGAACATCCTGGGTATCATGATCCAGAGTTTTTTCTCTCTCGGATGGACGACCGTCCTCTGGTTTGCTTTTGGCTACTCCCTTTGCTTCAGCGGCGGGGAAGGCGGGATTTTCGGCAATTTCGACAAGGTTTTTCTGCAGGGAATCGGGATTGATCAGATGTACAGCAACGGAAAGATCCCCGAGATCGTCTTTGTTGCTTACCAGATGATGTTCGCAATCATCACACCCGCCCTCATCACAGGTGCTTTCGTCAACAGGGTTTCCTTCAAATCCTATGTTATCTTCCTCACCTTCTGGCAGATCCTGGTATATTACCCCTTCGTACATATGGTATGGGGAGGCGGACTGCTGGCCCAATGGGGTGTACTGGATTTTGCCGGCGGTATCGTGGTACATGCCACAGCCGGCTTTGCTGCCCTGGCCTCTGTTTTTTATGTGGGTGCCAGGGTTAACAAGAACTCCACTCCGAACAGTATTCCGCTGGTGGCTATCGGCAGCGGACTGCTCTGGTTCGGCTGGTACGGATTCAATGCAGGCAGTGAGGTGGCCGTGGACAGTATCACCGCCATTGCCTTTCTGAACACGGATGTGGCGGCTTCTTTCGCAACCATCGCCTGGGTGGTGGTTGAGTGGCTGAGAGAACGCAGGCCGAAATTTGTCGGATTGCTGACCGGGTCTATCGCCGGTCTTGCAACGATCACACCCTGCGCAGGCTTTGTCCCGCTATGGGCAGCGGCATTGATCGGAACGGCTGCCGGCCTGATCTGCTACGCCGCCGTTCAGCTTAAAAACCGGATGAAATGGGATGATGCCCTCGACGTCTGGGGAGTCCATGGCGTTGGCGGAGTGCTCGGGACTATTCTCCTGGGTGTATTCGCCTCCAAAGCCATCAATCCGGCTGGCAGTGACGGCCTGATTTTCGGCGGCGGAAGTTTCTTCGTCAAACAAGTCATTGCCGTAGTGATCGCTTCTGCCTATGCCTTTCTTTTCACTTATGTAATGATGATCCTGATCAACTTCATTACACCGGTCAGGGTCAGCGAAATTGAAGAACAGGAAGGCCTCGATGCAGCCCTGCACGGTGAACGTGCATACGACGAAGGCGCACTCTGAGGTCTTCAGCTAATTCTGATTCTGGGTTGGTTCAATTGCAGGATCGGGCATTGCTACGCCCGATCCTGCAATTTTATAATTTTATACCCGCGTTGGATACCGGTAACACCGCTTTTCCGTATTGGTGCTTCTGCTATTTTCTATATATCTATAAATGAATAACATATCAGACACACATCTGCAAATCCAGTTGCTGAAAAACGGTGATCCCGGAATCAATGACCAACTGCGCATCGAAATGATCCGTACCATTTCACATGCGTATCTTCATCCGGATAAGGTGATTGACCGGCGCTTTCATACTTCGGACTGCATCCTTCTCCTCAGGAATAAAGGTCTCCTGGCCGGCTTCAGCACATTCTGCCGCACCAGGCTGGAACTGGATAACGGTTTCCTTCGGACTTTCTATCTCGGGATCATGGCCGCATCTCCGACGATACAAGGAAAGGGATTGATCCTCAGGGTGATGGATGCAATGGTTGAGGAGATCAGGAAAGCGTGTGGGTGTGGGTGTGGGAGTGGCAGTGAGTGTGAGAATGAGAATCAGAATGAGGAGAATGGGGGAAGCACACTCATATGGTGCACAACGGCATCACCGGGCATTGTACGGATATTCAGAAAATACTTTGCGGATGTCAGCCCTGATGAGGATGGCAATATCAGGCCGGAACACCGGGCAGTTGAAAGGGCAATGCGACGTTACCTTTGCGGAAGGGAAACAGGTCCGGACGACATGCCACTGGTACTGAGGGGGCTGTTACCTGCTTCTGCTTACTCGCCGGAAGAAACGGCCCGCCTGGAACTGCTGCACCGTCACCAGCCCGGCAACCTCATCAAACGCATGGACATCGATCACCAACGCGGCGACCGTTTGATATTGATCGGATCCGTGATGTACCCTGCAGAGACGCGATTCATCGCGTCTCTGCAGAGGAACCGCTGTAGGGGTTCGTCCCGGGAGACGCGATGAATCGCGTCTCTGCAAACAGATTACGGGATGATAAATTTCCGGACCGTCCGGATACCGGTACCGGTTATCCGCACCAGGTACAGGGCCGGATTGAGATGTGGCAGGGATATCCGGCAGGGTTGACAGGGATGCTCCACCCTGGTTTCGAACACCAGGCGGCCATATACATCAAGCAACTCCAGCCTGACAGCTGAGGTTCCGGGCTTATCAGAATACAGTAAAAGATATCCGTCCATGCGGCTTAATCCGATCTGAATATCTTCATCCGGTTCAATCCCAGTGCAGGGATCTACAAGAAACTGCCGCTGGGCAGTATCAGTACAGTTGGTCAAGGGGTCAGTGTACGTATATACGAGGGTATGCGAACCAATCCCCGCCATGGCGGGCATAAACACCCCGGCACTAACTGCATTGCCGCTGTATTGTCCGCCGGCAGGCAATCCGCCGCTGAGCATCACCGGAGACCAGTATTCGCATAGCATCATGGTTCCTCCCGGCCAGCTTACGGCCGGTTTTGCATGGACCGTCACCACACGCAAAGCCGAATCAGCACAACCATTGCTGATGTCGGTCTTCTTATATTTAACCGTGAACGATCCAATCCCTGAAGAAACGGCATAAAAAGAGGAATTCATAACCCCCGTGCCTGAATAGGTACCGCCTGCAGGTAACCCGCCTGTCAGCGGATATGGCGGATCGCCCTGGCAAAGATGGATGGTGTCATCGTCCCAGCTTACCACAGGCGCCTGTTTCACCTGGAAAACCCTGTAGGTGCTTCCCCCGCAACCCGATACCGAGCTGTCGACGCTGTAATAAATATAATGAAAACCCAATCCGGCCGCCAGGGGATCAAATATCCCGTTACTTACGCCAGGGCCGCTGTAGGTTCCGCCAGGCGGACTTGCACCACCGAGCACAAAAGGCGGTTCATTGTCGCAAACATTCAGGTTCCCTCCAGGCCAGGTCACCGGAGCGGCCGGCAGCACATAAAATCTGACAGGGGTGGAATAGGTTTCATAGTTACACTGGGTACTCCTGATCCTGAGCTTGTAGGTGTAGTTGTTCTGGTTCAGATATACCGGGGTGAAAACCAGTTTATTCGTATTGAAGCAACACATCTGGGAGGTATTGTATGTCAGGGCGTTATTGTTTTCATACCAGTTATAGGTATACGGACCGTAATTGCTCACCACCATGAAACTGTCGACGGCTCCTTCGCAGACGGTATCATCAGTGCTCTGCCACAGCACGGAAGGCATGGAAACCACGCGGATCAGGGCACTGTCGCTGTACGCAAAGGCTGCCGGACTGCAGCCGTCGGTGCGGCAGCGGTACCATGTGCTGTCGAGCGAGGGCTGAACATTCACAAAACGTAAAAACCTTCCGTTCGGCACGATGACCCCGGGCTGGGGCACCACGGGCACATAGGCACCATTCTGCCATACTTCCCACTGGTACTGCGTTCCGGAACTACTGCTGTTGATACTGATGGAATCCGTTACCCCCTGGCACAGGGTTTTACCCAATGGCTGCTGGGTGATCTTGGGTCCGACGGAGATCGTACTCACATTGCTGTAAACACGGGGGGAACAATAATCGTGCACATAACAGCGCAGGCGGAACCCGTTCATTCCGGCAGTGATCAGCGGGATTCTCAACTGGGAATAATAGGTGGAGGTAGGATAGCCTGAGCTGTAGTTGAAGATTTCATAATTCTTATCCCAGATGCTGACGTCTTTCCAACCCTGGCCGTTCACCGAGTCGATCTGCCAGCCGGCATACCAGCTGTACTGGAAGTTGTACTGGATTGAATTGGTGATCCACAGGTTGATCCTGAGGCTGTCGCCCGGACAAGCCGAGCGGTTGGGTATCGTTCCGAGGATGGCAGGTGCCACCTGGTTATTGTGCACCACCAGGATGACACTGTCTTTATTGACGCAACCATAAGGACTCACGGCCTGGGCTTTCAGCCAGTGACTTCCTGTGGAATCGCCCAGCAGGGTGGCCAGGTTGTTGAATACGTTGCTGACCAGGTCAGGTGTTGTGACGGTATATGTGTTCAGCGGATCACCCATGTTGAAATCATAGTGTTCGCCCTGGCAAAGGTGAAAGCGCCAGTTGCCATAATAATTGTCCTGCTTCGGCAGTGCAATAAAAGGTTTGGGTCTGGAGAAGACGGTGACTGTATCTGTGATCTTGCAGGAATTGTGGGTGGCTGTAACGATATAGTTTGTTGTAAGGGGTGGTTTGGCCCAGGGACTGGCAATGGTATCGTTGCTGAGATAGCGCTCCACAATCCACTGAAAAGTTGCGCCAGGCTCATTGCACACAGCCGGCAGTTGCACACTGTCGCCATGGCAGAATTCCACCGACTGTGGGAGAGAGAGGCTGAGTCCGTAATTGCTGAGATCAACGAACACCGTATCTGAGCGGGTGCATCCCAGGGATGTGGCGTACAAGATATAATTGCCGGGCATGGCCGGCTGGATATAGGGTGTTTTGGTGCCATTAGCGGAGAATCCCAGGTCGGGGAACCAGCCGAAGGGCAGATTAGAAGGCGAAGTACTGCCGTTCAGCTGAATATTGCTCCCGCAGATCCCGGACTTGTCGGGACCGGCCGAGACAGTAAAGGCCGGGGCCTGACCACCACTTGAAAACCTGACGATAAAAGCCTTCAGGTATGAACTGCTGCCGTTCACACTCAGGGGATACCACGACTGTGCTCCGAGAAATCCGCCGAAGATGAGCTGGTTGCCATTGTTGTCAATGGCAATTCCCAGGCTGTGGTATCCGGTCATGGAGGGACTGTTGTTCCCCCGTGCCCAGAGAAGGGTACCGTCTTCAAGGAACTGGGCGTTGAAGGCATCAAAACTGCCCCCTGTCTGTATGGAATACAACGGGAAATCCGCCACATAGGGTTGATTGCTGAATAATTCCCCGGCAACAGCCACGAGGCCGTTGTGGTAAGCCACATCATGGGCATACTCGCTGCTGCCCTGCCCGTTGATCACATGTATCCAATCACACTGGCCAGTTGCGCTGATCCGGGTGAGAAAGCCGCCGTTATCAGGGCTGTAGGCCGTTTCCGGTTCCATGTAAACCCTTCCGGCTATCTCTCCGCAAAGGAAAAAGCTTCCGTCGCTGCCCAGGGCGGCATCATTGGGATAAAGCCTGGACCCGCTGTAATACTCCCCTGCTGTCCGGCCCCAGATACAGTGTCCGTCGAGCCCGCTGTACTTCGCATAAAACAGGGTCATATTGCCCTCCCCCTTGGTAATGGCATGCTGTTCATCGAAATACAAAACCGAATTGGAAAAGGTGGTGACACCGGTAACAAAAATATTCCCGGTACTGTCGGCAGTAACCGTCCTTGCCGCCTCATCCTGCGCACTGCCGATGCCGAACAGCCATTCCGTGCCGCCTGCAGCATTCAGTTTTAAAAGGAAGGCATCGTCCGACCATGAATTCCAGCTTCCCCGGTTCTCGCAGGCAAAGTCGCCAAGCTTAAATGCATTGTCTTCAAAAGTGCCCACCGCATAGACATTTCCATTCAGATCCACGGTAATGTCAAAGCCCTTGCAGTCGGCGCTCATCCAGTCGCTCAACCGCTTCCAGACCAGGTCAAGCGCTGCATTGAACTTCGCGGCAAAAAAACGCTGGCGGCTGGTGGTGGGGAGCGTATCCGGCCCTATCATCCCGCTGTTGAAATACCCGGTCACATAAACACTGCCATCGGCACCCACACTGATCTTGTATGGATTAACGCCTCCTGACATGGCCAGCTTAGCCTTGCGCACATTGCCGGCGGTGTCGATCACAGCAAGGTAATAGGGTGTGCCCGGAGCCGCAGGCAGGGTGATCGTATCCAGCACCAGGGGTGCATTTCCGTAATAGCCGAGTACGACAAAGTCCCCGTCCGGCGTCCTGGCTGCATCGGTGATCATGCAGTGGATCGCGTTTCCGCCGATAGTCTTCACCCAGTCGGCCTGCACACACTCCTGCGATTGAAGTGACTGACCTGTCAACAGATACATTGATATCAATAAATAGATGTTTTTTCTCATCCGGAATTAGCTGTGAAAATTAATATAAACGAACTTGCATGCTTAGTGGGTTGACCTGAGCGAATGGTCAGGCCGTAAACAGGCGGCAAAAATACACAGAATAATGAAGGGATTGTGGTAAAAGATTACGAGTTTTGCAATGATTATCATTACGCAATTATGAGAAGAAGACCTATCATGGAACAGCAACAGATTGATTCATTGCATTTTAAAGATAACCCATGAGCAGAACCAAACAAGTGCTGCTGATCCTCACCGGAGGTTTCATGCTTTGTTTCTGGGCTTTTTACAACCACTACCCCATCACTTTCTGGGACACGGGTGCTTACCTCTACGCCGGGTATCATAACGCAGTGCCCCTCGACAGGCCCATTACCTACGGCCTTTTCCTGCGGCACGTCAGCATGGCAGATTCCCTGTGGCTGGTGGTGCTTGCTCAGGGACTAATGGTTTCATTGTCAGTTTATTACTATTTCTATTATTTTCAACCATCCAGAAATACCCTCATTCCCTTTCTGACTTTCATTTTCCTCATCACATTCTTCACCGGTGCATCATTTGCAGCCAGTACCCTGATGCCGGACATATTTACCCCCGTCACCCTGCTGGCCGTGGGTTTATTGTTACTTGCACCATCGTTGAAAACAAGGGATTATTTCATCATATCCCTGTTGTTTTTCCTTGGTGTCAGCATGCACAACTCCCACATGATGATCGGTTTCAGCCTGCTGTTTTTATTGACGGTGCTGATCCTTTTTCGCAAAATCAGAAGGATCCCCGGATTCCCCTCAGCCAAAAGGCTGATCCTTACCTGGACGCTTCTGTTTTTTGCCATCGGCAGCGTTTCCCTGACGCATTATGCGCTGGCCCGCACCTTCGCCATTTCCCGCGGATCCCACGTATTTATGATGGGCAGGCTATCCGACCTGGGTATCCTGCAGGACTATCTTCAAAAGAACTGCTGGTATAAAGAATACAAGATCTGTCAGTATAAAGATGCGATCCCATGGGATTTTCTCTGGGACGGAGAACACAGTCCTGTATATAAAACAGGCGGATGGGAAGCCAATAAGGATGAGTACAACGCCATCATCAGGAGCATTTTCCGTCATCCGGAATATACTAAAATATTCATTACCAGGTCTTTTGAATCCTCCTTCAAGCAGTTCTTCACCTTTGACACCGGGGAATTGCCGAAACAGCACGAAGGGACGAACACCTATACGATGATCTACCGGAAATTCAATATGCAGGTCAAAGAGTACTTCAGTGCCAGGCAAAGCAATACAGGGATAGACTTCAGGATCGTCAACAGTGTGCAAATGTTCCTGCTCGCATTTGGATTGATGGTGTTGCTCATACTGCTGTTTTCCAGGATACCTGCAGGGTATAAAATCCTTATTGCCTTTATCCTGATTTCCATATACATCAACGCCCTGATATGTGCCGCTTTTTCGGGTACATTTGCCCGTTATCAGAGCCGTGTGGCCTGGCTGATGTTGCTGCCGCTGGTACTGATGTTGACCGACCCCGCTATCACCGGCGTTATCTTCCGTAAAATCAAGTTATTATTTACAAAACAAACCGTCAATGAATGAGCCAGGCCCTGAACTGACTATCCTGATGCCCTGCCTGAACGAGGAGCGCACCCTTGGAATCTGTATTTCAAAAGCAAGGCAGTATCTTGCATCTTCAGGTGTAACAGGAGAGATTGTCATCGCCGACAACGGCAGCACCGACAAATCCGTTGAGATAGCCGGATCTCTTGGTGCAAGGGTGGTCAATGTGGAAGAAAAGGGCTATGGCAGCGCCCTGCTGAACGGCATTAAGGCTGCCCGTGGCCGCTTTGTAATCATGGGAGACTCCGACGACAGCTATGATTTCCTGAACCTCGGACCCTACGTCGAAAAATTGCGTGAAGGCAACGACCTGGTCATGGGAAACCGTTTCAAAGGCGGCATTGCCAAAGGAGCCATGCCTTTTCTGCACCGCTACCTGGGCAATCCCGTCCTTTCCTTTACCGGCCGCCTGTTTTTCAACATCAGGGTCAGGGATTTTCATTGCGGACTGCGCGGATTCAACAGGGAGCGCATCCTGAACACCGGCCTTTGCACCACCGGGATGGAATTTGCTTCTGAAATGGTGGTGAAATCAGCACTCAATGGTCTGAAAATCACTGAAGTTCCAACCACACTTAAAAAAGACGGCCGCGACCGCCCCCCCCACCTCAATACCTGGCGCGATGGATGGCGGCACCTGAGGTTTCTGCTGATCTACAGTCCCAGGTGGCTTTTCTTTGTACCGGGACTCTTCTTTTTCATCGCCGGTGCCTTACTCAGTCTGATGCTCCTTTTCCGGCCCATCCACCTGAAAAACATTGAGTTTGATGTCCATACACTGCTCTATGCCGGCAGCAGCATCTTTATCGGAATACAGTTTATCTTTTTCTATGCGATCGCAAAGATCTACGGCGGAATAAACCGGTTGCTCCCGAAAGACAGGCAGTATCACTTCTGGATTAAACTACTCAGCCTTGAGAAATGTATCTTAGCGGGCGCGCTCTTTATCCTCGCAGCCGTCCTGCTTACCCTGTGGACCCTCATCCTCTGGTACCGCACCGGTTTCGGTCACCTCAACCCATCCGACACCTTCCGCCTGGTGATACCAGCCGTCTTTTCCCTGATCTTCGGTGTACAGCTCATACAAAACAGTTTCTTTATCAGTATGTTATCGATTAAAACAAAGGAATGAACTGCGGAGATCGCCGGTTAGCAACAGCAGTTGGCATTCAGGAGTTGTTCCAGAAGTGAAGTTTAAGAATTGAATATCAATAAGTTTACCCGTCATGCTGAGCGGAGTCGAAGCATGGGCCAGATAGCAGTCAGCAAATATACTCAGTCATGACAGGTTTGCGAATGCAAAACTGTTTAGACTGAGTTATGCCGTACACCGTTATGACACACCATTTCGCAAACCTGTTCCGTGTCGGTATTTCAGAAAGTGAATTAAACCCAAAACCGATATCAGTTATACCGTTTGCAGGATGGACAGGGGATGCATGAAGCGCTTCAGTAAGGATGATTTTAATATTTCTTAACAAACAATCAAGACTTCAGCTTGTTATACCGACAAGCCCACAAACAAGCTCACCAGACCCTTTCATCCATGCCATTACGCAAACTCAGAAACATCGGTATTGCTGCTCATATTGATGCAGGCAAGACCACGGTCACCGAAAGAATTTTATTTTTCACCGGAAGCAGCCGGAAAATAGGTGAAGTCCATGACGGCCAGGCTACCATGGATTTCATGAAGCAGGAGCAGGAACGCGGCATCACCATCGCTTCCGCAGCCATTACCTGCCAGTGGAATGATTACCAGATCAACCTGATAGACACGCCCGGACATGTGGATTTCACCATCGAAGTGGAGCGCTCTCTCAGGGTGATCGACGGTATGGTGGCACTGTTCTGTGCCGTAGGCGGAGTTGAACCCCAGAGCGAAACAGTCTGGAATCAGGCCCACCGGTACAAGGTACCCCGCATTGCTTTTGTCAACAAGATGGACAGAACAGGTGCAGACTTCCAGGAAGTGGTCAGGCAGATGAATGAGAACCTCGATGCCAATGCAGTGCCTTTCCAGTTACCCATGGGATCGGAGGAAGACTTCAGGGGAATGATCGATCTTGTGGAAGGTAAAGCTTATGAATTCAGGGAGCTCGAAAGGATAGAAATCCCTGTTCCTCCGCAATACAAGGAACAGGCAGCAGCCGGGAAAGCCCTGATCACAGAAAAGGTGGCCGAAGTGAATGACACGGTGATGGAGCTTTATCTCGATGACAGGGAAGTACCCGTGGAACTGCTGAAGAAAGCGGCAAGGGAAGCCACGCTGAAACTGATGATCACGCCGGTCTTCTCTGGTGCAGCATACAAAAACAAGGGTATTCAGTTGCTGCTGGATGCAGTGACCGATTACCTCCCCTCACCGCTCGACATCGGCGCCGTGGTCGGAAATGACATTGATGACGAAGAGAAGACCCATTCGCGTTGTCCGTCGGAGAAATCACCCTTTTCAGCCCTGGCCTTCAAGCTGATCCACGATCCTTACGTCGGGCAGCAGACTTTTATCCGGATCTATTCCGGAAAGCTGGTGAGCGGCATGCAACTGATGAACACCAGGCGCAACAAGCATGAACGGACAGGCCGTATCCTGCGCATCCATGCCAAGGACAGGGAAGAGATACAGGAAGCCGGTCCGGGTGAAATCGTAGCTCTGATCGGGATGAAATACACCAAGACGGGTGATACCCTTTGCGACATGAATCACCCGGTACTGCTTGAATCCATCAATATCCCGCCCTCGGTCATCGAGCTGAAGGTGACTCCGAAAACCCGCAAAGACCAGGAGAAGCTGGGTGAAGCCCTGCACAAGCTTACCAATGAAGATCCCTCCTTCGGCGTTCGCTTTGATGATGAGACTGAAGAAACCATCATTTCCGGCATGGGGGAATTACATCTCGAGATCATGGTCGACCGCCTGCTGCATGAGTTCAATATGGAGGTGAACCTGGGAGAACCCGCGGTTGCTTACCGCGAAACCATCACCACCGAGGCCGACGAGGACTACCGGCATGCCAAGCAGACCGGAGGCAAGGGCCAGTTCGCCCAGACCTATATCCGCATCGAGCCCAATGAAGACAAAGGATATGAGTTTATCGAGCGGGTGAAGGGCGGGAATATACCGGCAGAGTTCATTCCTTCTGTGGACAAGGGGATCAGGAAGACCCTCGAAAAAGGCGTGCTGGCCGGCTTCCCCGTTGTAGATGTGAAAGTGGTACTGCACGATGGAAAATACCACCCTGTGGATTCCTCCGACATGGCTTTCCAGACCTGCGCGAGTATCTGCTTTAAAAATGCTTTTCTCAAGGCAGGCCCCATCCTGCTGGAACCGGTGATGAAAATCGAGGTGAACACCCCCGACGAATACATCGGCGACATTGTGGGCAACCTGAACCGCAGAAGGGGAAAGATAGAATCCATGAGGCGGCACCGCAAAGGATCCCAAAAGCTCGTCGGACTGGTTCCCCTGAGCGAGATGTTCGGCTATGCCACGGCGCTGAGGAACCTTTCCAGCGGCCGCGCCAACTACTCCATGGACTTCTTCAAGTACCTCCCCGTTCCAAGGGCCATCCAGGATGAGGTGCTGAAGAAGGTGAAGCAGTAACGTAGGTTTTTGGCTGAAGCTTTTATTAGCCACAGGGGACTGGCACCGAGGTCAAATGTTTTGTATCAAATCTTTGAGAAGCGGAAGATCTGATTCTACAGTTTTCCAAACAACTTCTATATCAACATCAAGATAGTCATGAATGAGCTTGTCTCTCATGCCTGCCATATCCTGCCAGGGGATTTCAGGATGCAATTGAGCAAATTGTTTTGAGATCTTCTATGTTGCTTCTCCAATTATTTCAATGTTTCTTATTACAGCATCCTGGAATAAAACACTTCATTCAAATTCAAATTTTGTGATACCCTTTACAAAATTCTCAATTTTCCTGATTGATTCAGGAATATGTTCCAGATAAACCTGATCATTCTTTATCATTGATAGATAATTTGAAGATCCTTTTCAATGTGTTCTTTGACAATCTTGTTCTTTATCGCACCTTCCGTAACAAGGTCAACTTTAATACCGAGATTTTGGGATATCATTCTTTCAATATGAACTAACTGGAGCAGTGAGAGGGTAGATTTGAATTTTACAAGGATATCGATATCACTGGATTGGCAGTTATCATTTCTCGCATAAGAACCAAATATGCCAATCCTCACGGGATTATAATCCTGTAATATACTGATAATGATATTTTTAACTTCCTGATTCATATTATTATACCGACACGGAACAGGTTTACGAAAAATTGTGTAATAACGGTGTACGATATAGCTCAGTTGAAACAGCTTTGCTTTGCAAACCTGTCAAGACTGAGAACACCTCACACAAAGATACGGTTTTCTTTCATTAGTCACAAAATTACATATTATGCCAAATGGCCCTCATCAGGTGTATCAGTTCCTCAAAGATACCATTTGAAAGCCCTGCCTTATGACGTTTTTTACAATACCAGTCCCACTTTCCTCCCTGGTATTGCAATTCCTTTCCACGTGCAGACCTTTCCAATCCCTGTCATTGCATCTTTTGAACAAGGATCATGGTGAAATGCAATGGATGGAAGCGTGCCGGTATCTTTATCAGGCCGGGAAAACTTCCGCCAAGCGGATCTGTCCGGCCAGTGAGATGCAGGGGGATGACTTCGATGTCCGCTTCAGAAATATTGAAAGCGCGTTTCGCATGCTTTTTGAGGATTTTCAGCGTATAGAAAAAGATCATCGAAACACCGAGACGCCCCAGGATGCGCCGCGTAAGCTGAAACAGCGCAGCCTGTACCCGGTAGGTAAATCCTGACAACAATCCTTCAATGATCACCAGGGTACCGCCGGGGCGAAGCTTGTTAAAGGATGCATGGAGGATACTGTCGAGTGTATCTATGGATTCACCAAGCTTAGCTCCGTGAATATGGTGCAGCACCAGTTGAAACACGACTAAGTCGACGGAAGCATCGGCAACGATATTCATGTTTCTCGCATCGCCGACCAGTTTTTCTATTCCGGGATCGGTGATATGCTTCAACATAGCGGGTGAAATATCCATGGCAATGACCCGGCGGGGAAGCTGTGTATCATAGGAAAACTTCCCGCCATTGCCCACATCCAGCACATCGCGTCCTGCAACAATCTGATCAAGCCGCAGTTGAATCTGATCGTACATCATGCTCCATGTATCAGCTGCAGCCTGATATTTGCCGGAAATACCTTCAAAATGCTGTTGTTCCTTAGGGTTGTTCATTTGCGCAGCGGGTGTTAATTTATAAATCAATTTTACAGGATGAAATACAGTCTTTTACATAAATTCATTGGATGATTGAAAGCGAAAAGTGCATCGCATTTTCAGTACGATTCAGTATAAACATACGGTATGAATCAAGGGTAAAATCAGTCAGGCGCATGTGCATTGATGATGTTTGCAATCTGATACCAATAGAAAAAAGCTTCGGGGCTTGATTTCTTTAAGCGGTTGAGTTTGGTATTTACTCCCCCGGTGATAATGAAGTCGCGAATTTGTGCCGGTGAAGTGAATCGCTCAAACGTGACACTTTTATACTTTATCAGTGTAGCAAGCCATGCTGCTTTAGAGGCATGAACAATGGCTTTTTCGAGATGGTAGTTTTCAGAAAAGATGAAGTCCCGGATGCGCTGTATTCCATCCTGCAACTCAGTGAAGTTACCTTTGCCATCAGTACCACGGGAGACGACACTCAAGGCAGTCTGGAAGATATCTTCAAGGACATCAGCAGGGGTCAGATCAGGTAATTGACGATAGACCAGTTCAGTTTCAGCAAACCTCAGAAACGTTGATCTGATCAGGTTTATGTCAGACACTGCATCAGCAAGCGTTCCGATATCGAAAAGCTGTTTGATGATTTCCATGCTCATGCGATCCTCATTCTTGAAATAAGGAACACCGGTGGTATTCGGAGCAAAGGCGGTGAGCTTATCCCCAAGCAAATCTTCTGTGCTGGGCAAGCTGACGCGTAAGGGATTATCGTCGGGTGGAAGAAAAGCTGACCGGATTGGCAATTCGATTAACCGGCCATAGTTGACTTGTTCGGACAAGATATCGAGCAGGACATAATCTTCATCTTCCCTTGTACGGTATGATGGCCGAAAGAAAAACCTATGATGCGCTTTGATCATTGCCGGGGCAACAGGCCTTTGTTGTTGCTCCCGCCTGATAAATCCCTGTGATACGGCAATGGTATCCAGTCTTGTCTCAAGATCACCCAAATTCCCGGGGATGATAATATCTATATCAATAGAAAGTCTTCCGGGTACGGGAAAATGAAGCATGAGGGAAGTGCCCCCTTTGAATACGAAAGGTATTCCTTCTTTAGCAAGGCCTTCGAGCAGAAGGAATGCCCTGATCGCCTTCTCCACGAGGATTTTATCTGCATTCCGGTGGGCTGCAGACACTTTTTCGATCCATTCCAGTGTAATTTTTTCCCGGTCTATCATATACTATAATCCGGCAATATTTTATCATTATTGCCGGAAATGTGTAATTTTCCAAGGTAATCTTCCATTTCTTCCCGTTTACCCCTGCGCCCGGCATACCGGAGGAGACGATCATATAAAACAGTGTATTTCTGAAAAGCTCCGGTGTATATGTCCCTCATTTCTGAACCCTGTACTGCGTTGAAAAGCGGTTTGTCGCAAACAATATCAACCAGTACCTTTTCAAGAGAAGGCAGTATGATACCATCGACTGTTTGCAAGGGAGCTTCGGAAATCAGCGGTTTGACAACGACATATTCATTGTTTCCGATAAAGTATTTGTTGATGAAATCATCAGAAGGATTGAGGGCAGCATTGTACCCGGCATCTTTTAACCATAAGAAAACTGCTTCCGTTGTGTCTTTTTCAACTTCGATGATAATATAGTATCTAAAAAGCTGATGAACCATGAACTCGTTAAAAACGGAATTGCTCCATACACAGATATCGAGGAATGGAAATTGTTTCTTCAACTTTCTATGCAGGGAGACAATCTGGGCTGAGCGTCCCGGAATCCAGATTCTGGAGTTGCCAAACCTGAATTTTCCTTTGCCAATCCTTTCGATCACTCCCGACCGGACAAGATTGTAAATGCGCCAATTGACCGTGGTATCCTTTACAAGCGGGTCACTTTGCCTGTAAAAAGCAAGAAAATCCGATTTTTCAAGAATCTGCTTATCGCCAAAGGATCGGACCAGTTGTTCGATTAATTGATTTTTTGCCGTAGTATTATTTAAGAAGCAGGACAAATGTAAACTATAAAACGGCAAAAAAAAAGTATTTTGCCGGAAATTTGAAAAATAACCGGGACTTGTAATGAAAGACCCCATTCAATTCATGCTGGTCTCATTTCTCATTGAGCCTCCGCCAGTGGCAAACAAACCGCCCGGCGATATACGAGAATTCACAAAGTGTGAATGTTGTTGGGCTGAAGCCCGGCAGACCTCCCATCTATACTCATTCTAGCCAGGTGTGCGAAGAAAAGCTGGGTAGAATGAGTATAACAGGCAATGCAAATGATCCGGTTACATTAGTTATCCTTCACACACCTTACCGAATAGCCGAATGCAGCCCCTGTAAGCTGGCGTGCGATCTGGGCGCTGGAGGAAGTCATCTGCCAGTAAAGCGGAAATCCGCCTTCACTCTTTGAGGATGACCAGAGGTATGCCCCGACATGGATTCCTGTGCTGACACCATAGTAAAATCTTTGTCCGGCTCCGAGGGCAGTGAAACCGCTTTCGTTGGTGGCACCCGTATTGGGTGTCTGCCAGTGGGTTTCTCCGTATTCCTTCAGTTTTCCCCCTGCATCCGTCCCCGTGAAACTGCCGGGATTCACCATGCAATCAACCGTGGGATCGAGGAAGGTAAGCAGGCTGCACCAGTCATCCTGGCCGGGAAAATGCCAGCCCGGCGGACAAATCCCCTGGCTGCCGGGTACATCGGTATACTGCATGGCTTCATTCCACAGATAGTAAGCCCCGTAAACGGCACAGTTGGCAGGATCATTATTGTAGCAGTACTTTTCGACTGTTCCGTTGTCAGAAGCCACGGTAGCCATCGGGATCATAGTTCCCACATTCAGGTTCTCCCTCATCCAGCAGTGGGTTCCTATCTGGACGGTATTGTATGTCTGTCCCTCATATTCAAAAGACGGAAGTCCGGGACAGGGTCCACCCATACCCGGATCGGTAAAGGTAATGACCACCGTATCGCTGTTGGATTCACAAATGGTGGAGATCGTCCATACCAGGGTATAGCTGCTGCCCTGGGATCCGGTGAACAGTGAATTGGGATTATCCGGCTCCTCCACCGTTCCTCCTTCTCCGCTCAGGATGCTCCAGAGCCCCTGGCCGGAAGCAGGTGTGTTGCCACCCAGGGTGGTGGAAGTACTCCCGACATTCTGATCCGGACCGGCATCCGCCTGGCTGGGCATGGGTGTACAGGGAGGCGGTACAAAAGAAGCATCCAGGTCGCCGTAACAGATGGTATGTACTGTCAGGACAATGCTCCCGCCGGCTTCCAGACTGAAATTCACAGGCTCAAAAAGCCAGTCTCCTGCCGGAAAGGTGGGTATCAGACCCGCAAAACGCTGCAGGATCATAAAGGCATCCACCGAGTTGATGTATCCGCTTGCATTTACGTCACCTGCCGTGAAAAGCATTCCCTCCAGCGTCAGCACTCCCACAAAATGCTGCAAGGCCAGGAGCGCATCGGTGGCATTGATGCCGGCCGGCTCCTGTACCGGACTGAAGGTCAGATAATACCCACCCGCTTCTGTGTGACAAAAAGAAAAGCTGCCCTGGTAATTTGTGATATCAGTGGCAAGTACCTGCCCCTCGTTCGACCGCAGTTCAACCGTCACTCCGTAAACCGGGGACAAAACGCTGTTCAGGTAAAGCACCTGCCCGGTGATATTCGGGCAAACCTGACTGTATACCAACGGTGGCAGCGCCGCCCGGGTCATGATAAAAAGCACTGTTAGCAACAGTGGACGCATGATAAAATATTTTCTCATATAACTGAATATTAGGTGGTTAATAAAAAAATTCCCAAATATGTGTAACAACCTTCACAGATAATTTCTGGAAACAACAACAGCACCGTTCCCTGCTCCTACCGTTCAACTACCAGTTTCCGGTCAATACATTCTGTTCCCTGATTACCTGAAACCAGGAATCTGACATGATACACTCCCGGACCGCCAAGGTCCTCATCCGGTCTGAGATATTGTGTCAGCCTGTCGCATGATCCGTAAGTACGTTCATACACACATTTCCCGGTGGTATTGAAAATCCGGAGTGACACGCCAGATTGTTCAGTTAAGGACAGAGAGAGGAAAACACTTCTGCCGGCAGGATTCGGATAAAGTACCAGTCCGGGTTCATTCACAGAGCTTCGCAGCTCCGGGTATTTCAGCATCACGCTTTCAAGCGGCACGGCCGCTGCATCGGCTATTTCACTGCCGTTGAACATTTCCATCTCAGGCAGATCACCCGGACGATCCGTCCGTACCACGAGATGTAGCAGGCAGTCACCGGACCGCAGGCGCAGCGGTGTTGTGTTATACCATGCAATGCTCAGTAGCCCGTCATCCTGGCGGAAGAGGGCGGGTTCCCCGTTGGCCATGATAACGTCAAGCACCTGAAGCTCATACGGACAGCCGAGTTTCATCGAAACGGCCGAGGCTTCGAGATCCTGGCAGATAAAGAAAGGTATCCGGGCAGTTTCTCCCTGTTCCGTTTCCGTCATCCCCTCCTTAATGAGGATGAGCCTTTCAGGCGCAAGCTTGTATGGCGGTTCGTAGGATCTGTCCACATCACCATAGCAAAGCCCGGGAATTTCGAGGTTGACGGGGGTTGTACCGACACCTAATACCTGCGGCAGACCGAAAGCCCAGTCGCCTGCGGGGAAACCGTTGATATACCCGGCAAATCTCCGGATCGTGATCAGGGCGTCGAGGGAGTTGACATAGGCGTTGTCGTTCACGTCTGCCACTTCGAAGAGGAGTCCTGTCAGCGTGATCATCCCCACATAATGCCTCAGGATGATGAGGGCATCGGTGGCATTGACCCCTCCCCAGGGTGTTTCGGAATAGCAGCGGATGCCATACAGGCCGGCTTCAATGAAGGGGAAGGCGAAATTGCCGGAAACGTCTGTGATTGCTGAGTCAATGGCGGTATTGTTCTGATAAAGCACCACTTTTACTCCGGACAGCGGATCCTGTGAAAGATTCATGTAGCTGACGGAGCCTGTCACGGCAGCTCCCTGAGGCACGACCACAGTCACAGTCACGGTGTCTGTCAACACATTGCTCTGGGAATCTGTTACTGTGACCTGGTAGGTGGTTGTGACAGAAGGCGAGGCCAGTGGGTTTTGGATGCCGGTATTGCTGAGTCCGGTAGCAGGTGACCAGTTGAAGGTGAACGGTTCAAAACCGCCGGCGATGACCACTCCGAGCTGGGATGATTCACCGGGATTGATGGTCTGGGGCACTGCCACGGCATTGATCAGCATGGCTCCCAACCAGTTGATATTGCCGTAAGTATCGTTCTCGTATGCTTCCCCGCTGAAATCACCTGTATAACCCACAAAATTCACCTCACCGGAAGCGGAGAGCATGGTGACATTGTTTGCGCTGCCCCAGCTGTTCTCAGGAAAGTTTGTATGTTGCGACATGATTTCCTGGTCGGTCAGCCGGAGCAATACGCCCCCGGCCTGTCCCTCCCTGAAAGTACAGTGACTGAATCCCAGGAAGGGATTTACGGCAGTTCCGTTACCCAGGGTGATCCCCTGGCTGTCCATGTACTCGAAGATGGCATAACGTGAGTGCAGTTCACCGAACTCCGTGGTAAAATGATAATAGTTTTGCCCGATATGGGTGATAATAGCCTCATCGCCGGTTGCACCCATGACCCTGATCACACCGCCGTTCGACCACAGACCTTGTGTACCCAGCCTGAGAGTGGCGCCCGTATCCACTTCCAGGATGGCTGCCGTTGTCAACAGCACAACGCCGCCACCGAAAGCGGCCGTATGGCCATTCAGGTCGAATTCGCCCATGTTCACGACCAGCAAACCAAGCGGACAGTTCAGGTCAGAATTCAGCCAGACCCTGCCATCATAAGGTTCCAAACTCCCTTCGGGAACCATTTTTTCCACATGGATTTCAGGCATGCATCCGTTACCATTGAAGGCAAAACTTTGAAAGGCCGCACCGGAAAAAGCAAATATCCCGGGATTTACAAGCCCGTTCCAGCTTCCGCCTGCATGCACAAGCCCGTCTCCACTCAGGAAATGGGTCAAACCTGCCTGCCCGTTTTTCCAGGTGCCTGAAACCAGATCCAGGTTGCCGGATATATGAACCCCGTGTTGCGGGTTGAATTCCCCGGAAGGTTTGTCGATTCTCAGGTTGTTGAAAGTTTCATAACCGATGGCTGAAACGAGCGACTGATTTCCGCTGCCGTTGACAATGAAGTCCTTGACAGACCGGAATCCACGGTAGAAATTTGGAGTCAGTACATTGGCATTCAACCAGTTACCATGCAGATATATCGTATTGTCCAGACCGGAATAGGACTGCAACCCGGCCAGCAGGGAGATCACCGCATTGCCGCCTATGTTGAGGCTGGTATTCATGCGAAGGTTGAAGGACCCCTGTTGCACCAACAGATCGTTCAGGATATTCAGGTTGCTGTTCTGCGCCAGATATAGCCTTGCCGTATCTGCAGCGGACTTTTTCACCACCAGGTCGTAATAGTTCTCATCAGTCCAGATATAACTGTCCTGTTGCCCGCTGAAGATCACTTTGCCGGTTCCCGGAATGAAGGACGGACCGAGGGTGTTTTTCGTCCAGTCACCCCTGATCACGATGGTATCCGGTGCTGCGCAGTGACCTGAATTCAGGGTGAAATCCCCTTTAATCAGGATATTATCAACGATGATGGCCGTATCGGCAGGGCATTTTGATATGATCAGGTCATAAAATGCAAAACCCGGAACAGCATAAATCATTGAAGATCCACTAAAAGTGAATTGTATGGCGCCATGATCCGGATGGATAGCAGGGTTATAACCAATCAGGTCGCCGGAAACCCATATTTCCCCGCCGGCGATCTGGTAATTGAAATTGCTGTATGATCCGCTGTATTCAAAAGCAGTTGAACGGACATCCAGGATACCGCCCGACATAAAGAAACTGCAGTCGTCTGCTCCCGGCCAGTGAATTGTAGCCCCTGGTGCATTTAATAGTACCGTTCCATCAATAATATTCATACTGCCCAACAGGTCAAGTCCCCCTGTAGTATTATCCAATAAAAGACTCCCTGAATAAATCTCCCAGGACCCCGGGATGCCATTTGCAGTGAAGTCACTGACAGTAACCGTCGCATTCACGACCTTTACCAGACCCGCTGTCCATTCGAATTTGTCGACCACGACATCCTGATTAACAAAGGCCAGGTAACCGCCTGGATTGTCAAGCACCAGGTGTTGAAAATGCCCTCCCTCGACAACCTGCTCGGGGTATACACCGTTAAAAACCGCCTTGCTGTTACCATATATAATTTTATTGGCCGTGTCGACATAGTTCAATCCCACGGTCAACACCAACTGGTGCAGGATGATCTGACCGGAGTAAAGACCGATGCTTTCCTTGATGCACAGCGTATCCAAATACATATCCCAGATTTCCCAGGTATTCGTACCGATATCCACCATCAATCCATTGAGGAAGCTTCCGGGCAGGGGTGTGAAGTTGTTCCCCGGGTTGCCGGTCAGGATGATATCTCCGTCATAACAACGGATATGTGCATCGAAAACGGCCAATTCACCATGAATTCTAAATGCCGCAGGTGAATGATATTGCACTTCCGTGGCTGTTCCGCTGATGAAATCCTCATTCAGGTTTACATCCTCCGTAGATGACTGACTGAAATTCAGGGCAGCAGGAGCAACGATATTGTTGACCACCCTGTTGAAATAGCAAACACTTTCATGAGATGTGATCCAGCAATCATTGTTTCCCTGAAACTGCACCTCACCCGTCGTCAGGTTCACCGAGGCTCCGGCATGAAACGTCCAGTCACCGCTGATTTTGATAAAGCTGAGATTCTCCATCTGTGCCGTGGAACCCGCCATCCAGTCTATATCACCTGTGATGATCAGGTTATCGTATGAATAGATGGAAACCTGACCCGAAATCTCCGCATCACCATTTACGGTCAGATCATCATCAAGTGTCAATGATGCTCCCGGCGCAATGGACAGATTGTGACAGGCTGCCGGAAGCGCAGTGATCACCGGGTAATTGACAAGACCGGAAGGGATGACCACATGATTACCAGCAGCAGGGATCTGGGCAGGATTCCAGTTTGCGACTGTAAACCAGTCGGCAGAAACATTCCCTGTCCATGTAAGATCCTGTGCATGAAGTATATTCATGAAGAATACCAGACACGGGACGATGCCTGGGGTACAGCGTACGAATGTTCTCATTTTTTCAGTATTTAAGTAATTGAATTATTAAATATATTATTCAGAATTAGGCTGAAAAGATACGAACAAAACCGTCCCTTGTCAATATCCCGGGCCAATAATTATCTTTGATGCCCAAAAAATAAACTCACAACAATGGTTAGAATTTCAAACTTTTCTTCAGTCGCGGTTTTTGTCACCATCTTCCTTTTTGGCGGCCACGTCAGCAAGGCCTGCACCAACCTGATCATCACCAAAAAGGCCAGCAATAACAGTTCTGTAATCATCACCTATTCCGCCGACTCTCACACCCGCTACGGAAGTTTGTTTTTCTATCCCGCTGCCGATCATCCGGCCGGCGCCATGGTTGATGTTGTGCATTATGAAAACGGGAAGGTCAGCGGACAAATCCCTGAAGTACCTCATACCTACAGTGTGGTAGGATTCATGAATGAACACCAGGTGGCCATCGGGGAAACCACTTTCGGCGGTCTGGAAGAACTTCAGTCTCAGCCGGGCAGTTTTCTGGACTACGGCTCCCTGATGAAGCTGGCCCTTCAGCGGGCGAGTACGGCACGGCAGGCCATCCGTGTGATCGCGGAACTGATGGAACAGTGGGGATATGCTTCACACGGGGAATCACTGTCTGTGAGTGATGCCAATGAAGCCTGGATCATGGAGATCATCGGCAAGGGGAAATTCGAAAAAGGGGCGGTGTGGGTTGCCCTGAGGATACCTGAGGGTTACGTCAGCGGTCATGCCAACCAGGCGAGAATCACCTTTTTCCCCATGCAGAAATCAAACAAATGGGATGATCCGGCTCAGAACTGCTTCCACAGCCCGGATGTGACCGGCTTTGCAAGGAAGAACGGTTTCTATAAGGGTAAGGATGCGGATTTCAGCTTCTCGGATGTTTACAATCCCGTTGATTTCGGCGGAGCCCGGTACTGCGATGCCAGAATATGGTCTTTCTTCCGCCAGGTGAACCGGGAAGTTAGGGAAAATCCCTTTTACACGGAATATGCGCTCGGACAGATCAGGCATTCCCCGGCATTCCCCGACGGCAGATCCAACCCCGGCGGTTATGCCACCAACCGCCTGCCCCTGTGGGTAAAACCCGATGATCCCCTAACTCTGCAGCAGGTCTTCGGGCTGATGCGTGACCATTTTGAAGGAACGCCAATGGCGATGACCGACGGGCTTGGAGCCGGACCCTTTGCCCTGCCCTACCGCTGGCGTCCCATGGAATTTAAAGTTGACAGCCTCACCTATCTCAACGAAAGAGCGATTGCCACCCAGCAGACCGGCTACACCTTCGTGGCACAGTCAAGAAATTGGCTGCCAGATCCCATCGGCGGCATTTTCTGGTTCGGTGTGGATGACGCCGACGGATGTGTGTTCGCTCCCATGTACTGTGGCATGACGGCCATACCCGAATCATACAGAACCGGCAACGGCAGCATGATACAGTGGTCTGAAAATTCAGCTTTCTGGACATTCAATCTGGTAAATAACTGGGCATACACGCGTTACAACATGATCCATCCGGAGATTGAACAGTACCAGAAAGAACTGGAAGAGAAACACATGGCAGAAAGTGCAGCCACAGACGCAAAAGCAGCAGCGTTATTCAGTACAGACCCCGAGGCTGCGGTGGCCCTGATCACCGGATTTTCAGTGGAAACAGGCAATGCCCTTGTTGCCACCTGGAAGGCGTTCTTCCATTATCTTTTCATGAAATATATGGACGGTAACCTGAAGAAAAGTGACGGAAGAAAGCTGCTCGACAACGGAAACGGGAAAGGAATACCACCACCGCCGTCTCATCCGGGGTATGGGAAGGCGTGGGAGCGGCGGATGGTAGAGAATACGGGGCAACGGTACAGGAAATAAGACGTGTGCACGTGTGCGCGGATGCACATGCGAACATGTGCACGTGACGTGATGCACCTGCGGACGTGTGGTTTGCGGGATCAGGATTTCATACAAAAATAGCTCCGGAAAGTTCCTTTGCTTTCGATGGTGAAGGCATCAAAACCTGCTTCTTTCATTTTATCTATCAGAGGTGCCGGGACAAATGGCGTGGTGAGTTCCATGATCTCACCGGGCAGCAGCTTTCTGGAAAGTTGTATCACTTCACCGAGGGGATGACCTCCGTCTTCTATCAGCTGTCGTGCATCGAAGCGGATGCTGATTCCTGAAGAATTGAACCAGGCAGGGCTTCCTTCATAGGAAAGGTCGACGGTGTCACCGGAAAAACTGTCTTTCCCGGCAGCCGCCCTGAGCGTATTGACCAGCTCTTCGACTTTTACTCCGCCGATGGCCGCAGCCTGCTGCAGGGTAGCCACTCTGGCAAGGGTCCTGCGAAGAACGGGATTCTTCAGTTTGGCAAAAGCCGGTGAAAGGCCTGTTAAAACCGGTTCCAGACCGGGATAATGTTCCAGGAGGTCTCCTATCCTGGTTTTTGGCGTGATATCGGTGTTGCTGGATGACATTGAATGATAAATTTTACAGGTGATTTTTTAAACATACATGATCATGACCCTGGAGTATAGGAAAGCAGGCGCTGCTCTCCTTCCAGGGCCCGGAGGCGGGTCAGATCCTGGCTGAATTCAAGGGTGCCGAGGTATTGGCCGTCTTTGTCCCTGAGAGCAAAGTACTCGATATAAATGAATTTGCCATGAAGCTGTATCCAGAAAGGGGCGCTGTTTTCCTTACCGCTTTTAAAATCGTTCAGGATCTGATCCACCACATTCACACTGGAAGGGGGGTGGCACAACCTGACGTCTCTGCCGATAATGGCCCGGTTCCGGGGAAAAATCCTTTCGGGACCCATGGAAAAAAACCGGACTTTATCGTCTTTGTCCACGAAAGTGATATCGATGGGCAGGGTGTTGAATACTGCGGTCAGTTCATCGAGGCGGAAATTCCCGCTGGGCATCTGGATGAAACCCTGCGGCATTTCATATTCCTCTTCTTTCTGCAGTCCTTCCGGCTTCCATTCCACCACAGGATCAATCAGGCAATACCCGAATTCAATAGTCTGATTGTAAACCTGATACCAATCGAGATCGGAGAGTTTGTCCATACACATGGGGAAGAGAATCTCGTTCTCCTTCATGATCATATCCCCGATAGCCTGTACGGCCGGTTTAAGGGCAAAATCAACCACTGCCTGCAGGTCATCCCTGCCAAGTTCACCTTCCACGGTCAAAGCCTCAATGGCCGTTTTCATGAGTTCGCGGGTCTCGTCATGCTTGCCCCACATAACCTTGGGCGGGCCGGTGATGCCGTATTTCTCCAGGAATGGGAAAACCAGGTATTCCTTCCTTTTATAATGTTTATCCACATCCATCAGGCCGTTGAAGATCCTTCGCAGGCCAAGGCGGTACTCAGCCGTCTCTGTTTCGCCCAGCTCATTCACCTGGGTAAACATAGCTTCTGCCTTGCTGATCTCAGCCTGAAGCGCCTGGTTCTCTTTGAGGAAGGTATCGACGGGATGGCCTTCGGGAACCGCTTTTGCTCCCGACTGATCGATGTGCCCGTCGAGCACCATGGTGTGGATATCGCAGAACTGCAGCACCTCCTCGGCAGGCAGTCCTTCGTTGATCAGTTCCTGCTCCACTTCCACCACTTCGTCGTAAGGGATGGAAGCCAGGATTTGTACCAGGCGGTTGCGCACCAGGTCGGGTGCTTCGCCGGCATGAAGCTGAAGTATCATATGTTTCAGCAGTTCTTTGCGTTTTTCGCTGTTGTTGAGTAGTTCGGACATGGGGTTGTGTTAAGTGTTGGTGGGACTTGAGGGGGAGACGCGATGAATCGCGTCTTTACACGGGGGTGGCGGTAGCCTCGCGGATCATGGTGAGCAGCATCTTGAAGCGGTCCACGGCATTGACGGCATGCGGGATGCCGGCCGGCATGATGATGCTTTCTCCGGCATCCAGGCTGAAGGGCTGACCGGCGATCACTACCTCACCCCGGCCCTCGATCACCTGTACCAGCGCATCGAAAGGCGCTGTATGCTCACTGAGCCGCTGCCCCCGGTCAAAAGAAAACAGGCTTACATTGCCGGTCTTTTTGTCCAGTACCCTTTTGCTTACGATTCCATTTTCAGAATAATCAACCAATTCGTTGAATTTCATTACCTTAGCTTTTTCAAAAAGATTTGTTTCCATCGTATTATGATATTGTTTGGTTTGCTTATTTAGAATAATTACAAATTTAAAACAATATTCAGGTATTTTGGTTCTTGAATTAGTTGAATTATTTTAAAAAATCTGCATCCGCGCTTTGGCCGGGAGCATTAATGGGTGAAGTGAGGATTAAAAAGCTCAGTAAGCACGGGAAAGGGAAATGAGCCAGTCTTTCACGGGTTGAATGATGATCCGCTTTGACCCTGCTTTCAGCACATCTGATTCATTCATCGTCAGGATGATTCCCGAATTCAATCCGAATTCATCCATGGCCGCAAGAAGCCCGTCTCTTTCCCTGGTTATATTATCTGATGTCAGCTGATAACATACCTGAAAGGCTTCAGTGACAGATCCTTTTTCCCTTACAAGAAAGTCGCATTCATGCACGTTCCTGTAATAATAGATTTCTCTGTAATATCTTCGCAAAGCATTAAAAACCAGATTCTCAAGCATTCTGCCATGATCACCGGAAAAAGAAAGTGAATTTGCAATTGCCAAACCATTATCAACACAATATATCTTTTTAGGATGCCATGCCTGCTTTTTCAACGAATAATCAAAGCGGGGTACCATAAAAAGCAAGTAACACTCCTCAAACATGGCCAGATAATCTGCCACGGTTGAAGTTGCGCCCAACTGAAATATCTTACGGATTGAATGATAGGTAAACTCCCGGCTGACATTGGTGAGCAGATACACAGCAATCTCTTTCAATGTTTTAACATTTCTGACGCCATGCCTGACCGCAATATCCCTCACCAGAATATCTGTGAGCAGTCCCTGTAAATAATCATTACTCTGATACCTGACAAATTCAGGAAAGCCTCCCTGGTAAAAATAATCGCCGAAGCTTGCGTCTGAGTCAGAAATTTTCATGAATGTGAGATATTCATCATAAGAGAATGGAAATATCTCAAGATCAGAGTGACGCCCGGTGAGGTGCGTTCCGAGTTCCCTGCTGAGCAGCTTGGCATTGGAACCGGTGATAACCATCCTGCAGCCTTCGTCAAGTTTTTGTCTGATGAAGCGCTCCCAGTCCCTGACATTCTGCAACTCATCCAGCAGATAAACTCCCTGCTCCCCGAAATTCTCCCTGAAAACATTGTCAAGCTTCTCAAAATCTTCAGATTCAAATCCTGTCAGCCGTAAATCCTCAAAACTCAGATAATAAACCTGCCCGAACCGATCGGCTAATTGCCTGAGAATAGTACTTTTCCCGCTTCTTCTAATGCCCGTGAGAATGTGCGCTCTGCCGGGAACCGGGTTAATCCTTTCTGTCACATTCCTGGGAATGGTATCCGGTTGCATAAGATGCGAGCGGAACTGCTGATTTACAATAATATACAGATCATCCTTTCTTATCATAAGGTATTGTTTACTGCAAAGATACAATATTGTTTGTTACTATCAAACAACATTTTTCAGTGCCAGTTTTATTCCTGTTCACATGGATAGGAAACAGCTGCAAAAAAAAGATCATGTATGGAAACGCAATGTGACACATCATCTACCCATGTGCCACATTGGAGGCGGGGGTCGGGCCGCGATACGGGTTGACTCCCTGCTGCAATGATCAGGGGGTGGAAAGGGCGACAGGGATCACTTTCCCGTTGAAGTACCGTTGTCCGGATCGGGCGAAATCCGCGATAAAGCCGGCTATTTCCGATGCAGTCAGCGGTGCCTGGTAGCCGGGGAAGGCCGCTGCAAGCATTTCGGTCTGAACCGCCCCGAGTGCCAGCGCATTGACTGCAATGCCGCTGTCATTCATCTCAAGGGCAAGACACTCAGTAAGCACCGCAACGGCAGCCTTTGAGGCGCTGTACACCGACAGGCCCGGGAACTTCACGCTTCCCTGTACCCCGCCCATGCTGCTGATATTCAGCACATGGCTCCCCTGCCCCAGGAAAGGATACAAGACCTGGGTGGTTTCAAGAACAGCCCGAACGTTGGTGTGAAAAACACGGTCGAAGTCCTCCCGGCTGATGTCCTGCCAGGGCTTTTTCAGGAGGAAACCGGCATTGTTGATCACGATATCCAGCCGGCCGGTGTGCATGGTCGTAAACTCCTTCAGTTGCTGCAGATCGCCGTTCAGCAGGTCGAAACTGAAAGGATATACACCAGAGAATGGCAGAGAGCCCGCCCTTTCATGTTCGAGCCACCCGTACAGGGCAGCAGTATTCCTGGAAACTGCGATGACATTGTTTCCGCTTTCACTTGCAAAAAGCTTCACAAGCTCCAGTCCTATCCCTTTGCCTGCGCCTGTTATCAGAATATTCATATTACCGGCTTTTACGGGTATTTCAAAGATAATCCGAATGTTGCTGTTGGTCTCCGGTGAAAGGTGCGACGGCCCGCTGGTAGATACCGTGCATATAAGCGATGGCCATGCCGTAATTGGTCACGGGTATTCCCAGTTTGACGGCCTGACGGATCCGGTTCATCACCTGTTTGCGGGTGATCACGCAACCGCCGCACTGCACCACCAGCGCGTACGAAGCAAGGTCACCGGGAAGTTCCGAAAGTCCTGCCACCACATCGAAATGCAGTTTCTTTCCGGTAAAATTGCTCATCCAGCGCGGGATCTTCACCCTTCCGATATCATCACATGAAACATGATGGGTGCAGGATTCAAGGATCAGCACCTTGTCCCCGTCTTTTAAGCGGGAGATGGCCGGGGTTCCTTGCAGGTAAATGGAAAAATCCCCTTTCTGGCGGGCAAGGACGATGCTGAAACTGGTGAGCGGGATCTCCGGGGGGATGCTGGCATCGGCCTTGGGAAACACCTGGCTGTCGGTGATCACCAGTGCCGGTTTGGGTTGCATTTTCCTGAAAAAGGCGTCCACTTCCCTTTCCTTACACACTATCGCAACGCCGTCGTGGTCGAGCACATCCCTGATTACCTGAACCTGTGGAAGGATCATCCTGCCTTCCGGCGCTTCAATATCGATGGGAGTGATCAGCAATACCACATCGCCGTACCGGATCAGGTCGCCCACGAGTTGTCCGGGAGTGTATGCAGATTCCGGGATCAGCTCCTTCATCAGAGCTACGATGGGACCGGTGTCGCCGGAAGAAAGGGAGGAAAAATCCAGCAACCTGGTATGGTATTTCTCTTCGAGTGATGCCCTGAACCGGGGATCTGAAGGAACCAGGTCGCTTTTATGATGAATGACAAAGAAGGGTGTGTCAGATTCCCGGAACTTCCGCACCAGATCTTCTTCTTCCGGTCCGAAGGTATTGGCAGCGACCAGCAACAGGGCCAGATCGATGATCTTCAGCGTTTCGAGGCTTTTCTGTATCCTTTTTGCTCCAAGCTCCCCGGTATCGTCGATGCCTGCCGTGTCAACCAGCACCACGGCTCCTATTCCGGGTATCTCCATCGATTTTTTCACCGGATCGGTGGTCGTGCCGGCAACATCGCTGACGATGGCAATATCCTGACCGGCCAGGCGGTTGATCAGCGAGCTTTTTCCCAGGTTTCTCCTGCCGAAGATCCCGATATGGGGTTTTATTTCCCTGCCCTTGCCGGCCATCACATGTAATAATTAATATTATTGTATATCATCAAGTGTATAACCCAGTTTCACCAGCTTGTCTGCCTGCAGCATTTCCTTCAGCTTCACCTCATCCATAAAACCATACTTGCTGTTGCATCTGAATACATCCAGGCCTTCTTCCTTCATCTTACCGGCCATCTTTGCAGCCTGGTGGTATCCGATTGCCGGGATCAGTGCGGTGGTTACCGACGGACTGGAATAAAGCCTTAGCAGAGCCGCATCCGCATGTACCGTGATATTTATCAACATATTGTCTTTCATTGTATTACACGCTGATATCAGCAATTTCATGCTATCGAGCAGCGCATGACCGATCAGGGGGAGGTAGGCATTGAGTTCAAGGGCTCCTTGTCCGCTGAGTGAAGCAATGAGGACATCGTTGGCGTAAACTTTGTGAGCAACACTGATGACATATTCAGGGATCACCGGGTTCACTTTTCCCGGCATAATGGTGGATCCCATCTGCCTTGGCGGTAGCGAGAACTCTTCCGGCCTGATGAACCCGGAAGAAAGCAGGCGCAGGTCGGCGGCTATTTTTTCAAGGTTCACCGCATGGGCTTTGAGGATGGCATGTACCTCCACGAAAACATCCAGGTTACAGGTAACATCCTGCATATTTTCACTGCGTCCGAGGGGCAGGTTGGTCAGTTTGCGAAGCTCCTGCACCACATCCATAATATAAAAGCGCGGGATGGAGAGGCCGCTGCCAATGGCGCCACCGCCGAGATTCACCAGCTTCAGCCGTTCGAAACATTTGGAAACCCGCCACCAGTCACGGGAAAGGGCTTCGCTGTATGTACTGAACAGTCTCCCGAAACTTGATGGGACCGCCTCCTGCATCTGGGTGAAAGCGATCCTGAGGTCTTGCTGGTGAGCGGTTTCGAGTGCTTCCACTGTTTGCCTCATTCCGTTGATGGCTGATTCCAGGAGACTGAGCAGCTTCATGGCCGCCACACGCAACGCAGTGGGGACCACATCATTGGTTGACTGGAAGATATTGGCCGTTTCGACAGGATCAATCACATGGTATGTACCAGGCGGATGTCCGAGTTGCTGAAGCGCGAGATTGCTGATGATCTCATTGACATTCATGTTGATGCTGGTTCCTGCACCCCCGCTGACTGCCGGAACGATGAACTGCCCGAAATGCGATCCCTCTGCCACCATTCCGGCTGCAAGAATCAAAGCGTCAATCACTTCTGATGCAATCCGGTTCGTGGACAGCTTGTCCTCACCCAGACGGTTCTGCAAGGCTTCGGCATAATTCCGGTATGAAACATAACAGGCCTGTTTAACGACACCCATCGCCATGTACCATTCGGGATGAAAAAGGCTGTTACCGGGAAAATTCTCTTTCGCCCTCAGGGCATGGATACCGTACAGGGCATCCGCCGGAATCTGCCTTTTACCGAGAAAATCCTTCTCTGTCCTGAATGTCTGCGTCATCCGTCAGGTGTTAATTTTTTGATTGACAATGGCCAGGATTTCCTGTTCGGCGATCATTGCCTTGCTTTCAATTGCCGCACCTTCTTCAAGTATCTGATTCACAAATATTTTATCCTCCAGTCCGGGGGCGTTGATCTTTACATTCAGATAAGCACCCATCACGGCCGAGCGGGCTGCCAGGGCGCCAACTCCCGCATCTGAAACGGAATTGGGATTTCCTGTTTCAGCCATGGCCCTGATGATCTCCATGCTGTCGTATGCCCGCTTCATCACCCTGAACGGAATTTCAATCGCGTAGCGGGTTGCATCCTGAACGGCCTTTTTACGGGCGGTTTTTTCTTCTTCCGTCCCTTTCGGAAGTCCGAAAGCATCCATGATGCGGTTGAAAGCACGGGTATCTTCATCGATCAGCCACAGCAACACGTCCTTGATCTGTTGTCCTTTCTCCGCCCATTCCGAGAACTCCTCCCAGCGATCGTCCCAGCCTGCCTTATGCGATGACAGGTTGGCTACCATGGTGGCCAGGGATACGCCCATGGCGCCCATGGCTGCGGAAACCGATCCGCCGCCAGGTGCGGGGGATTCGGATGCCGTTTCATTGGCAAAACCTTCTATGGTAAGGTTCACCAGCTTTTTACCGGCCGGATTCTCCAGCAGATATTCGATGATTTTTTCCCTGGGGCTGAATGGTTTAAGATCGTCAAGACCAAGCGATTTCACGGCTATCTTAATGATTTCCTCCTCAGATACACCGACAGAGCGTTTCTGCTTACGCAGGAAGTATTTCCCGGCATCGATCATGGCACGTTTGGGGATAAGGCCGACCAGTTCGGAACCCGTGACCCGCAGACCGCGCTCCAGTGCTTTGTTGCAGGCTTCCTCGAAAGCGACATGCACAGGGGTGATGCTGATATTGGTAAGATTCACGGAAACCTGGGCGATACCGTATTCTTCAATGAACCAGCCGATGGCTTTGCAGGCTTTCAATGCGCCCGGAATCCAAATCTCATTTCCGTTTTCGTCCTTCTTTATTTTGCCGGTGATGGGATTTCCTTCCCGCAGCGGTCTGCCTTTCTCCCTGATATCGAACGCAATGGCATTGGCTCTGCGGACTGATGTCGTGTTCAGATTCACGTTGTAAGCCACCAGAAAGTCGCGGGCTCCGATGGCAATGGCCCCGGCTGTGGGATTAAAGACGGCAGGTCCGAAGTCGGGTTTCCAGTGCGGATCTTTCAGTTTCTCGGGAAGGCCTTCATACTCTCCTGAGCGGCAGTTGGCAAGATTGCGGCGTTCCTCCGTAAAAGCGGCGTTTTCGTAGCAATAGACCGGAATACCAAGCTCCTTCCCAACCCTTTCCGCAAGGCGACGTGCCCAGGCTGCCGTTTCTTCCATGGTGATGCCTGCCACCGGTACGAGCGGACAAACATCCGTGGCACCGAAACGCGGATGTTCACCCTTGTGATTTCGCATATCGATCACCTCCGAGGCCTTGCGGATCGCTCTGAATGCAGCTTCAATCGCTGCTTCCGGGGTACCGACAAATGTCACCACGGTACGGTTGGTGGCATTACCCGGATCAACATCCAGCAAACGGACGCCATCCACTGTTTCAACCTGGTCTGTGATCTGCCTGATCACCGCCATATCGCGCCCTTCGCTGAAATTAGGCACGCATTCAATGAGTTGGTTCATGAGTCATTCGTATTTGAGGCGCCAAAGGTAATAAAAAGCGGGTGAAGGACACAGCAGCGCGACTGGTCGAGATGTTAGGGCTTTTTAACGATCAGGCTTCCCCCGTCAGGGATATTCTGTCTAACTTGCACCAACATTCCGACTGTATATGCCTGTAAGATGCTCAATACCGCTGTTGCCGCTGTTATTCCTGCCCTTTGCGCTGCTGTCGCAGCAAAGGAGCAGTCCGGAACCCACCAATAAGACCATTGATGCAGCAAGGACGGCGCGTCCGCCCAGGATAGACGGCCAACTGACAGACACCTGCTGGCAACTTGCACCCGTGGCCGGTGATTTCGTGGAATATTCCCCGCACAACGGCAGCATACCGCCATTCCGGACGGAAGTCCGTTTCCTTTACAATGATGAAGCCCTTTTTGTGGGGGTAATGATGTACGATCCCTTTCCCGACAGCATTGACCGGGAGCTCGGAAGACGCGACGAACTCGAATCCCTGAACACCGACCGCTTTTCGGTAGACATCATCCCATACAACGACGGATTGAACATGTATGAGTTCAAAGTAGGTCCGTCAGGAATTCAGAATGACGTCAAATATACGGCCATCGGCCAGGATCCCTTTTGGGATGCCGTGTGGGAGTGCCGAACCCGGATCGTTGACAGCGGCTGGACAGCCGAATATAAAATCCCCTTCTCCGCACTCCGCTTCCCGACCACGGCGGTTCAAACCTGGGGTATCAATATGTGGCGCAATATCAACCGAAGGCATGAATGGGCCACATGGTGCTTCGTAGACAACAAGACCGACAACCTCTTCCGCTATTACGGTGAACTGACGGGAATCACCAATATCACACCGCCGCTCCGGTTGTCTTTCTTCCCTTATGCCGCCACCTATGCCGAGAAAAATCCCGGTGCAAAAGAATGGTCGTACCTGGCCAAAGGCGGCCTCGACCTGAAAGCAGGCCTGAGCGACAGCTATACCCTCGATATGGTGCTCATCCCCGATTTCGGCCAGGTACAGTCCGATGAGGAAATCCTGAACCTCTCCCCTTTCGAAGTACAGTATGATGAAAAAAGACAGTTCTTTACCGAAGGAACAGAATTATTCAATAAATGTAATATATTCTATTCCAGAAGAATAGGAATGAATCCCCTGAACTATGCCACGGTATACCAACATTTGGGACCGGACGAGATTATTCTGAAAAACCCGGAAGAAACCCGCCTGATGAATGCGACAAAAATCTCAGGTCGCAGTAAAGACGGGCTGGGCCTGGGCTTTTTCAATGCCATGACGGCAGACACCTATGCGGAGGCAGAAGATACCATCACAGGGGAGGAAAGGAAAATCCTCACCCAGCCTTTCACCAATTATAATGTGATTGTTGTTGACCAGAACCTGCCGAACAACTCTTACCTGAGCATGATCAACACCAACCTGAGCATTCCGTCAGAAAAGTATTCCGCCAATGTCAGCGGGGTGGAAAGCCGGCTTTATAATAAGCGAAACACCCTGGAATGGATCGGACAAGTAGTGCTGAGCCAGAAATACAGCCGGCAGACCGACCCTGTGTATGGTCACCGGGCGTTTTTCTATCTGGGCAAACCATCCGGCAAATACCAATATTATATTTATCGCGACCAGACCGACCGGAATTACGATCCGAATGACCTGGGCTATCTGAGTCACAACAACATCGTGTACAACAAACTTCAGTTCACAAGGCTGATCGCAAAGCCCACCAAAACATTCATCAACTCACGAAGCCAGATGTCAGTGGGATACAACACCCGTTATCACGACAATCATTTCAGCGATCTGTATATTGATGCCGTCAATTCAACAACATGGAATTCCTATTGGAACACCTATACTTATTTCAGAAGCCATCCTTCCGGGTACAACGATTTTTACGAACCCAGGCTCAGCGGTGCCTGGGTGCATTTACCCGCTTTTCACTCCTGGGTTTTCCAGGTTTACAGTGATTCACGCAGGCGCCTGCAGGCCGGTCTGAGCCTGAACCTGAAGGCTTCCCCTGCCAATCATAATGATGTGATCCAGGTGGTGCTGGATCCCAGGTTCAGGATCAGCGACCGGCTTAGCATCAGTCTGAGCAGTATGATCGACAGGGAGGTGAACAACTACGGCTGGACGAGCACACAGAGCGAAGAACCGGGAGACAAGCCAACCGTCATTTTCGCAAGAAGAGATGTTACTACGGTCAGCAACAGCATCCTCATTAAAGTCATCTTCAACCCGCTTTCCGCCGTTTCCTGCAAACTCAGGCATTACTGGTCGAAGGCCGTCAACCTGGATTATCATTTTCTGAAGAATGACGGCAGCCTGGTGCCTGTCCTGTATGACAGTCCTGATATCAATTTCAGGATATTCACCCTGGATCTTCAGTATACCTGGAATTTTGCTCCGGGCAGCGAGCTGAGCATCGTATGGAAAAATTCCATGAGATCGGCCGGCAGCGTTGTTGACGCGGTTTACTGGGACAGTGTGGAAAACACCTTCCGGCTGCCCCAGGCAAACAGCATCTCGCTGAAAGCGATCTACTACCTGGATTTCAACAGTCTGAAACGGATGAAACACAGGAATGCGAACACCTGATTTTCAGGAGGCCTTAAAATACACTGGTTCACCTTTTCAGCCGAAGGCTGTTGCTGACAACACTGATGCTGCTTAAAGCCATGGCCAATGCCGCGATCTCCGGACTGAGAAGGAAACCCGTGAAAGGGTAAAGCAGTCCGGCTGCCAGGGGTATTCCCGCAAGGTTGTAGATAAAGGCCCAGAACAGGTTTTGCTTTACTGTTCTCATGATTCTTTTGGACAAGCTGAAGGCGAGGGGAATTTTTGAAAGATCAGAAGAAATGATGGTCATCTGGGCCACCTCCATGGTAATATCACTCCCGTCTCCCATGGCAATGGCGACATTGGCCTGCGCCATGGCGGCACTGTCGTTGATGCCATCCCCGGCCATGGCCACGATTTTACCCTGCTGCTGTAAGTCCGCAACGAATACCTGTTTCTTCTCAGGTGTTGCACAGGCCACCACCCTGCCTATGCCTGTCTGACGTGCGATGTCCAGGGCAGCACCCTCCCTGTCGCCTGTCAGCATTACCGTTTCTATACCCATAGCCGACAATTGTGCGATGGCCTCAGCCGAGCGGTCCTTTACCCTGTCTTCAAAGGAAATGACGGCAAGCATCCCGGATTTTCCGGCAAACCAGACCACTGTTCCCGACATGGAAAACTGGTCATCAGCGCCGGAAATCTCCAGGTCAGGCACCATTATACCATTTTCTTCCATCAGTTCCCTGCTCCCCAGAATCCATGCGCTACCCTGAACCTCGGCTATGACTCCCCTGCCGGGGTATTCCGTGTAGCGATCCGGAAGCAGGGGTTCTTCCTCCTCCAGATCCCCTGCGATCGAAGCAGCCAGCGGGTGGCCTGAAAGCCTTGCAACACTGAACAGTATTTGCTTCTCCCGACTGCTTCCCGCCAGCCACCGTAGCCTCCTGATGCGGGGTTTGCCCGCAGTGATGGTACCGGTTTTATCCAACACCAGAGTATCCACCTTGCGAATAATCTCGAGACTTTCCGCATCCCTTACCAGGATGCCCAGTTCGGCCGCCCGGCCGACACCGGCCATGACAGCCGTCGGTGTGGCAAGTCCGAGGGCACAGGGACAGGCAATGATCAACACCGTGGTGAGGGCTGTGACGGCATGAGCAAATTGGGTCCATCCACCTGCTGTAAGCCAGATTGTAAAGGACAGCAGTGCGATCAGCATTACGGCCGGGACAAAGATTCCCGCAATCATGTCCACCAGTTTTTGAACCGGCGCTTTGCTTCCCTGTGCATCTTCCACCATCCTGATAATGCGAGCCAGCCTGGTTTCCGGACCCACCATGGAAGCACGGTAACGGATGATACCCTCTATATTAAGCGTACCGGCGAAGACTACATCTCCCTGCTGCCTGAAAACAGGCATGGGCTCACCCGTGAGCATGCTCTCATTGATATGCGTACTGCCGCTGAGGATGCTTCCGTCGACGGGGATACGCTCCCCGGGTCTGACCATGACCAGTTCTCCGGCATGAACTTCGGCAAGCGGCTTCACCATCAGTTGACCGTCTTCCCGGATCACTGTAAGCTCATCGGGTTGCAGGCTCATGAGTTTTTTCAGGGCTGAGGAGGTGGCAGCCCTGGCACGGCTTTCCAGCATCCTGCCAGCGAGGATGAAAGTGATGATCACCGTTGCCGCCTCGAAGTAGACATGCGCCGAAAGGCCGCGCTGATGCCAGAATTCCGGAAACAACAGGTTCAGAACACTGAAAACATAGGCAACTCCCGTGCTGAGCGCAACAAGGGTGTCCATGCCAGCCTTCAGGCGGACAGCCATCCGGAGGGCATTACGGAAAAAGCTGCGTCCGAACCAGAAAACAACCGGGGTCGACAAAATCCAAGTATATATCCCGGCATTGGGAAGGTCCATAAAAAACATGGAAAGGATGACAACCGGCAGGGTGAGTATGCCTGCCCCCCACGCATGCCGTTTCAGGGTCCGGTAATTCAGGTTCGATGCTGCTTCCGGATCATGCACCTTACTCTCAGGTTGAATGACCAGCTCATAGCCCGCATTTCGCACCACACGACCCAATGCTTCCGGACGAACGAGAGCCGGCCGGTATTCCACCATGACACTTGTACTGGCAAAATTCACCCTAGCATCTACCACTCCCGGCTGAGCCCTGAGCACCTTTTCAACACTTACTGCACAAGCCGCACAGCTCATGTGCAGCACCGGGAATTTCTCCTTGATCGTCATTCTGCTGATTGTCTGCATCTATAACAAACAAGGTATCCCGAAGTTGCATTGAACAGACACGCTTCTTTCAACAGCCGGAGAATCAGTCAATGGCAAGCTGAACAATCACTTCTTATACTTTCGGAATATTATTTCAATAAGAATCAACTTATATACCGACACGGAACAGCTTTGCGAAAAAGTGTGCCATAACGGTGTACGGCATAACTC
>CAZSQJ010000026.1:47129-48471 GCA_964608665.1 uncultured Bacteroidales bacterium | reverse complement strand
AAAAATATCCCATCCGCCGTTTATGTGGAATATGCATCAGGCCGGAGGGATACGTAATGTTTCAATCCACGCGCCCGCGGGGGGCGCGACGTTTTGAGGATGGCATTCATTCCGAGGTATCGCTGTTTCAATCCACGCGCCCGCGGGGGGCGCGACCTGCCCTGGGAGTACCAGTGGCATCAATCAGCAGTTTCAATCCACGCGCCCGCGGGGGGCGCGACGTGAACGGAAGGGAGAGTTTGTAGGATTCCTGAGTTTCAATCCACGCGCCCGCGGGGGGCGCGACTTGAACGGCTGCCGACAGGGCGCAAGGAATAGATGTTTCAATCCACGCGCCCGCGGGGGGCGCGACTGTCGCGCGTGGTATCACTGAGTGACCCGGTTATGTTTCAATCCACGCGCCCGCGGGGGGCGCGACAGCGTCCGGCGGTGTATGGTGACCTTCCGGCAGATGTTTCAATCCACGCGCCCGCGGGGGGCGCGACAAGCTTGGCGTTCAGGTGTGCCGTTACCTTGCGCTGTTTCAATCCACGCGCCCGCGGGGGGCGCGACAACTGACGAATATACATTGAGGCAAGTTGTATCTGTTTCAATCCACGCGCCCGCGGGGGGCGCGACCATCCAGCCCGGTTATGTTTGCAATAATTTTCACGTTTCAATCCACGCGCCCGCGGGGGGCGCGACTTGCTAATTCCAAGAGCATCCTCTATTATCTTCTCGTTTCAATCCACGCGCCCGCGGGGGGCGCGACTTATTTCGGGCTCCAACCCGGATTATCCCCCGGGTTTCAATCCACGCGCCCGCGGGGGGCGCGACTTTTCCGGATGCCGGTATCTCAGCATCTAAAAGGTTTCAATCCACGCGCCCGCGGGGGGCGCGACATCATCACTCCTATACCATCAGGGGTATATGTTCCGTTTCAATCCACGCGCCCGCGGGGGGCGCGACACGTAATGGACTCAGTAGTGGTGATATGAAGTACGTTTCAATCCACGCGCCCGCGGGGGGCGCGACCAATAAGATTTGATCTATTGTTTGAGCGATTTTTGTTTCAATCCACGCGCCCGCGGGGGGCGCGACTGCTTCTTTGCCGTTAATCCTCTGATGATCTGAGTTTCAATCCACGCGCCCGCGGGGGGCGCGACAGTTCTTGATTTCGTTGGTGGAGCGTTTTACGCTGTTTCAATCCACGCGCCCGCGGGGGGCGCGACATTCGTGCCATACTTTTTGCGTAACTCAAGGAGAGTTTCAATCCACGCGCCCGCGGGGGGCGCGACGTGTTTTGGTTTTCCTCCTGCTGCGGGCTTTCTGTTTCAATCCACGCGCCCGCGGGGGGCGCGAC
>CAZSQJ010000026.1:0-47029 GCA_964608665.1 uncultured Bacteroidales bacterium | reverse complement strand
TTTCCTCCTGCTGCGGGCTTTCTGTTTCAATCCACGCGCCCGCGGGGGGCGCGACTATTCCCTTGCGTATATTTTTTTCTGAGCCCATTGTTTCAATCCACGCGCCCGCGGGGGGCGCGACAATGCTGAACGGATTCCTTACACGGATAAACTTGTTTCAATCCACGCGCCCGCGGGGGGCGCGACAAGTCCAATGATGTGTTTTTCAGTTCTTCCGGCGTGTTTCAATCCACGCGCCCGCGGGGGGCGCGACGGTACCCATCACCATCAGCATCCTTGAGATCTTTAAGGTTTCAATCCACGCGCCCGCGGGGGGCGCGACTTACTTTTGCCTTGTCGTTGATAAACAGCACTTCTTGTTTCAATCCACGCGCCCGCGGGGGGCGCGACCGCTGGTCTGCCAGTTGCATACGACAACCTCCGGTGTTTCAATCCACGCGCCCGCGGGGGGCGCGACAGGCGTAAACCCCTTCCAGGTGCCCTTTTACGGCGTTTCAATCCACGCGCCCGCGGGGGGCGCGACAACCTTCGGAAGTTCATAGGCCAGCCATGCGGTTGTTTCAATCCACGCGCCCGCGGGGGGCGCGACTTATTGCTCCGGCATGTTCCTCCTCTTTTTCAATCGTTTCAATCCACGCGCCCGCGGGGGGCGCGACATCCCAGGGCTACATTTGAAGCGCCGGTCTGGTTAGTTTCAATCCACGCGCCCGCGGGGGGCGCGACGTAACTCGTCACGGTCTTTCGGTAACATAGGCACGTTTCAATCCACGCGCCCGCGGGGGGCGCGACATTTGCTGATGTAGTTGCGAAGACAATAATTCCCGTTTCAATCCACGCGCCCGCGGGGGGCGCGACTTGAGCAGGTTAACCTGATGACCAGGTTGCAGCAGTTTCAATCCACGCGCCCGCGGGGGGCGCGACTGCTATACTTCTAAGTTAATAAAAATGAGTTTATTACATCATGCATTCCGCGAAACGAACTATAGCTATTTTTTGCAGGGAATTTATAATTGTTTTTGACTCTAACTTATTGGAAACGAGAAATTGCGAAATGATAAAGGTATACATGAGAACTTATGGTTCGCGTTAAAAAATAATGGTGTCTTCAGGATTATAAGATGGCTTGATTCCGATATGTTCGACTTTGTATTTCCAATTATTCCCGATTTTATAGTAACGCAAGCTATCTTTATTTGGGTCAATTATTCCTTCAAGTTTATGTTTTAGATTAGCAAACTGAACCGGATCGAGCATACATTCAAAAACTGAGTTTTGCACTCTTTGCCCAAAATTGACACATTGTTTTGCAACCTGCCTAAGCCTTTTTCTGCCTGCTTGAGTATTTGTTTCGACATCATATGTGATCAAAATCAACATTTGAGTGTTATTTCAGAAGAAAAACAGGATATTCATTGAGATCGCCCCGAATATACCGAGCAAGTAAAAGCGCCTGTGTATAAGGCACAAGACCAACTGGAATCTTTTCATTGAGGAAAGGATGAGTAATTTCTTCCTGTTTACGTTTTTGCCATGCACTGATTACTTGTTTTCGAGTCTCATCATTCATCATTATACCACCCGCTTCAATAGATGAAAAACCTGCGGGCGTTACTTGTTTGCGGTTAATTAGTGTAAGCACCATTCGATCAGCAAGATATGACCGAAGTTCTTCCATGAGGTCGAGGGCTAGGCTTTGCCTTCCAGGGCGGTCTGTATGGTAAAAGCCAACGCAGGGATCGAGGCCGACGGATTCAAGAGCTGAACGTACTTCGTGCATAAGAAGTATATAACAAAAAGAAAGTAACGAATTTACGTTATCAAGGGGAGGTCGACGGGTTCTTCTCTTAAATTGGAAACCATTTTTCTGTGCTAATATCAAATGATCGAAAACACTAAAATATAAGGAAGCGGCTTCCCCTTCAATTCCTCTCAATGTTTCGGAGCAGTCGCATCGAAAGGTTTTATCAATACATGAATAAAGTACAAAAATTGCTTGATGTAATTCGCTGAACTGATCCAACTCAGGATGGTCCCGGAGGGATCGCTTCAGTACATTACGGCAGTTTGCTATTTTCCCGGCAACAATAAGCTTACTTAAGTTTTGTGACTGAATTGGATTATCTGCCATTCTATATTGATTTCGTCTGAGGAGCACATTTCCAGATACGGAACCTGTCACACGTGCAAGGAAATATCCATTTTCCGACAGAAAGCTCAGCGTAACATTCCTTTCGGCACAAAGAGCCATTAAGGAGGGACTAGCCCCTAAATAGCCGAAACAAACCACAGACTCGATATTGTGTATTGGTAACCTAAACTTTTCATGGTTATCGATTTTTATCACAATATTTTCTCCATCGCGTGATAGATATGAATCTCGCGTGGTGACATACAAGGTGTTGAGTAATTTTCTCATCGGTCAGAAGGAGAGAAGTAATTTTTGGTTGTAATCCGCAATGCTTCTGGAAATATCAATTTTATCAGGTAAGCAGATGTCAATCAGAGAACAAGATTTGCAATGTGGTTTGAAAACAGGAAGGGGGTTGCTTCCATTATTGAATAGATCATGCATCCGGGCAGCCAAAGTAAAAACACGTTTTCGCAATTCATCAAGCATTGGAACAAGAAGCCTGTGTCTTGTTTCACCATAGTATAATGAACCAACTGTTATTTGTGTCTCGAACATTTCTTCAAGGCAAATAGCCTGTGCGCAAAGTTGAACCTCGTCACGGTCGTCTGGCTTTTTATTTCCGCGTTTATACTCTACAGGGTGTATTCGCCATCTGCCAGGGTAGTTTTTAAACGGTATTCCGTTGGTATCAGAAATAAATTCCACAACATCAGCCCTGCCTGAAAACCCAAGCTGATGGCTGACGAGAGGAAAAGAACGGATTGAGATTGTGTTCTGTCGCTTTTCGCTTGCAGTGGGATTGTTAACCCGTTCATGCATTTGCTGCCCCAAGGTTGTAAGCAGATTATCAGACCATTGCATTTCGATATAAGCTAAAGCATATTGTCTTTCACAAAAAGCGATGTGTTGAATACCCGAAAGCATTATCAGCTGATCGTCATCATACATTATATAGGTGTCATTATTTTAATTATGGTATCAAAATTATTGCATATTTCAATACCCAGGGATGATTTCGGGTGTAAAATTATCAAGATCGCATAAAACAAAGGATCCATCAGAATTAACTTTCAAAGTCCCATGCACCTTAGCTGAGGAATATTTACCAGTTCTACATCCATGATTCCACCAAAATACATTAAGGATTTCCATACTTCCTGCTGGCCGAGCTGATGATTCATCGTTTTCGAACAGTTTCGGCAATATTGTTTTTATAGCTTCTGCATCTTCATAAGTGAAAAAGGTCCTTTCTGCCAGTTGTGGATTGATGCTACCATAAAAAACGTATATGGCTTTATCGACCCTGTGCTTCATGCCCATTGTGTCAGAACTTTTCTTGCCTTTCTCTGTATCTTCACTGTTTACACTCTTGGTAATCTGTATACTTTCAGAAGTGATTGGATTAATACTAAAGGCAGCATGAACTGAAACTGGACCACGAACAGGAATCGATACACCTGTATCGTCCACCACTTCATCGCCTTCGGCTTTCTTTCCTGCTTTTTTATCAGACTTGAAGGCGAAAACCTGGCCAAATGCTCTTACGTCATACCAATGCCTGCAGGCTGCTTCATAGAATTTTTTCTTGTCTTTCTGAATTTCAGCAGGAATCTCTTTATCAACCCTTGAGCGAATACTGGTGGCATCATCAGATTTGCGGTCATCGGACTGTATAAGAATATTGTTGCCATGTTCAAGAAGTCGATCGCGAATTTTACGTTTGAGACATACATCGCTTATTTCACCAATCCCGTTGTAATCCATACGTGGACGATTCCCATTAAGTGGATCACCATTTGGATTAGCTTTGTTTACACGCAGTATCACTGCGAAATCGATTTTAGTATCTAATGTTTTCATAATTGAGTTGTTTAATTTATAATTATTCAGTTTTAATTTCAATATTCCTTTTTGATCTAAATTCTAGTCTTTGACAATGATAGCCAAGAAGGTAGGTGCCTGTGAGACGGGCATCACTTTGGTATTCAACAGGATCAAACCTATCATGAATCTCGTCAAGCATTATTTGCATGTTGTAGAGAAAACCCGGTCGATTGGTACTCAGCCTTGAAATATATGGCCGAAGTGCCAATTCAATATTTCGCCAGGTAGAGAACGGTTGATCTGCAAAGCGTTGCATAAAACGTGCAGCCGTTGTTTCCCTGGATTCATTTGCCACTTTAAGGGCAATTTCTTCAATGTGCTCTGCCACTGCGAGAAGTCGTCCGTAGAGGTAGTCTCTGTCTGTGCGTTCATTTTCTAATGCCATATCATAATGAGGTTTAAGGTTAATATTTCTAATTGTGAAACATTTAACAAGAGCGCATGCAACACTGATTGCCTGTTCCCATTGCCATTTATTTTCATAAGCCATTGGATTTGAGGCTTTACGAACAGCCTGGTCTACTAAATCAAACGGTAAATGGGCTTCATCTATGATGCAAGGTAACAATCTTTCACTCAATGATTTCCTGAATTTTTTAAAATCTTCATCACGTTTTGGGCCATAGCAAGACTCTGAAATAGATTTTACTGACGGAGCAAATACGCAATTGCAATTATGTTTCAGATTCTTCTTGATTGGATCATTAATTATAATGTTAAAATGCCAGGCCATATGATTATGCCAGGATTCGACTCTTGAAAGAAACTCGGAACCAGTAAGTTCACGATAGTAAGTAATTGATATCCTGCCTGGTCCTGATGAATCGAGTCCAAGTATGACAATTTTATTGCTATTTGCAAGGTCTGCTTTATATCCTGCTATTTTGAATGATAGTTTGCGGGCAAATGACTGACCAGCATCAAAGTAGGTGTTACATTTACTTTCTTGTAGGATTTCTTCATCTGATTCACCAAATATTGAAAGTGTTCCTTCGAAAGTATCAGGAGTTCTTTTACCTGAAACAGCCCAGGAAACAAAAACCTGATCTCCGTTTCGGTAGCTCTGTCGATCAATGAGCCATCGAAGAGCGCTATGTGCTTTTTGCGAGGCCTCAATGCTTATACTAACCACTTGAGAAGCGATTTTTTCATTTTTAAAATCGTTTAACAAAAAACGGCCCAAAAATGTAAACCCTGCTTTGTCATTGGATGAAATTAATTTCCCACCATCTCCACTATGTCTGATTCTTTTTGGATGGTTTATTGTGATATTCTTCGTAGTGCCAAGTACCATACATACATCTTCAACAGCTTCTTGTTGTTCACAGTACATTTGCCAACTTTCGTAAAGGGAATTATTTTTCCAACAACGTGATTCATTAATACCTGGTATCTCTACTTTCCACCTTACTAAAAAGTCACCAAGATCCTGACCAGGTTTGCCAATCGGTTTGCTGGTTTCTACGAGATCATGACATAGTGAACCTTTGATAACATATTTGAAAATGGCAATTAAAAAGGGATTCTGCCTGTCTGAGTTATACCATGAATCAAGTAGTCTGATATAGTGAGAAAAGTGTGATTTTTTATTTCCTATATAGTCTTTAGCACAGTACTGAATTTTATCGCAAAGTGGATGAGGCTCAATACCACTTGTACGTGATGCAGATTTCTCGGTACATGGAATTATAATTTCCTGATCATTTTTATTGTCTACGACATTAGCATCCAGAAAATTACCATTAGGGTCTAAAATAATTTCAATATGTGAATTTTGCAAAGCATGAAATGGAGGTAATAATGGCTTAAAGTTTAATGTACCCTCTTTACCAATAACATCTTTATTGATGTTGTTATATGTTTCTATGAGACTTTGTAACAAATTCATAGTGTAATCCCTCCTATCAAGTTAGATCACTTACTGATTTAACCTCAGTTTCAATATTCATGAAATTTTTATTCGTTTCGAACACTTTAGCTTTCATTGGTCGAACAACTTTAATAATGTTTGACAAATCATCAACATGGTTAAATTCTATCACGCCATACTTTAAAACAGGCCGCCAGAAACGTGTTATCAAATTGTCGCCTCCTGTTTCATCCGGATACCCAAAGCTATGGAACATTAGGCCGAATGCCATTTCATCAAGATCGTCATAAGCACCCGATCCTTCTCCAAAGTTAATTGGTTCCACATATCCCTGGCAGTCTCGAGTGCCTAAAAAAATGTCCTGGTTTCCACCACGCTTTAACATGCGTTCGGCTAATTGAAAATGTTTACCTTCAATTCTATCAGAACTCAATTCGGAACGGTAATCATTCCATTCGAAGTGAGCCAAAACCTGGTATTCTACATCTACGAGATAAGTGTAAATGGCAAGATCATTTCCTCCAGTAATTTTTAAAGGTTTTGTGCCGCGGGTTTGTGTGCGTATTGGATTTAATATTCGCACTTTATCAATATGCCAAATTATTGTTGGTTTCCAGTATATTGATTTTACAATACCTTTCAGAGCCTCATAAGTTGGTATGTGATATGAACATCGTTCACCACCAATTTTAGTAATTGGATCAGTGAATAACGCATATCTGCCCCAAACTTTGAACTGGATACTGTTTTTTGGTGTTTCCATATTAGTATATTTTAATATCAAATTCTCTGTTTATCATTTCTGTAAGGCCGTAATCTGGATGGTAATAACGTGGATCGCACAAGGTCAGTACTCCAATTTCCGGAACCTCCTTCACTGCTTCATTTTCTATAAGTTTTTTTACCAGAATTGGAAATACATTGACAGTGTATCGTTGAGCTTCTATTAGCAAGGAGTGTTGTTGTTCAACGGCATATTGCGAAAATAAACTGGCAATAATATCCTCGCCATTTTTAAATGGAACAATAATCCCGATTGTTTGTGTATCTATCGGATGGAATCTTTCAGAAGCTGATTGAAAGGATTGGCAGAAATAAATCCCGGGCATTTTATTGTGTATACGCACATATTCATTAACTGCGTAACCATTAACTCCAAACATGTTTAAAAGCGTATCATCTCGGATTCCGGTTATAGAATATGACATTTCTTCTGCTCTATCATGGAAATAATACTGAAAATATCTGTCCAAAATTTTTGGGTCTAGCATGTCATCTGCAAAATCATTTGTTTTATTTAACGTTTCACGTAAAATGCGTTCAGTTTTTTCCTTACCAACTTTGATATCAATGAGAGAATCGATTACCTCATTGGCAGGATTAATGACAATCACTTTCCCAATACTTCGTTTTCCGTTACGGTTGCACCTGCCAGCTGCCTGAGCAATTGAATCAAGACCTGCTACAAAACGAATTACAGATCCGAAGTCAACATCAACACCTGCTTCGATTAATTGTGTACTAACACAGATGAATTGCTTATTTTGTTCAAGCCTTTCCCTGACAAAATGTAATATTTCCATACGGTGTGCAGAACACATATTTGTGCTCAAATGAAACACTGGCAAATTTGTTTGTTTTTTGACGGATTCGTAAACCTCGTGGGCATTTTTTTTGGTATTTGTTATAACAAGACAATTATTAGCCTCATTAACTTGTTGCTCAGCTAAAAGAGCTATATCTGCAGAATTCCAGCCATCTGGTCTTGTAAAGTTGAAAACTTGAGTTCTTTTTAACTTAGAAAAGAGATTATGGACATCAGGGATTATCTCATTTGTAGTGTTAATATTGATATTGCCTTTTTCTTCTGATATTACGTTTAAAAGTGGTTGTGTTGCTGTACATAGTAAAACTGAACTATGGCAAAAATTAGTCAGATAGTTGACGCCATTACAAAACATATGGACTGTTTTTAATGGAAGTGCTTGAATTTCATCAAATATTATTACTGAATTAGCTAACTGATGCATACGTCGCCCACCCCGTGTACCTGCACTAAAAAGTGTATCAAGAAATTGAACGGTGGTTGTAAAGATTATCGGATTATCCCAATTCTCAGATAGAATCTTATTTCTCAAAGTGTTAACATCTGGGATAAGGTTTGAATGATGTTCAAGAACAATTCTGCCTTTGTCTTCATATTCAATTTCGAGTATATCTCGAACTATGTTTGCATTTTGGTCAATGATAGTAGTAAATGGAACAACATAAACAATGCGGTCAAGTTTATGATAGTTAGCGTGATGGATTGCAAAACGTAAACTGGCAAGAGTTTTACCTCCTCCTGTTGGAACTGTCAGCGTGAATACTCCGGTTGGATCAAATGCTTTGTTTAAACAGGCTTCGGAAACATTTAGCCTAATAATATCAATTCTATTCTTATCTGTTTTATCACTAAAAAGTCGTATGTGATTTTCAAAACGACTGGCCAGGGTACGCCAGTCAATATAATCACCATCCTGTTTGAACTTTAAGTCAATATTAGTTTCTGCATATAGAGTATCAAGTCGGTCAGCGTCAAGCAAACAACTAAATAACATACGAATCATCAAAAAGTAAAGAAAGGCTGTACGTGCTGATTTTTCAGAATTTCTACGGGCAATATCTTTCATCAGATTGATGATTGGTTGATATGTCCCCTCCGAAGTAATTATTTTGTTAATTTTTTCTCTAATATCTGGCTCAATTTTATTCTGGATTTCTGTAAGAAAAGTGAGGCCATCTTTCTTATCCATTCGCTTTTCAAAGGCATTATCACCCAGCGGTGAAATGCAGTCAATAAGTCCTGAGTGGTGTGAAGCCAGACAAAGAGCCAAAAATTGTCCTGCAATCTTTATTTGGTGATTTTTGTTTTTAACCTCATTCCATAAAAGTTGGGCTCCTGCTGATGAGTGATCAATGTGTCCCTTCATTTCGCCAGCATTAATATATTCATCAGCATCCTGGTCTATTGTTCCAATTGCCGAACCCAGATAATTTTGGAAAGCATCACTGTACTTCCCCAAATCATGCAGTAGCCCTAAAAGCTCTCCAGCTTGCTCAAAACCAAATTTTTCAGCATATTTTGATGCCCTCATTGAAACTCCAATGAGGTGATCTTTTAGCGATTGTCCTTTATGGGCAAGAAATTCCATAAAAAACTTGAGCAGGATGAATAATAACTGTTCGATTGATACCCGTCAAAATTAAGAAATATTTACTCAACTCATTCTTTTATGAATATGTATTTGAATAATTTTATTTTCTAAAGCACACAATTAGTATAAAATCAGATATTTAAGCCATAAAACTTGGGTAGCGAAAATTATTCCCGATATAAGGGTATCGATTATTATTGCATTGAGGAACATATCTAGTGTGGCTAAACTGAAAGAGTGCTAGCGTAAGTTAAAGTTTAATCGTTCCCCACAGGTAAATTAAGGATCCTTTATCCTGAAAAAGCACTCCTTTGCTTTGTGCTGGCTGTTCACCTATAACATCTTTTTCCAGACATTTAAAATATGCTTCTTTAGTCCTTTCATATTTAGGGTAATAACCAATGTGTGTTGTATAAATACCTTTCTCACTCTTAAAGAATAACTATTAGGCTGATCTTATTTTCAGAATCCTGTCAAGCATTTCATCAAAATAATCGGGTTTGCCGTCAGGATTTTTGAGCCGCTCATTATCCATTACGAAACCTTTTCCCATGTATCCTTTCAGGTTTCGTTTCGCCCATAGCCTGGACTGTTTGCCCCTTATGCTTCTAAACCTGAAACCAATGGCCATGATCAAATCTGGCAAATAAAAGGTAACTTTTGAATGCCTGGCGTCAGCAGCAGATGTTAAGGATTCCTTAACATCTGAATTTTCATCTATACCGAAAGAACACAGGAATGCAGTGTGTGTTTACAGAGTCGACTATTTAGCTGAATCTATACCGAAAGACCATGATAATGCAAAAAATTGATTCCCAGATTCATCGGTATAGTTGAATCTAAACGAAAAGTACTTCGCATTTTCAAAAAGATTCAGGTTACTATCCTGCCAAAGGGCAGCCTCACCCGCGTTGTTCCCGTGCGAACTTCAGGCAATTTTCTCAACCACGAGCAGGTGGCTGATCCTTGAGCCGTAGACCAGGAATAAGGTGGTCACTTGCGGAATCACCGATACAATTTCTCCGCTAAGGGTGTTCAGAAATTGCTCCAGTTTTTCCTGCATGTTTTCTTTGTTGACCTGAATACGATGAACCTTGTATTTCATGGGTTTCAACTTAATTACAACAACTGCTAACTATATGAAAGTCAATAATTAGAACAATCCTTGCTCCGGAATGAATCTGGAAAAGGAAGCTTCCACAAAAATACAAAATCTTTCATCTGTTTCAAATTCAAAACATTAAACCATTTCCCACAAGTTTTATCATCATGTTCCGCTCAGGTCAGCTGCATTACAGCCCGGGTATTGTTTCATGCCACCAAATGCTTTTCTTGTATCTTTGACCCTCGATCTGCAGTGTATTTATCATGGATAAGGATTCAGTCATCTATATCGCCGGGCACAGGGGTATGGTGGGTTCGGCCCTGCTGCGGCGGCTGGCAAAGGGTCAGTACCGCAATATCCTCACGGCAGGCCATGATGTGCTGGATCTGACAGTGCAGCAAGCCACCAATCGCTTCTTTGAAAAGCACCAACCTCAGGTTGTCTTTGTGGCGGCCGCCCGCGTGGGGGGGATCATGGCCAACAACACCTTCCGGGCACAGTTTCTCTATGACAATATGATGATAGCCGGAAACCTTATCCATGCCGCTTACCGCCATGGTGTGAAAAAGCTTCTGTTTCTGGGCAGTTCCTGTATTTATCCCCGCATGGCCCCCCAGCCGCTGAAAGAGGAGGCCCTGCTTACCGGCCCGCTTGAGTATACCAATGAACCTTATGCCATCGCCAAGATAGCGGGCATCAAGCTCTGTGAGAGTTATTACCGTCAGTACGGCTGTGATTTTTTTTCTGTGATGCCGACCAATCTCTATGGGCCGAATGATAACTACCGGCTTGAAAGCTGTCACGTCCTGGCCGCTCTGATCCGCAAGTTTTACCTTGCTGCCGCCGCCCAAAACAGCGATCTGCAGGCAGTCAGAAAGGATGCCGCCACCGATGGCACTGTGCTTGCTGATGAGAATGAAGTCCTTGCCTGGTTACAAAAAACCGGGATCAGCATACCGCCGGATCCCTCGATCACGCTTTGGGGCAGCGGAAACCCGAGACGTGAGTTCCTGCATGTGGACGACCTGGCCGATGCCTGTGTGTTTGCCATGGAAAGAATCAGTGCAGCCCGGATTTACGAATCCGGCATTTCACACCTCAATGTGGGTACCGGCCGCGACCACAGTATCATGGAACTGGCGCAGATGACAGCCGCCTGTTTCGGTTACCGGGGTGAAATCGCATGGGATCATTCGAAACCCGACGGTACTCCGCGTAAATTGTTGGATGTGAGTCGCCTGGCTGAGCTGGGCTGGAAAGCAAAGATCAGCCTTGAGGATGGCTTACAGTCGCTGGCTTCCGGTTACGCCGGTTTATCACATGAAACGCTTCAATCTTCAGCCCGATGAAATACCCAGGTTTTAAAGACACCAACCGAAAATGAACATAAGCATGGATATTCTCCCGCATGAAGCGGGACAGGCATCTGACCTTAATGTAAAAAATATGATCAGATGAAATATCTTGTTACGGGAGGGGCGGGCTTTGTCGGGTCCAATATCGTGGAAGCCTTGCTTGCCATGGGGGCCCAGGTAAGTGTATTCGATAACTTTTCCACGGGCCGGCGCGAGAATCTGGATGCTTTCCTGTTTCAGCCGGGCTTCAGCCTTCATGAGGGCGACCTGAGGGATTACCGTCAGGTGTTGTCTGCCACCGCGGGAGCCGATTACGTGTTGCACCAGGCAGCCCTGCCATCTGTTCCGCGTTCAGTGGCTGATCCGGTGACCACCAACGAGGTCAATGTGAATGGAACCTTGCATGTGCTGCAGGCCGCCAGGGAATGCGGGGTGAAAAGGGTGGTTTTTGCTTCCAGCTCATCGGTGTATGGCGACGGGCCCGGCCTGCCCAGGAATGAAGCAATGCCCGCCGTCCCCATGTCCCCCTATGCCCTGTCGAAATACACCGCCGAACGCTACTGCCAGTTGTTCTGGCAGTTGTATGGCCTTGAAACGGTTTGTCTACGGTATTTCAATGTTTTCGGTCCCCGCCAGGATCCTGCTTCACAGTACAGTGCGGTGATCCCCAAATTCATCAGCCTGATGCTGCGTGGCGAAAGGCCGGTGATATACGGTGACGGTTTGCAATCGCGCGATTTCACTTTTGTGGACAACAACGTTCATGCCTGTTTACTCGCCTGTACCGCAGCAGAGGCTTCCGGAAAAGTCTATAACATTGCATGTGGCGAACAATACAGCCTGCGCGACCTGGTTCAAACCCTTCATGAGCTTACGGGAAATCACCTGGAGCCAGTCTTCAGCCAGGCCCGTCCGGGCGACATACGGCATTCCATGGCAGATATCGGGAAAGCAAGGGAGGAACTTGGTTTCAGTGTCAGGACATCCTTCCGGGATGGCCTGCTCAAAATCCTGAGTAACTGGGATAGAGATTGAGAATCTGTTCATTATTAAAGAGATTCTGCATGTCCGGAAATTTTTTCACCGACAATCTTGCAGGGAAGAAATATTTCTCTACCTTTGCAAACCTGTTTTAATAATCCTCCTTAGCTCAGTTGGTTAGAGCATCTGACTGTTAATCAGAGGGTCGCTGGTTCAAGTCCAGCAGGGGGAGCCAAAAACAGAGCGAGAGCTAGTGTCAGTAGTTAGAAGTACTGAGATTGGTTCTCGCTCTTGTTTTTGCCCTAAGTGCTGACACTAGCACTGGAACTCACACAATCAAACATTCGTTTACACCATTTTTTCATTCGACTCCTGCCATTCAGATTGTGGAATGCCATATTCCTCTTCAGCAAACTCAATTATAGTTGGCAAATCATTTTGTAAATGGTCAGCGAGGCATCTTTCATCCTTATCATATACATACAGGTACCATCCAACCTCAGGCAAGTCCTCTACAATTTGAAAACGGTTATTATTCCAAGTTGCTTCGAACATTTTAGGCTCTCCCATACTTTTACTACGATTTTACAAATCTACGCTCAATTTCAAATGCCCGCCCAGACCTTCCTGAATGATACGCATAAGGGTAGATAGCCTGATGTCACTGGCGTCATTTTCGATTCGTGAGATGTAAGTCTTCGTAGTTCCGCATCTTTCGGCAAGTTCTTCCTGTGTTAATCCCTTTTCTTTACGGAGTTCCTGCAACATGACTCCAAGTTTAAAGGCCTCAAACTCCTGTTCGTATTTTTCCCTTGCTTCAGTGCCACGCTTTCCATACTGTTCATCAAGGTGGTCGGTAAAGGATGTCAGGTTATTTCTTGTCTTTTTCATTGAAATACTGTTTTTTAAGCTTTTCTGTCTGCTCAATTTCGCTCTTTGGCGTTTTTCCGGATTTCTTCCGGAAACCATTCACGAGTATGATTAGCTTTCCTTCATCAAAAAAGCTGAAAAAACCCTGTAATGGTCTGCTCCGTATTCAACCCGTACTTCAAAAAGCCCGGCCGAGTCGGTTATATGTTTAAAATATTTCTCAGGTACGTTTTCTATGGTAGAAATTAGCTGTAAAGTCCAGTTGAATTTCTTCTGAACCTCCGGTCTCAAGGTCCTAAAAAAATCAAGATAGTAGCTCTTGTAGTAGAATACTTTTCTGACAGCATTTTGTTCCATCACACAAAAATTCTCTGTTACAAAGTTAGCTAATTAGATAACACGATTTTGCATTCAAAGAAAAAAAAATCTTGATTTGATGTCAAGACTTTGCAATTTACTTCATGATATACAATATGTTGCATAAATCACTCAGTGCGATTTGGTAGCAACTTTTGTCAATAAGGGGAACCAAAAACAGAGCGAGAGCTAGTGTCAGTACTTAGAAGTGCTGAGATTGGTTCTCGCTCTTGTTTTTGCCCTAAGTGCTGACACTAGCACTGGAACTCACACAATCCAATATTTCTTTCAATTTGTTTCTATATAGCGAAACATTTTCGAACTTTTGTCGCCAAATTTGAGCATTCAATGGTCAAACTGGTTGAGGTTGTTTTTCTGGATGAGGCGTTTGATTTCCTTCAAAGCCATGACAGGAAGCACTATGAGAAGATAATCCTCAACATTCGTAAGGTTCAGATTGACCATGACCCGGAGTTGTTTAAGAAGTTGAAGGATGAAATATAGGAACTTCGGACGCATTATCAAGGATTTCACTATCGGCTGCTGGCATTGAGGGATAAGTCAGACTCCACTGAAACGCTGGTTATTTCGACACATGGATTCATAAAGAAAACAGGTAAAGTTCCTCAAAATGAGATAGTAATGGCAAGACAGTTAAGAACAGCCTATTTTATCGACAAAGAAAAAGAGAAGAAAAAATGAAAACGCACACTTTAGAAGAAGTTCAGGACAAACTGATTGGTAAAATCGGTACTCCCGGGCGGGACAAATTCGAATATGAACTCCAGATGAACCTAATTGGTCAGGCGATTAAACAAACACGTATTGAACGGCACTTAACTCAGGAAGAACTGGGGAGACTTATTGGTGTCCAGCGGGCTCAAATCTCCCGCATTGAGAATAATGCCAGCAATGTAACCATGGAAACCCTCATGAGGGTGTTTACTGCCTTACAGGCGAAGGTGAAGCTGCAGATTAAGCTTCCTTACCATTAAATTCAATTTGGCCAATAGTTTATCACTGACATTCAGTAATATACCATCCCGTCAGAATGTTGGATGTTACCCATGAACAAAACGCGCAGGTTTTGGTTACGCATGTGCAATTGCCGGAACAAGTTCCCCTGATTGTGCTATTTTCGCAGTTCATTAAAGAAAACGCATGAAAGCAGAAAAGAAGCGGTCTGCCGGGCAGTTCGGAAAGAATTTCTGGACGGTGATCACCATGGAGTTCTTTGAAAGAGGTTCTTATTACGGGGTGATGTCCGTACTGTCGGTCTACCTTGTTTTGTCAAGGGCGGAAGGGGGACTGAGTTTCTCAAAAGAAAGCGTGGGCGTGATCAAAAGCGTGATCACACCCCTGTTGTACTTTCTGCCTATCCTTGCCGGCGCCATCGGCGACCGTTTCGGTTACCGGAAGATCCTCTTTCTGGCATTCAGCCTGATGAGCCTGGGATATCTTTTCGCCGGCTTCTCCACCACCTATGCCACCGTTTTCGGCAGCCTGCTGCTGATGGCTTTCGGCGCGGGCTTTTTCAAACCGCTGATATCCGGCACCATCGCCAGGATTACCGACGACAGCAATGCTTCCCTGGGTTTCGGTATCTATTACTGGTCGATCAACCTCGGGGCCTTCCTCTTCCCTCTGATTCTGGTCCCCTGGCTGAAAGGCATCTCGTTTAACTATATCTTCTTCATGGCTGCCGCCGGTACGGGGTCGATGCTGCTGCTTAACCTGCTGGTATTCAAAGAACCCGTGCTGCAGAAAACCATCAAACCCTTGCGGCAGGTATTCCGTGAAATGGTAATGGTGCTGGGTGATTACCGTTTTATCGTGATGATCGTCCTGTATTCCGGCTTCTGGATCATGTACTTCCAGGTTTACGATTCGGTGCTCTGGTATCTGAAGGAAAAAGTAGACATGTCGGGTTTGGACAGGCTGGTGAACAGCGTGCTGGCCCTGTTCATGGACAAGCCGTCCTGGAAATTCGATGCAGAGCATGTAACAGTGATGAATGCCGGAGCCATCATCCTGCTTCAGCTCATCGTTTCGGGCATCGTGCGAAACAAAAAAGCCCTTCCCACCATGATCTTCGGTATTGCGCTGGGGTCGGCGGGTATGGGAATGCTGGCCATCTCTCCCTCGGGTTGGATCTTCCTGCTGTCGATGTTCGTGTTCACCCTCGGTGAAATGATCGCCCACCCCAAATTCATTTCCTACGTAGGCATGACCGCTCCCGCTGACAAGAAAGCGCTGTACCAGGGTTATGCCTTTCTGTACGGGGTGATCGGCAGCGGCGTGGGCGGCATCCTGGGCGCCCAGCTGTATGTGCTCTTCGTGGAAAAAATGGACCGGCCTCCGCTGTTGTGGATCACTTTCAGCGCGATAGGGGTACTGACGATCAGCGGCCTGCTGATCTACAACAGGGTATTTGGCAGGAACGCAAAGGCCTGATCGCCTGAGAGGAACAACAGCCGCTCAGGCTAACGGATCAATCATCCTCGAGGGTGGAAGTATCCCCGATCTCCTCTCCCCATTCCTTTGCTTTGAGGATACGCCGCATAATCTTCCCCGACCTGGTTTTTGGCAGGTTGGGTACGAATTCGATTTCCTGGGGCATGGCCAGGGGTGATAGTTTTTTCCTGATAAAGTTCATGATGACCAGTTCCGTATCCTTATTCCCGTCGTATCCGGGTTTCAGGGTAACGAAAGCTTTCACCACCTCCATGTTGATATCGTCGGGTTTGCTGACCACGGCCGACTCGGCCACCATCTCGTTCTCCAGCAGGGCGGATTCCACTTCGAACGGACTCACCAGGTGTCCGCCTGTATTGATCACATCATCGTCGCGGCCCACGAACCAGAAATAGCCTTCGTTGTCGATGCTGGAGCGGTCGCCGGGCATATACCAGCCATTTTTGAATTTATTCTGATAGGTGGCTTCATTGTTCCAGTACATGCGCATCATGGACGGCCAGCCGGGTTTGAAGCCGATCAGACCGATCTTTCCGGTTTCGGGTATGGGTTCAAAAGTTTTGGGATCCACCACACAGGCTTCGATGCCGGGGAATGGTTTTCCCATCGACCCGGGTTTGATCTTCATGCCGGGATAGTTGCTGATCATGATGGAGCCTGTTTCCGTCTGCCAGTAAGTGTCATAGAAAGGCCTGCCGAAAACCTTCTCCGACCAGATCACCGCCTCCGAGTTCAAAGGTTCACCCACACTTGCCAGGTGACGCAGGCAGCTCAGGTCGAAACGGCTGACCAGTTCATTGCCGGCTTTCATCAGGGAACGGATGGCTGTGGGAGCCGAATACCAGACGGTGATACGGTGTTTCTCGATAAACCTGTACCAGGCTTCTGCTGAGAAACCCACGTCCATTACGCACTGGGTGGCACCCATGCTGAAAGGTCCGATGATCCCGTATGAGGTTCCCGTGACCCAGCCCGGGTCGGCCGTACACCAGTAAATGTCGTCATCCCGGATATCAAGCACCCACTTGGTGGTGAGGTATTGCGAAATCAGGGAATAATGCACATGCTTGACACCCTTGGGCTGACCGGTGGTGCCGGAAGTGTAATGCAGCACAGAAGGGGTTTCGGCATAGGTCGGGTAAATGCTGAAAGCATCCACCCAGGGCATATTCCACAGGTCGAGCGTCCTTTCCTTCTCTCCCAATGGTTTGGCGGGATCGTGATCCACGATGATCAGGTATTCCAGGTTCGGAAGCTTGTCGAGGATCTTCCTGACCTTGGGGGCATGTTTTTTTTGGGTGATGATGGCACGGGTGCCTGCATTTTCAAGCCTGACGAACAGCGACTCATCGCCGAAAGCCGAGAAAAGTGGTTGTGCAATGGCGCCGGTTTTCAGGATACCCACGAACCCGATGTACAGTTCGGGGATCTTATCCATGAACAGGCAAACCCTGTCGCCGGCATCGATGCCGAGATCCCTCAGGTACTGCCCGATGGTGTTGCTTGATTTACGAAGGTCGTCATAGGTCAGCTTCCTTTCATGACCCATGAGCCCTTCCCAGATCAGGGCAGTTTTTTCCGCCTTACCCTGCAGGCAGATCCTGTCGGAACAGTACCAGCCGATATTGATCTCTTTGCCGGGCTGATAGTCCAGTTCTTTTTCCGATATCTCCCAGGAGAAATCCCTGAGTCTTTCATCATACGATCCGATGTGCGACATACTTTTCAAAGTGTTTTAAGTGATTATCATCTTGTTATTTAAGTCTCGAGAATGACGATGGCGATAGCATACTCCTTTAAATGACTGATGGAAAGGAAGATACGTTGCACCCCCCTTTCGGCCGCAAACTGTTCCGCCACCCCGCTCAGCCGTATTTCAGGCTTTCCGGCGGCATCATGTACCACTTCCACCTGGTTGAAGGAGATCCCCTGAGCCCATCCCGTTCCCAGGGCCTTCATAAAAGCTTCCTTGGCGGCAAAACGGGCAGCATAATGCTGGTGACTGAAGCGTTTGCTCTCACAGTACGCGATCTCGGCAGGGGTAAACACCTTCAGGGTGAAGCGTTCCCCTTTACTCACCAGTCCGCCTACCCGCGATACTTCAATGATATCTGTTCCTGTACCGTACACCATTTTGCTGCTTTTTGCCACCATGGACTTTGACCGGCGAAGATACACAAATCCGCAGTATCCCTGAATGTGTCCACTGATGTTTTTGCTGTGAAGGTTTCGAAGACCCGGTGATTCCGGTGCGGGCGGAAGATCAATCCACCACCACCAGTTGTTTCTTTTCTGTTTTGCCGCCTGCGATCAGTTTGATCATATAGACCCCCGGCCGGAGGCCGAGCCTGCGGGTATCAATCTTTTCCACATATTTGCCGGGAGATTTCACGGGATAATCCCCCAGCACGGCAATCTCCTTACCGAGGACATCTGTCATGCTGATCCTCACCATTTGAGGCCGTCTGATTTTATAGGAGAAAAAAGCCACATCGGAGGCGGGATTCGGATACAGCTCCCCTGCCGAGAGGTTAACGGTTTCATCTTCCAGACCGACGAGGCTCAGATCCACCAGGGCTGTCCAGATGCTGCGGTCGCCCTGCGACATACGTGTCCATATGGGCCTGACCACATTATTATGCGCCGTAACATTGTTGTAATCCCCGAAAAAGACCGCTGTATTCGGAATAAAGGATGACTGGCTTACCTTGAAGTTGGTAAATGTGGCGCCTCCATCCTTGGAAACAGCCATATATACATCGGTGGCATTGTTGGAATAATTTCTTCTGTCGTAATATACAAAATACAGGTATCCGGTAACCTGGTCTATGGTCATCCAGGTAAAGAACTGGTGTTTGCCTGGAGGGTCGTCGTTCACCCTGAGCGGCTGTGTCCAGGTGTTTCCGCCGTCGGTGGATTTCACCAGCCACACATCCGTATCTCCTGTACCGTTCCGCTGATCGCTGAAATTAATATAGACTTGTCCGTGAAACGGCCCGCCCGACAGGTCGCAGCAGGTAACCGGAAAACCATTGCATCTGGAGATTCCGGGGATGTCGAAGTCCCAGCCGCCGGGCTGGTTGGTCACGTAAATGTCATTGTACAGCCAGCTCAGTCCGCCGTCTGTTGAGCGGTCGAACCAGATGGAATCCCGGAAAGCCCAGCTCACGTATATCTCCCCATTGGGTCCTACGGCCGGGACGGCTCCCTCCACGGTCAGGTCGCTGTCGATGCAGTTGCCGGCCATTCTGTTCAGCCGTGTGACATTGGTCCACGTAAGCCCGCCGTCGGCAGATTTTGCGAACAGGATCGTGCTGCTGTCGGCCGGATTTGCACTGCCGTAATCATCGAACTGGGTCCAGGTGATGTAGATTTCATTGTTGCTGCGGTTCACCACGGCCCATTCTTTATCCTGCTGCCGGTCAGGATCAAGGTAAGTATACGTACCGGGCGACCAGGCTCCGGTAAAATCGGTGATTTTCTGGCATACAATGCGGTCTATCCAATTACCCACCGCCGGATTCGACAGATGAAAGAAATAAAAGGCCCCGTTGGTATCCACGATAATACAGGGGTCGCCCCATACGCCGTAATCGCTGGTCAGTATTCCTTCCGACCAGGTCTGGCCCCCGTCAGTCGAAAGATAGTAATTCTCGAGATTGGCCCCTGCCACCATGCGGCCGGGGTTTTTGGGATCGAGGCAGATGGCAGGCTCGTTGGGATTGTTTGCCTGTGAGATCATCACATTGGGATGCTGGGCCTGCAGTTGCAGCCATGATGCAGCCGGAATTAACAGGGTCAGCAACAGTAAAATTGAACGGTTCATGGGGGTTTATTCAAAGGCATAACTTACTGACAGCAAAGTGCCTTCATGAATTCCCCTTGAATTGCATCCTGGATTCCGGCCAACAAATGTAAGCATGTCAGATTCCCTTTGCGTAAGCATACTGCTGTAATTTGAACTCACAAAGATAAAAAATACGGCTCAAACTTCTCTGTTAGTGAGCCGGTTTTTTAAAAAAGTTCCGCTTCAAAAGGAGAGAAACCCACTGAATTCAGCCTCTTCCAACGGTACCGTGCCGGTAGGCTTCGCTTTTGACAATGATTCAGTTTAAACCTTCCCGTACAACAGCGCGTCGTGTCCGGGACCATGAATTTTGCGGATAAGCATGGCGGCTTTCTTCTTCAGCCAGGATGTGGCGGCAAGCATCAGCCGTTTGCCGTTCTTTTGGATATATTCACCGGCATACATCAGCGCCACGATGGCAATCAATACAAAAAGCAGCGCCAGGATAAACACGTGTGCATCTCCCGGGTATCCGGCCTTTGCATAGCCGCTGGAAGCAAAACAAAAAATCAGAGCGAGGCTCAGGGTTGCTGTTTTTTTCATGACGATTGTTTTTCAGGTATTTTTTAATCCGGCCATGATCAGTTCCTCGAGAATGCCGGGATCAATATCTTCCAGCTTGTTGATGTAAAGACAGCCTACGCCGGTTTTATGCTTCCCCAGTTTCTTCAATGCTGCTGCGTGCCTGTTGATATCGGTATCGAGGTACAGGGAGAATTTCCCCTTGCGCGGAGAAAACCCCACCCGGAACCATTCCACTTCCCTGCCGGTTTTCGGACTTTTAAACATCCTGCGGCCAAATCCGATGATGGAAGCGCCCCACATCCGGGGTTCTTCTCCGCTGGCTTTTTTCATCATTTCAAGTATGACCAGGCTGTCGCGGCGCTGCCCTTCATCCTTTACCGATCCGATGAAATCCGCCACACTTGCGGCGGTTTGTCTGGTTTTAATCACAACTTTCTTACCCATGGTGAATGAATCTTTTGAACGCACAAATAATTCATGCTCATTGTACCGGAGCAGCAGATGCTTATGATAAACAGCAAATGTACAATAAAAGCATATCAGATGCAGTCTATGTATGAAAATTCAGGCAGCGACCCGCGGATAAAGTGTGGCTGTGGCTATTCAGATCGGGAATGTTTACCGGCCCGCTACGACTTTACCGGTGAAGCGGAAATTGCTGCCTGTGATGGTACAATAATAAAAACCAGGTGAATGGTGTTTCAAATCTACGGATATCGTTTGATCCCCTGCAGACAATTTCGTTTCCGGAGAGGAAGCAATCAAAAATCCCTGAATATCATATAGATCCACTCTGACCATCTGTTCCGTGACCAGGTGGATTTCAAAGTTTGCATGATCTACTGCAGGATTAGGGTAAAACTTTACGGATGGCTGCAAACCTGCTGCCTCCCATTGATCCTCCATTCCGGCCAGGGTTGAATCGGTTGCCATGCCGATGGCCCATTCCGTTCCGTTATATCCTGAGTACCACATGCGGTAAACACCGTCATCAAAGATGACATTGGGATGCCAAGCCCAATCCTGGTCAAAGGATCCAGGGTCTCCCGTTGTCAGAACCGGAACAGGAAAACATGTCCAGGCGATGCCGTCGGCGGAAGATGCATAATACACATGGAAATCAGGATCACTGCCATTTCCGTTGAACCACATCCCGTAGCCGGCATCAGTATGGATCACGCACGGGTTCTGCACATTCAGCAATGATCCCGTACCCGGTCCGCCTCCGGCGATTACGGGATTCCCAGGATGTTTCAGCCAGGTGATCCCGTCGGTTGAGGTGGCATAGCCGATACCGGCTGTTGAACCGTTAAAACCGGTGTACCACATTTTATATACGCCGTTTTCAAACAATACTGTATTGACATATGCCCAAACCATATCGAAATCCCCCGGATTACCCTTTGGCAATACAGGATTTCCTGCATGCTTTGTCCAGTTGATCCCATCAGCTGAGGTGGCGAGACCGGCTTCAATATTCCCTGCATAATAGGGTTGGGTATTGTACCCGTTGTACCACATCCTGTATGTGGTCCCGTCAAAAATCACACTGGCGCCGAACACTCCTTCTGAATCGAAATTGCCCGCAACTCCACCCGGTTCCAGCACCGGCACTGGTAAGTAATTGAAAATAATCCCGTCCACCGAGTTCGCATAACCGATACGGTCATTCCCGGCAGGATTACCATCTGCCCCGGTAAACCACATGCGAAGGGTATCCTGTATTTCAGTAATGTACACAAATGGAATCCCGCTGGATGTCCAGGAAAAAACAGGATTGGGCAGTGGAGCGGCCTGAGATTTCGTCCAGTTCAGCTGTGCAATTGATCCCGGCATGCTCATGTAAAAGGCCACCGACAGGCAAATCAATGAATTAAGTAATTTCTTTTTCATGGCTGTAATAAGGTAAATGAATAATGATGATAACCCGGCAAAGTTCCCCCGGGATCTGAGAGCGGTCAATCCCTGTTTAGTAGTATTCTCAGTCTGAACGGGTTTGCTAAAGCAAAGCTGTTTAGTCTCAGTTAACTGTACATGTTTACTGGTTCCTGCTGCAATGCAAAGCATTGATGTTTAGAACCCTAATACCGTACTCCGCGATGACACAATTTATCGCAAGCTGTTTGGTGTCGGTTTAATTGACTGAATATTGCCGGATCCGGAAACCTGCCTGAGATTACTTCCCGAGGAACTTCAGAATGGCTTCGGTACGAGTCCGGACCTGGAGTTTTTCATAAATATTGCGAATGTGGGTACGGACTGTTTCCACACTGATGAAAAGCTTAGCGGCAATTTCCTTGTATAAATAACCACGGGCCAGCAAGCCCAGTATCTCTTCTTCTCTTTTTGTCAGACGATGGATAAGATTAATATTACTAGACAGATTATGAAATGATTGCACAACTTTTCGTGCAATTTCGCCCGTCATCGGGGATCCTCCTCGGTGAACATCCTGAATGGCCTCGAGCAGTCTGGCCGGTGTTGTTTGTTTCAGCAGATATCCCGAAGCCCCGGCGGACAGTGAATTGAACACGGCATCCGTATCCTCAAAGATGGTAAGCATGATAAACTGGATAGCAGGATGAGGCGCTTTCAGGGTGAGAATACATTCGATTCCGTCAATGCCGGGCAGGTTGATGTCCATCAGCACTACATCTGGCTGAAGCAGGGGAATTGCCTCCAGAGCTTCTTCACCGCTGCCCAGTGCGTCGATGCAGGTAAAGCCGGGTGTGCCGTTAATGAGCATCTTCAGTCCTTCCCTAACCGCCTGGTCATCATCAACAACCACAATCCTGATCGTATCAGTGTTCATACCGTCGGCTTTCAGTTCAACTATCCCATAACCATCGTTCCTTTAAACCCCGCCCCGAAATTACTTTATTATCCGGAAGACTCCGTATCCCCATAAAGTAGTAATTTATACCTTCAGGGAACAATTCCGAAAAAAAATTGTAACAATACTGGGAACCGCTCCGTCGGGGGCAATGCAGATCCGGGCTCAGCGTCCTTCCGGCACCCACAGGTTGATCTCCGTCATCCGGCCCGGTATCGAACTGATAAAGAAGTGTCCACCGATGTTTTGCATGCGTTTTTTCATGTTAACGAGACCATTCCCCGCTTTGGCCAGGTTTTCGGGATCAAAGCCGGTACCATTATCATGAATATACATCCGGAAGCCCTTCCCTTCCATTTTTAAGGAGACAGTGACCTCATCCGCACCGGAATGCCTGGCCACATTGTGCAGTGCCTCCTTTACCACCAGGTAGAGATTTCTCCGTAACTCCACTCCCAGATCAATATCAGGCAATGTTCCCGGCAGATCAAATGTACAGTGTATTGAACTGTTTTCGAAGTACTCCATAGCAAATCGCCTGAGGTAGGCTATCAGGCCTGCCAGTGAATCATTCTTCGGGTTCAGTGCCCAAATGATCTGGTTCATTTCTTCCATCACCTTGCGTGAAGTATCAGAAATCTGACATAGCCACTGGTCAAGTTGGATTTTATCTGCTGCACCGCTTCCGGCCATCTCACTCAGCATGGATATCCTGGTAAGGCTTGCCCCCACTTCATCATGCATATCTTCAGCAATTCTTGTGCGTTCTCTTTCAAGCATGATCTGCCTTTCCAAATCCTTCATATATAAACCGGCTGTGTGGAACATGGCTACGATCCTCCTGGATAAAAGCGTGAGAATCCGAATATCCTGCAAGGTATATGTTTGTTCTGACCGCTTTCCGGAGAGGACAAGAAAGCCCATGGGGGTGTATTGTTTTATTAAGGGGACGATGATCTCTGCTTTACCTTCTCCCGGCATTTCCTGTCTGTTCTGCATTTCTTCCACAGAAAACACCCTGCCCTTCTCCAATAAGGCTTGCATCTCAGGCGAAACCTGAATCGTATCTGAAACACCCTCGTTCATTTTCCCCAGGCGGTGAATAATATCGTACTGAAGATCCTGTTTCCGCAAGGCAAAGATGATGAAGTGAAAATGGAGTATCTCATCAAGTTCCCTGCAGATACCTGAAGAAAGTTTTTCATATTGGTAAATCCCGGCGAGTGATTCTTCGAACCTGGAAACAACCATGGCTGAATCATAAGACTCCCTGTGGAACAGCCTGTCTATCGCTTTTTGGATAATATCTCTCGATAAAAGGAATACAATCATTGAAAAGAACAGGATAGCGAAATGGGTTATCGTTCCCAGTTCCAGGGAAAATAAACTGATGATGAAAAAAAGTGAAAGATAAATGACCAGAATGATAAAAGTGGCGGCCGAATAAAGCAGGGCTTTACGGATAAATGTTTCTATTTCCCAGATTTTATAACGGAAAATTGCAAATCCGACAAGGGTGATCATAATATAGCTTCCTGCTGCATTTGAGAATTCAAGGATAGTCAGTAAGTGCTGTTCCCTTTCCAGACGCCAGATAAACCATGGATGTACACTGAAAAGGATGGGAGTAAGCAGGCCAAACAATGAACCGATCAGCACCAGGCGGGTTTGCTTATGAACCGGATTACCCCTGATTGCGATGTGTTTCAAAAAAGCAATCAGGAGTGCGGCACCGAGTGTCAACCCCATCCAGGCAACGGACCAGGCACTGAATTTGGTAAACACCATTTGGAAGAAGGTATCATGGATAATATTCCTCATGCATAAAACAGCAGCCAGAGTCAGCCCGATAACAATGCTGATTCCGTAAACAAGCCAGGGCAGGTAAGGTGAAATGCGGAATTTCTTTAAAGGGTAAGGAAAAATCAGGTGGAAATGCAGAAGAACAGGGCCAAACAGGTTGAAACTCATGACAAATGCCACGTTCGCCACGGTGGCGTACATTTCGTCAATAAAAAGGAACCTGCTGTTCTGCGCCATGGCAAACAACTGGAGAAAAATGAAAAAGAGCCTGACAGATTGGTCTCCGGGTTTTTTGTAGAGAATGTACAAACTGGTTACACTCACCAGCAGAATAATAAAATACAGGAAGAAATAAAACCAGGGATGTTGCGACCAGAATGAAGCGAATGTCACGGGGAAATCCAGAATTTCAGAACCACGCTGAATGGTATACACGACACGATCACCGGCTGAAAAGGATTCAAGAAGATAAAAATGATTATCCCCCGGAACATCCATCTCGTTGATTTTCTTTATGATATCTGTTTCCCTGATCCCGGCTGCCGCAGCAGGACTTGCTTTTCTTACGGCTGTCACCAGGCAATGACCTTTTTCTCCTTTGGATCCGATTCCGTCCACGGGCATTCTCATCCTTGCCATGATATAAAAAACATTGACGATCATGACCAGGCACACCAGTAATACTGCCCATGGGGGAATTTTCAGGGCTGTTTTCATGTTTTATGTTGATTGCCGGCACTTTTCCGGCTTTTTTCCGGAGCATGTGGTGCTGTAGCATTCAGCACTTTAGCGATCGCCGAGATGGTATTCCAGCTGCGGGTGGTCAGGGGTACGCCGAAAAGACGGTCGAGCCGGCCAAGATAGCTGATCGCCTTCATGTTGCGGTGATAAAGCCCGTAAATGCAACGCGCATCTCCGGCAAGTACCCTGAGCATCCAGCTTTCGTCGTCAGGGAGTCCGAATGGCATGGCCGGAATCGATTCCGGCGGACGGGAAAAGAAACTGACAAAACGGGTGACAGCTTGTGGTATCTCCGGCCCGTGAAAAGGATGATCCTTTATCACCCTGATCATTTCAGCGCCTTCAACAACAACAATGTCAGTTTCAAAAGGAAGCCGCTGCCTGAACGTTTCAATGATCTGCTCCCGGCTCAGGGCTTTTCTCAGCACGAAGGTACCCGCTGCTCCGATATTGGTCACATCGCAGTGTCTGAGTTGTTCTGCGAGGACTGCAGGCCGGAATGTCCTGTTACCGCCTACATTAACGCCTCTCAGCAGTAGTACATGCGACATGGGGGTATCTGTAACTGACTATCTTGAAGTATGGTAATCATTTATCAACAAATCCGCGGAAAGATTTAATCTGTTGGTCAGCTTTCTTATCATTTCAATTGTCAACTTGCGCTTCCTGTTCAAAACCTCAGAAACCCTGCTTTTCCCACCCATCTCATTGATAAGGTCAACTTGTTTCAATTGAAGTTCTTCCATCCTGATCTTAATTGCCTCAATCGGGTCAGGTGCATCAATTGTGTAATGTTTCTTTTCATATTCGTCAACGAGCAAAGCCAGGATATCTGCTTCATCACTCCCGGAAGTGCCGGAAGGGGAATCAAATAATTCATCGAGACGTTGCAAGGCATTCCGGTAATCGCTCTCTGATCTGATTGGTTTTATTCTCATATTCAGGATATTAAATCATATCTGCATCCAGGTCGTTATATTCATCATGCGTGCCAGGAAATTTAACAAAGATCCATTGCTTTTCGTAATTAATCTTGGTAATCAGCAGATATTTATTCCCTTTTATGTTAAAAACGACCGTGTTATTCTTCAGGATACTTGCATGTGAGAATGTTTTCTTCACATCGGAAGGGGTTTTCCAGACAGAACTCAGCACAGTATCATACCATGTTTTCAGGTATTGCTCACTATCAGGATGTTTCACCCAGAACAATTTTAATGTACTCTTTGAAAATACCCTTTCCATTCATGCAGTATCGATGCAAAGATACAAAAATGTTCTCAATCCGGGAACATTTTCATGCTCAGGCCGGCTATCTGCTATTCATGATTCCCCGGGTTGCCATTTGGAGGGTATCCCGGAATGCCCTATTTTTGCAGTCAAAACCTTTAAAAACATGAATATGCGTTTCTTCCTGCTGCTCACCCTGGGCATTTCCCTTACTGCAAGTGCGGCCTTTGGCTGTACCAACCTGATCATCACCAAAGGAGCGTCGAAAGACGGATCGGTGATGATCACCTACTCGGCCGACTCCCATGTATTATATGGCGAGCTGTACTACCGTCCTGCCGCCGAATACCCCGAAGGCAGCATGAGAGATGTGTTTGACTGGGATTCCGGAAAGTTCCTGGGAAGGATCAGACAAGCAAGGAAAACCTACAATGTGGTCGGCAACATGAACGAGCACCAGCTTTCCATCGGGGAAACGACCTATGGCGGGAGGGAAGAGCTGCACCATCAGCCGGATGCGATCATGGATTACGGCAGCCTGATGTATATCGCCCTTGAACGGGCCCGTACCGCCAGGGAAGCCATTAAGATCATGGGAGACCTTGTGGCCGAATACGGCTATTACAGCGAAGGGGAATCCTTCTCCATTGCCGATGCCAACGAAGCCTGGATTATGGAGATGATCGGTAAAGGCAAGGAAGAGAAAGGCGCCGTATGGGTAGCCATGCGCATACCCGACGGAACCATTTCTGCACATGCCAACCAGGCCCGTATCCGTACTTTCCCGCTGAATGACCCCCAGAATTGCGTCTATGCTCCCGATGTGATCACTTTTGCACGCAAAATGGGTTGGTTTACGGGAAACGACAAGGACTTCAGTTTCTCAGACACATACGCGCCCGTTGATTTCGGCGGTGCCCGCTTCTGTGAGGCCCGCGTGTGGACCATGTTCCGCAGGGTCAATAAAACCATGGACCAGTACACCGATTATGCCCAGGGGATCAACCTGGCTAACCGCATGCCGTTGTGGATCAAGCCCGATGCAAAGATCGGCCTTCACGAAGCCATGGAGCTGATGCGCGACCATTACGAAGGGACTCCCCTTGACATGATGAAAGACCTGGGTGGCGGCCCGTATTACAACGGCGTCAGATGGCGCCCGATGACATGGAAACTCGATGACACCCCCTACTTCCACGAAAGAGCCATCTCCACACAGCAAACCGGCTTCCACTTCCTCGCCCAGTCGCGTTCATGGCTGCCCGATGCCATAGGCGGCATCATCTGGTTCGGAGTGGATGACACGTATACCAGTGTGTATGTACCCATGTACAGCAGCATGACCCGCATTCCCCACGCTTTTGCCGTTGGTAACGGTTCTATGATGGAATTCTCCGATGACGCCGCCTTCTGGGTCTTCAACCAGGTTTCCAATTTCGCCTATACGCGTTACCAGGATATCGTCCCTGAAATCAGGAAAGTGCAGAAGGAATTGGAAGAACGCTTTATCGAAGAAGTACAGGGAATCGACATGGCAGCCTCCGCCCTGTACAAGAAAAACCCCGCCCAGGCCGTTCAGTTCCTGACCGACTTTTCGGTGGAACGCGGCCAGTATACCGTGAAACGCTGGAAAGAACTTTACCGATACCTCTTTACGCGTTACCTGGACGGCAACATCAAGGAAAAAGACGGAGACAAGCAGAATCCGAAAGTCAGACAACCCGGATACGGGGAGGAATGGCTGCGCCAGATCGTCCGTGAGACAGGCGAACGTTACAAAGTACCTCAAACCAAAAAATAAAAGGGATGGAAACCTCCGCAGAGCAATCTGCATTTGAACAGAAAGAGAAAAGATACCGGCTGACGATTAAAATCCTGTCAGCGGCAGTGATCATCCTGCTTATCCTGCTGATCATCACAGGCACAAGAGTCAGGACTATCGTGGTTTACAGCGAAAAACTGAATAATGAAAAGCTTGCGCTGAAAAGCGAACTCGATTCCCTGCTGACCGACCATGAGAAGATCAAATCGGAATACGGTCATATTTCGGAATCCCTGTCGGTAAAAGACAGTGTCATCCTTGCCAATGCCGAAGAGATCAAGGAACTGCTTGCCTACAAGTATGACTACAACAAGATCAGGCGAAAGCTGGAACTGCTCAGGGGCATTACCCAGGGATATGTCCGTCAGATAGATTCACTGCTGGTAGTCAATAAATCGCTGAAGAACGAAAACCTCGAGATCAGGGAAAACCTGTCGAAGGAAAAGGAAAGATCATCCAGCCTGGCCAGGGAAAAGGAAAACCTTACCGAAAAGGTGAACCTTGGAGCCATGCTGAAAGCGTACAATATCACCTCGGAAGGAATGCGCATCAGGGGGAGCGGTAAGGAAATCACTACAGGCAAAGCCAGGCGGACAGATGCCGTAAAGGTTTGCTTTACCCTGAGCGAGAACCCCATCACTCCCCCGGGCCCCCGGACGGTGTACCTTCGCATTGCCCGTCCCGATAATGTCATTGTCACGGAAGGCACCGATGCCAGCACCTTCATTCATAACGGAGAACCCATACAGTATACCCTGAAAAAAGAGATCGATTACCAGAATAAGGCCCAGCAGATCTGCATGACCTGGCTGAAGAAGGAAAAAACCGGCGAAGCCATGACTGGAAGGTACCATGTGGCTGTTTTCGTGGATGGTTATGAGATCGGTCAGGGTTCCTTCGAACTGAAATAGGTTCACGGAATCCGGTGTTTTTCCCACCGGCTGGATGCGTAATTATTTTCGCCCGAAATCGGCGGGTATTTCACCCCATGTCTTGGTATCCCATATGAGTACCGGATTATTCACCGTGTTTTCTTCAAGCCATTTCAGGGCACGATCGAGCAGGTCGAAGACGGCCTGATTGGACGCATTGCGTTGGAGACTTGTTTTTATCTTTTTATCTTTCAGCCACTTACGGGCAGTTTTAGAGTCTGTGTAAACCGCAAGCCTGCTGTTGTTCCGTTTCAGGGCGGCAAGGGCATGAACAAGGGCTAAAAACTCCCCGATATTGTTGGTGGCATTCTGATAGGGGCCCATATGGAACAATTCCCTTCCCGTAGCTGTTTCCACACCGCGGTATTCCATCATTCCCGGGTTACCCTGGCAGGCTGCATCCACGCTGATACTTTCCCAAACCGGCTGATGGTCTTGCGTTCTCAGTTCCTTCAGCCGTTCCTGAAGGGCCGGTGGCCGGGAAGATGCTTCTGAAGGGCCGGCTTTCAATGCCTCTTCCGCCTCCTTTCTTGTGGGAAAGGCACGGAACCTGGCAGCGGGATATCCTTCCACCTGCCTGCGGCATTCCTCCCAGGAGTCATAAATACCGGATACCCGCCCTGTCCAGACCACATAATGCTTTTCCTCCTGCCGTTTCCTTGCCATACACATTGTTGTTCTGCCACAAAGGTAGGGATGCCTGCGCATGAAGCTGAAAAAGTTTATAATTTTGTCCGCTCAATCAATACGGACAATGTACAGAATCCTTGTTCTGCTGGCCCTGGTAAGCATGTTGTACGGATGTTCCGGCCGGAAAGTCTTTCTGGAACGGCATACCTTCAGTGAACTCAAATGGAACCGTTTTGAGGAAGTGACCTTCACAGCCGATATCCGTGAAACCGGCTCACCCCTTGATATTTACATCCATTTACGGCATCACAGCGTTTACCAGGATGACAGGCTGGCCCTGACCATCGCCATCACGGCACCGGACGGAACGCGCCGCATCAGGGATGTGGAGATCAGGCTCAGGGACAAGGACGGCAAGTTCCTGTCGAGCGGTATGGGTGACCTCTGGGACATCCGGGTTCCGGCCTTCCAGGGCATCACCCTGGGTGATCCGGGAGCATACAAGATCCTGCTCGAAAACAGAATGTCCAGATTCGACACACCCGGTGTGATGGAGATCGGGGTTGAGATTCTGAAAAGTGACACATGAGTTGTACAGTGATTGTAATCAAAAGAAACATGAATATCCACACCAGTTTAAGTACTTTTCCCTCCTCTCTGAGCCCCGTGGTCACGGTAGGCATGTTCGACGGTGTTCACATCGGGCACCACAGTGTGTTGCAGCAGGTTGTCAGTCTGGCAAAGGAAAGCGGGACCGAAAGTGTCGTGGTTACCTTTGATCCCCATCCGCGCCGTGTGCTTGATAACAATGCTGAAAACTTTCAGATACTGACCACTGTTGACGAAAAGGCAAGGCTGATGGAAGACATCGGCATCCAACATCTTGTGGTATTGCCTTTTAGCCGTGAACTGGCGGCCATGTCGCCCGAAGAATTCGCCATCGGAGTATTGGTGAACGGTCTGAATGCGAGTCAGATCGTCATGGGCCCGGATCACCACTTCGGCAGGAACCGGCAGGGCAGCCTCGAAACCCTCAGGGGCCTGGCATTGCAATACCATTTCAATGTACAACAGCTTTCACCCCAACTGGTGGAAAATGCGAAAGTTTCATCGACCCAGATCCGTAAAGCCCTTGCTGCTGGCGATCTTGACAGGGCATGGCTGTTTTTGGGCTATCCCTACCCATTGAGTGGAAAGGTTGTGGAAGGAGATAAGATCGGCCGTTCCATCGGTTTTCCCACCCTGAACCTGGAAGTGCCTTCGGAAAAACTGATCCCCGGAAACGGTGTATATGCAGTACTCGCGGAATTCGGCCAGGCTACCTATGACGGCATGTGCAACATCGGATTCAGACCAACCGTTTACGGGGATCACCTGACGGTTGAGGTGAATCTGTTCGGATTTGACCGTGAGATATACGGTGAATCAGTGAGGATCGCTTTCATGGAAAAGATCAGGGAGGAACGGAAGTTCAGCAGCCTGCATGAACTGAGGCTGCAGCTTGAAAAAGACAAAGAGACCGTGATAGACGTCCTCAAATATGAGGATTGATCATTTACTTGCTCCTCGCCCTGTATACCAATATATTAAAGAGGATCAGAAAAAAATAACGGAGATCGGTTAAGAACGGCCTTTTTTCATAGGCCTGAAGATACTTCTTTTCGGAATCCATAATTTCCCCGAAACTGCCAGGAAGATCAGCATAATAGGGAGGAAGCAGCCCGGGTTTGTGGCGTATTCTCTGGTCCTGAAGATCGGGCGTGTACAGGTTGAAATAATGCCTTGACAAAGGTCTGACTCCGACAAGCTTCATATTCCGTTTCATCAGCAGGTTGATCAGCATCGGCAATTCATCAAGCCAAAACCTGCGCATGAAGCGTCCGAAAGTGGTTACCCGGTAATCATCCCTGAATTTGCCGTCCTTATCCAGATTATTCCTGGTAAAGAGATAGCTCTGAAGATATTCGGAGTATGGATGCATGGTCCGGAATTTATATACCTCGATGATCTCGCCGCCTTTGCCGACTCTTTTCAGGCGAATGAGCGGACCGTAGGTCGGGTTGTAATCATAAACAGGTTCCCCGCTTTTACGTACGACCCAGAAAAACATGGTATCGATCTGTCTTTCTTCAACTATTTCAAAACCGCATGAAATCAGCCTGCCAAGTATCTCTGTGCTGGTAAGTACGCGGTTCCTTCCCTGGGTCAGAGAAAAATACACCTTCTTCAGGCCCGTGATTTTTGGCATTACCCGCTTAAAAATGAAGTCCAGGGTATACACCATGTAATTCAGGCCTTTCGGGAAACGGGACAATATCCTTTCCTTCCGGATAGCCTTGGTTTCCGCCATGCCGATAAACAATCCGCCCTTATCGAGCTTTTCATTGACCGCTTCGAAAAATTTGTTCAGATAACGAATATCATTGACCCTGCGAAGGTTAACAATATTATTGCAGTTCCCGGGGTAGCTTCTGAGGATGTTAAAACGGGCGGTGGTGGAAACCAAAAAGTTGTTCTCATCGTAAATATCAATGTGAGAGGACACGAAATCACAGGCATTACGACCAATGAGTTCTTCCACCATCCTTCTGGTATCCCTCCCTTCACGGTAAACCACCTGGATATGACGGGATTTCTCCCGTTCCTCCCTGGACCGGGAAATGGTATCAGGCAGGGATGTAATTTTCAACAGCCTCATATGTTGTATCTTTCGAAAAAGCCTGCAAAATTAACTATTATTCAGACACAATTGAAATTCGTTACTATAAAATAACAAACTGTACTGCACCGAATGAACACAGGAATGCGAAAAAAGTGTTCCCAGAGTCATCGGTATCGATTTATAAACAACATCAGGCAGAAATCGTTTGACCGAACTTGATTACATTTACACTTTTTAATGAATTTTCCATGTTCCCGTTGAGAAACAGGAAATGCCGGACAGCTTGCTTTTCGGTCTTTTTTATCATCATCAGCAGTGTTTTCTTCAGCATTGCAGGAGCGCAGGTCATACCCGGATCCGAAGGCGAATCCGGTCTGCCTGCATTTCTGGATGAAATGGCCGGCCTGCAGGTAATCTCACTGAATACGGCAATCAAACCATACAGCAGGCAACTGATCTGCGAAAAACTAATGGAGATCCGGAAAGCCATTGACGGGGGAAGCATCCGCCTGAACCAAAGACAGAGCCGGGAACTGTCATTCTATATGAGGGATTACAGGCCTGAAAGCGGGTCTTCCGCAGGGCAGCCGGGAGATATGGACATCTACCGCCGGGCAGGCAGACTTGCCCTTTCGCTCAATCCGCCCGGGATTTGGTTGCAGGATGACGGGAAGCTTCCGCTGTCTTTCAGTATGGTAATCAAACCGGTTGCCGGATACCGCTGGATTACCAATCAAAACGGGCAAATGTCGCATCGCTGGCAGGGAGCCGAAACCTTCGGCTATGCCGGGAAAAGCTGGAGTTACTATCTCGCCCTGTGGGATAACAGGCACAGCAGGCCACTGGTTTCCGACAGTTTTCTGACACGGGAACAAGGCGTTGTATATACAGGTGAAAACAAGAAAACCGATTTCTTCGGAATGAAAGGCGGAATCGCCTATACCTGGAAGTGGGGTCAACTGGCCCTGCAGCAGGACAATCCGGTTTGGGGCGACAACTACCACGGCTCCAATATCCTGTCGGGCCGGACACCACCCTTTCCCTATCTTTCCCTCAGACTGAAGCCTGTTTCCTGGATAGATTTCTCCTGGTTCCACGGATGGCTGGCTTCCGCCGTTGCGGACAGTAACCGCTCCTACCTGACAGGGAACGGATACCGGACAGTTTACCGCAATAAATATATCTCCGCCAATTTGTTCACGTTCACCCCTGTAAAAAACCTCCAGATTTCGTTAGGGAACTCATTGGTATACAGTGATGTAAATATACAGCCGCTCTGTCTCATCCCTTTCCTGTTCTACAAGGCGGCCGATCCGGGACTGTCGGATAACTCAAACCTGGCTGGACAAAACGCCCAGTTCTTTTTCAATATCAGTTCCCGGAATATCAGGAACCTCCACCTGTATACCGCTTTCTTCGTAGATGAGGTTGCTTTCAGCCGTTTCCGCGACAAAGCCGCTCACACCAACTTTATCAGCGGCAAAGCAGGCTTCCGCCTGGGTAATTTTCCCCTTCAGAATGTGTGCTTCAACCTGGAGTACACAAGGAATAATCCCATGGTGTACCAGCATTTTATCGAATCCCTCACTTTTGCTTCAAACCGGTACAATCTCGGGCATTACCTCAGAGACAACTCGGATGAGTTGTATATCTCATGCAGCTATAAGCCGGTAAGGGGTGTGATGGCTCAGGTATCGTACACCCGTGCCCGGCATGGAAACGATTACAGCTATGGAAAAGATCCTGCACAGGGACTGCCATTCATGCAGCAGCTTATTTGGGAGTCAACTGCTTATGAGGCAGGGATCCACTGGGAAATTGTTCCCGGCTGGTCGTTATTTGGCAGCTTAAGGAAAATGTCGGTGACGGGGAAACAGGATAAGTACACAGCAGATGTTTATCACGGCAATACGACTACCCTTGAAACAGGCTTCAGGATGGGGCTGTGATCAGTAAGGCCTTTCCGGTAATGTCACTCCGCAAGTACCAGGATGCGGTTGTTGTTTACCTCAACCACCCCTCCCCTCACACTGAATTTCTGCTCGTGTTTCTGGGGGTCGAGGATACGAATTTCCCCATGTTTCAGCACTGCGATCAGGTTAGCATGCTGGTTAAGGATCTCGAAGGAACCGTCCTTACCAGGTAATTGCACCAGGCTGACCTCTCCTGTGAAGATGGTTGAATCGGGTGTGATAATGTCGAGATGCATGGGTAAATTCCGGAATAATGTTGACGATCAGGTTTTACTCACTTTCGGTGAGCAGCTTTTTCCCTTTTTCGATGGCTTCCTCTATGGTTCCGACCATGTTGAAGGCAGCCTCGGGAAATTCGTCCACCTCGCCGTTGAGGATCATATTGAATCCTTTAATGGTATCTTCGATGTTCACGAACACACCGGGGATATTGGTGAACTGCTCGGCTACATGGAAGGGCTGGGAGAGGAAGCGGGCCACACGGCGTGCCCTGTGCACCACCTGCTTGTCTTCTTCCGACAATTCATCCATTCCCAGGATGGCAATGATATCCTGCAGTTCTTTATAACGCTGCAGTATCTGTTTTACGGCCTGGGCGGTACGGTAGTGCTCCTCCCCGACGACATCCGGACTGAGGATGCGCGATGTGGAATCCAGCGGATCGACGGCAGGATAGATGCCTTGTTCGGCGATCTTGCGGTTAAGCACCGTGGTGGCGTCGAGGTGAGCGAAAGTAGTGGCTGGTGCCGGATCGGTAAGGTCGTCGGCAGGTACGTAAACGGCTTGTACGGAGGTGATTGACCCCCGCTTGGTGGAAGTGATCCTTTCCTGCATGATCCCCATCTCGGTGGCCAGGGTAGGCTGGTAACCCACGGCCGAAGGCATACGGCCAAGCAGCGCCGACACTTCGGAACCGGCCTGGGTGAAGCGGAAAATATTGTCGATAAAGAAAAGTATATCCCTTCCGCCGGATTGTTCGTCACCGTCGCGAAAATACTCGGCAAGGGTCAGTCCCGAAAGCGCGACACGGGCACGGGCTCCCGGGGGTTCATTCATCTGTCCGAACACCAGGGTTGCCTGGGATTCAGCCAGTTCAGCCATATCCACCTTGCTCAGGTCCCATCCTCCCTTTTCCATATCTTCCTTAAAGGCTTCTCCGTATCTGATAACTCCGGACTCTATCATTTCCCGGAGCAGGTCATTCCCTTCACGCGTACGTTCTCCCACTCCTCCGAACACCGACATCCCTGAATATTTCTTGGCGATGTTGTTGATCAGTTCCATGATGATGACCGTTTTGCCGACACCGGCACCGCCAAACAGACCGATCTTCCCCCCTTTGGCATAGGGTTCTATCAGGTCGATCACCTTGATTCCGGTAAACAATACCTCTTTCCGGGTTGAGAGGTTCTCAAAAGTAGGCGGTTCCCGGTGGATTCCGTAGGTCTTCTCTCTGGAAACCTTCGGTAATCCATCGATGGCATTGCCGATCACATTAAACAACCTTCCCCGGATGTGTTCTCCCACCGGCATGGAAATAGCCTGGCCTGTGGACAAAACATCCATTCCGCGCCGTAGTCCGTCGGTACTGTCCATGGCCACTGTCCTGACAGTGCTCTCCCCGATATCCTGCTGGCACTCCAGTACCAGCTTGCTGCCATCCGGCCTGGTCACTTCCAGTGCCTCATAAATATCCGGAAGATGACTGTCTTCCTCAAAGGTTACATCAACCACCGGTCCGATGATCTGAGAGATCTTTCCGGGTATTTTCTTATCCGTCATGCTATAATTGAATTTTGACCTGCAAAGGTAGAGAACAATCAGGAAAGCAAAAAGTTTAAATCCCCATATTCACTCCGAAGCCGAACAGTACCCGCTTTCCCTGGTACAAAGGTGCGGTGTACTGTTCCAGGTTTTGTGCAGCAGTCCTCCCACCGGCCTCATACCCCCTTGTGGTATATATTTCTATACTGGCATAAATATCCGAAAGGAATGACCAGCGCCAGGCCAGATTCAGCTGCCATGACTCTGATGACCAAAGCTTGTCCTTAAAGGCAGGATACTGGTCTACGGCAACCCCCTTCAGATAAGGGTAATCATTGTACTTCACCGCGTGATTGTACACAGCTTTCATGGAAATGAAGGCGACCGGACGTACTGTCAGCCAGACCCAAAGATCCTGCGCGTTATCCGTCAGGTAATGGCCCAGCTGGTAACGGTTCGATTCGAAACTGAGCGCAGGTACACGGTGTTTATATACCAGGGGCATGCTCCGGGTCCATTCCATGCCTGTCTGCCAGCCTTCAACAATCAGATCGGTCAGGCTGAAACCTGCCTGGGTGCTGTAAAAGTTATGCCTGTCGGGATCGCCGGTGCGCTTCACGGAAAACTCATCCACAAACAGATTGGCATACAGATGAAGATGGCTGAAACGGCGGATGCTCAGACTGGCAAAGACCTGGGAATTCTGGTTGTCGATCCCGTGTGAAATGGTATGATCCACCGATTTGTAAAAAAGGAAAGGAATGAGAAAGGCTGGCTGAACCGGCATGCCGGAATACACAACGGAATTGCCGGTTGAAAGACTGATCCCGCGCAATGGTTTAACAGTCAGCATATTGGCGGCGATATACTTTGGGATGTAAGATGCCCGGTAATCACCGTTCACCGTATAGTACGACCTGGCGCTGTCTATTTCTTCCGAATGAAGCCAGCCGTGAAAGTAGTTGAGCCTGATCCAGTCCGCCGGCCGAAGGTCGAGACTGATCATTGCAAAGCTGGGAGTCCTTGCTGAAAAGATGTTCGATCCGAACCGGCTTACCCCCCACTGCACCCTGTCTTTAACCAGAGAGATGCTACCCCACCGGTTCGACAATACGATTCCTCCGCGCATCTCACTGAAATCACCTCCCTTGCGGCCGCCTTCATTCAGTTTGTAATTGCCGCCCTCTTCCCGTGTCAGCCAGCCGGGTTGGGCAAGCACGAAATTCTTCTGGTAATTGTCCCTCAGACTTCCGTAAAAACCGACATGCCTGCCCATTGCAGCCTGAAAGCTGAAGCCTCCGCGGCTTTGCATGAAGAAATCCTTACCGGTAATCAACACCCGGTTGCCGTACACCGGCCGGACCGACAATCTGAAATCATCTCCGGATGCGGAAATCTCAGGATCCCGGATTTTAAAAATAAAGGGAGGGAAACGCCAGCCGGGTTTCCGGATTTTCCCGCTGCAACTGTCCTTCCCGCTGCCAATGGCTGCCGAATACATACAGGATTCCATCCGTACCCGCCTGGAGTCTGACTGCAGGCCACCCGAAAGCAATGACGCTGCCTGTCCGCTCAGGTAAGGCCTGATCGCCGGATCGAGCAGCGCGCTGTCGCCGTCAATCAGCTCCAGCAAGTCCCGGAAGTCATCGTCAGGCTCCTGCAACGGCAGATCCTGGGCATTGGCCAGGAGTGAAAGACCAAAGACCAGACCCAGAACCGGCAGGGCAATTTTCATACGGTAAAGGATTATTCCACCAGGAACTTGTATTGCCTGAACGTATTGTTCATCCAAACCTGCAGCATATAAACGCCGGCACCGAAGGAACCCGTTCTGATCTCCAGCAGGGCATCACCCGATTCGGGCATCAGGGTGTACTCCCCGACCAACTGGCCGGTAGTATTGATCACGGTACAGGTAAGCGGCTGATCCCTGAGCCCTTTAAAGGAAACATGCAGGTAATCGCCGGCAGGATTGGGGTAAAGGCTTACAGACAGGTCATCTCCGTTCACCGGAAGACCGGTACAGGCATCCACGTAAATCGGCTGGGTAGAGGAGCCTGAGCAGCCATTTATATCCACATAAGCGTAAGTGATCAGGTAAGTACCGGGAACCAGTGCGCCCGGATCGAAGGTTCCGTTGCTCACGCCGTTACCGCTGTATGTGCCGCCTGCAGGACTTCCCCCGCTGAGCGGGAAAGCAGGCCAGTTAATGCACACATTGCTGAATGGCGTCTGCGTCACAGTGGGTGCAGGCAATAAGGTGATATTGAAATCCGGCGAGATGGGGCCTTCGCCGCACATATTGACTGCCGCTACGGTCACGGTGGCGGTACCGGTGTATCCCTGGTTCCAGAGGATGGTGGCCGTGGCTCCCGAACCGGTAATGCTGCCCGCGGCAAGCGGCAGTAAGTACCAGTTGTAAGCGGTTGCGCCGGGTACCGGCACAGTGGTGATCAAGGAAGAGGGCATATTATTGCAGACAGATACAGGACCAGATGCCATGGGTGCCAGTGCTGGGGAAGCCATCACAGTAATATACTGCTGCTTGGTCAGGGTGTCTGAATAGGTGTCGGTGGAAATGATCAGGGTCACAGCGTAGGTTCCTGCTGCAGCATAAGTGACAAGCGGGTTTTGTGATGTTGAAACAGCAGGATTGCCGCCAGGAAAAGACCATTGCCATGAGGTGGGATTCCCTGTGGAAAGATCGGTGAACTGAACGGCGGATCCTTCGCAAACCAGGGTAGGCATTGCAGAGAACTCTGCAACCGGGTCATCTCCAAGAATGCCGAAAAAGATCAGGTATTCGGTCATCAGGTTTGCCTTGGTGGAGATCCCGCTGCCGTTGTTCAGGCCGCTGAACTCATGAGAAGTACCGATGGTCCTGTAAGAACCGCCGTCATAAGCCACACCTGTCCCGTAAGAGGGACTCTGATTCTGGAAGATCTTGAAGGCAGTGGTTCCTGCCAGCGGATTGATACGGTCAATATAACTGTTACCGCCACTATATGAAAAGTTCATTCCGGCCGTGAATGTACCGCTTTGTCCGTTCAGGGTCGAGAGATCACCCGAACCGTCCTGTACCCCGTCAATCTTGAACATTGGATGTACCTGGGTCTCGCTGTCATACGCCCAGGTATCGCCGCCTTCCATGTACAGCCGCCCGCCCTGGTTCAGGTAAGCTGCAAGGGCCTGCCCTTCGGAGGATGTCAATACATGATTGTTGGAATAGATCCCCAGGCAGACAAAAATCGAAGAATACAGGTTCAGGTCGGCAGGAAGGCCGGTTTGGTAATCGGCCGGCAATCCGAGTCCCTGGATAGTGGTGTTCATTACGGTTCCCGAACTGTGATCGGGATCGAGATCTACAATGAGGATGGGTATTTGCCCGATGACGGTTGAAAGACTGCCGCTTCCGCTGATACCCAGGTCGGCACTGAGATCGATTAAAAAGGCAGCCATGTGCCCGGCCGGTGTGAGGGCATCGGCGGTGATGCTGAAAGAAGCCTGGGCTGTTGTTGCCGGTACGATGTTGCCGAAACCTGCGGTATTGCTGTTGATGGTCACATAAGGATCGGTGGTGGATAGCATCCCGTTGACATTGTATGTTTCCGCCATACCGGTATTCTTGACAACCAGGCTGATCTGGACGGTTTCCCCCGGATCGAGCTTGCCGTTGTTGTTGCCCGAAGGATCGGAAATGCTGTACTGCAGGTACTGCAGGACAGGTGCATAGCCCTTGATGCTGAAATAGCTCATCCAGGTTTCAGTGCCATCTGTGGCCGTAAGTGAAAAGCTCACCACATGGTTGTTGGGAATGCTGTCGGCAACTGTAAAGCTGAATGCATTGCTGACGGAAGCCGTGCCGTTGGGCTGAATGTCGCCGAAAGCGGCCATCCCGTTGGTCAGGGTTACATAAGGATCTGTCGTACCGAGGGTTACATTGACATTGGCAGCCTGAACCACGCCCACATTCTTCATTTCCACATTCAGCTGGATATCCTCACCGTATTCCATCATGCCGTTGCTGTTTCCTGCAATATCATTCAGCACGATGTTGTTTTTCACCACATAGGGCCCTGAAGGCGGGATCACGGGGACTTGAGCTTCATAGCGGTAATAGTTCTGCAGGGTCACCACAACATCCAGGTGATCGGGAGGAAGCTGGGTCCCCGGGATGGTGATGGTAACCGGAGAACCTGTTCCAGTGGCGGTTCCAAGGATTTCGCCATTGAGCGATACACAGATGAATGATCCCGGGTTTGCAGTTACATTGAAAGCAGTGACCCCGGTGAAGATGGTGGGATCGTGCGCCACGGTCAGTAACTGGGGAACCTCGCTGTAAACCGTCATAAAGGCATCGCCGTGGTGGTGGAAGAGGTTGTAGGTGACTTCCTTGTTGGAAGGATTGTAGGGCCACGACGATTGTTCAAGGAAGTATTTGCCTGCGGCATTGCCGAAAGCCGGAAGGATGCCCCTTTCAGCAGGTGTGCTGCCGTATGCCGGCATAAACTCAGGCCACATATTGTCGTAAACACCCCAGATATATGCATCATTCACAAAGGAATAAGATACCTCGGAAGCGGCGAGGATACCCAATGCCCCGGCAGGCTGTCCGTTATAGGTATAGCGGTGGAACTTCTCGGCGAAACATTCGGACGACCAGTTATATTTGCCGGTCAGACAGTTCACTGACATGATGTAGGTAAGATCGGTATTGGTGAGTCCGTCAATGTCCGAATTGTGATACGCAGGTTCACCCCAGCCGGTCTCCTCACCATGGTCGCGGTGTTGTAACATAAAAGACCCTTCGTTCAGTGCATTGGTAACCATTGCGGCATTGCCGCCGGTCCATCCGCCCAGTGCCTGCGGTGTGGCGGGTATGTACTCCAGTCCACCCGGACCGAAATAATTCAGGACTATGGACGTATTGCTGTTGGTTGACCAGGGATCTGAAGCCGGGTTACCTGAATATACTTCATTGATGCGAACCGGACTTTTCCCCAGGCTGTGCGTCCAGAAACCGCCGATCACCTCCGAACAAATCTGGAACCAGCGTTCTGTCTGCCAGCCGAGCGCCGTGACGGGATGGTTGTAAAAATCACTGCTGGTGGGCGGATTGCGTTCATAGTCAATGAATTTCCTGACCATCACCTCAAGCTGGGCAGCATCCTGCGCCGTCATCCTCGCCATCACGATATCCGGCATGCTGTTGCCGTCCACATCCCCGAAAATGTTATCCGATACACAATAGCTGTCCCATATCGGCGAAATGATGGTGTTGGCAGCATTGGTCCCGTAATCGCCGATCAGCAGACAGGCCACCGGAGGAATGTCCCAGGTGTTGTAAGCATTGTCCAGATAGCCTTCAATGGCAGCCACGGTATTGCCTCCGACTTCGTCGAGGGTCTTGATGTCGGTCAGTATGCCCTGGCGCTGCCGGAAGAGTTTGATGCTGTCGGCCCACTGGCTGAAAAAAGGATCGTTGGGAACGATGATCAGGTATTCAAACCCCACGTCCTCGGAATTTGATGCCTGCTTTTGATGGCTGACCTCAGGCAACACCTGCGGATTCAGCAACAGATCCTGCAAGAGGGGATCAAACCAGCGGCTCCTGAGCCTGTCATCCCCGTAGCTGCCGTTACCGCCCGCATAATGGATTTTAATACTGATATCCCTGTAAACCAGCAATTCCCTGCTGACCGGGTTGTACTGAAAAGGTGTAAAGCCAACCATCACCACATCCACACCCCTGATCTTAGTTGGCTCCGAAACTGCCACAGGCTGGGCGGGATAAAAGGCATCGGAATTGTAAATGGCTTCATCCACCGGATATACCATTTCTTTTTCGGTTTCTTTGGGTATCCGGGGAGCCGGTGCAATATCCACTCCCTGGATCAATTCTGTCTGGTAATCAAGGATTTCGAGCTGTACTGTGGTACCTGCAGGGATGGCCAGGTAACGTCCGGTTCCGGGAAGATTGGGTGCACCCGCATTATTGGGCAGAAACACTCCGGGAAGTCCGACCGACTTCCAGCTTCTTCCGTTGATGGTCACATCGTTCATCTCAAACTCTGTAACCGAAAATGCCAGCCGGATACCGGAAGCATCCTGCTGTTCAATACTGAAACCGGAAACTGCCCTGCTGTCATCACGGGTGATTTTCTGCTGGGCCGCGAGCGGGCCTGAGAAAAGCAGCAAGGCCGCTGCAATGGTAAAGAAACTTCTGATCATGGTTGTCGGGTTATTTAAATATTTAATACTATGCACTCTTTGAAACAGGGCTTATGGAATATACGACGCATTTACATCGCCGACACATAATCCATTGATGTTCAATGTTATGTTATCAAGCGGGCCGAGGTTTGCCACATTGGGTTCAAACACCCAGTCTCCGGCCGGAAAAGAATTGATGATCCCCACGAACCTTTTCTGGACGTAGAAGGCATCGACGGAATTAATATAGCCGTTATTGTCGGCATCGGCGGCATCCAGGTTCAGACCGCTGAGCGGGCTGAGCCCGACGAAATGTTTCAGGATCATCAGGGCATCGGAGGAATTGCCGCCACCCCAGGTGAAAGTACATACAGGTTTGACCTCATAGGTTCCGGGCAGCACATTCTGAAACTGATACTGTCCTGAACTGCCTGTCGTTGTGGTGTATATCGTATCACCCTGTTGCATCAGGCACACCATGACATTTTCCATGGGAGTCTGGCTGTTGTTAAGGTAACGGACGCTTCCCGCCAGGCTGTTCCCTCCGGTGATCATCAGCAGGGATGTATCGGGGATACAGTTGGGTCCGCTTACGATCAGCAGCACGGGACCTGTACCGGCCAGGGCTGTATCTGCACAAAGTGTCACATGGCCGGCGCTGTCTGTCTGTCCCACCGCAAGCATGGTGGTATCGGCCAGGAGGATGCAGGTCAGGCCGGCGGCAGGGCTGCCCGATGTGTCACATTGGATTGGGATACAGGGATTGGCCACCGGGATGGTAGGGGGATGTGTCACAATGAGGTTGATGGGCACCTGGGTCCAGATGGGCAGTGTGGGATCACCCAGGAGGTTACAATCGTAAAAGCACCAGCGAAGGGCTCCTTCTTCCCACTGACCCGGAGCCGTAACCCAGGGGGCAGACTGGATTTTCGAGAGGCTGTGTGCCCATCCGGCATCCGTTTCATTGCCGGCATACAGTGCGTTGACAAATTCCCGGTGCAGGTGCTGGGATGGTCCCTCTGTCTGGCCTTCGTTAAACCATCCATAACGGGAATTACCGAAGAAAGCCACGGCGAAATTGTTGATATTCAACATTCTTTCGGCAATACAATCGGCATCATCAAAGGCGCCACAATAGCATCCATGGGTATACACCGGTACATAACTGTGGCTGATGCCGTTGACCTGGCTGAAATTGGCATCGGTAATGGCAGAATTGCTCATGCGCATCAGGTAATTGTTGCTGGCATGCCCCACATGGTGCAGGAAAGAAGTTCCCTGGTTGATCCGGTTCCTGAGCATAAGGGCAGTCCACTGCGAAGGCAGATCGCGGTCATAGAGCGTGGTGGTATCATGCCAGGAGGGAATGCCGTCCGTTGCATAGCCGTTCACATTGTGGTAGCCTATCAGCAGGTCAAGGTAATCACCACCCCAGGTTTCGGGATTTTCCCAGAGTTTCTCACCGGCCATCAGGGGTTTGCGGAAATCGCCTGCAACAGGCTGATGCTGGTATTTGAGGGTTTTATTGATGGCATTCTGAAGTTCCGCCACCGTACTCACGGTAAACCTGCCCACGGCGAGTTCCGGTAAAAGATCTTCCTCCCCCGGCTCACCCCAGAGGTTGTCGCCGTCGGTATTCCAGTTGCCGTCGAGGGCGGCATAATATACATCAGCCGGGATGTCATTGTCGGTGTAGCCTGAACCGGACTGGACATAGCAGTATAGGCCCCGGTACGGGACATGTTCCACATCCCCGGCCAGGAGCACATACTGAATATCATGCTGCTGGTATTGCTGGATGATGCAGTTGCGGATTTTCTCCGGATTGTCGGTTCCGGGAAAGGAGGCCAGAATGGTGGGTACCGCCATCACCTGTGTCTTCATTCCCCTTGCACGGTATGCGTTCTTCAGTGCGTCGAACTGCCCCAGGAAGAGTTCCGGCGAAATGATCAGCACCTGGTAATCCCAGGCATTGTCGATGGCCGGCGGATCAACCCAGGGAATATTGTCCTGGTTCTGCACCAGCCTGCTGATCTGGGTGCACTGCTGCCTGGAAAGCCCGTTTGCGGCCCGGCCGGGTAAACCCGCGGCTTCTGTATACACCCTGATCCTGACTTTGCTGTAATACCGGACTTTACGCTCCGCAGGGAAGTACACGACAGGGGTGAAGGTGCACAGGGCGATGGCACTGCCGTGCAGATACTGGGTGGTCAGGCGGCCGGTATTTGTCTGCGGATAGGGTCCGGCCTGCCCATATACCTTATTATTATACTGAAAATCATGCTTCTTCTTATCGCTGAACGGTCGATCGGGCTGAGCAGGCCACAGCAGGTGGTCGCCCTGTACTGCAACCGGCGCTTCACCAGTGAATTCGATACGAACAGCCCGCTCCCCTTCGGGCAGTAACAGGCTGATTTCATGCCAGGGCAGGGTAGGCTCCCCCGGCAGGCCGGCCTGAAGACAAGTGTTCCAGGTGATATGCGAATATGAACCACTGCGGTGCAGGCCGGGCGCCTCAAAATGATAGGTTTTCTCCACAATCCCTCCGGCGGCATCCAGCGGAAAGATCAAGGCAGGAAGGAAAGGTATCAAAAGCAAATTAATGAATCTCAGGAGCTTGAATAATTTCATCGCAAATGTATTTCCATTAAGACAAATGTTCGGGTGACAGGTTGTCCTCCAAATCAGATACAAAGATGGGGATAATTTCATTTGTACTGAAAGAACATTGAAATGAACAATCCACCCGGATGGCAGTCGTCATTCCGGCCGCGGGGGAGGAACCTGGTTTACATTTTTGCAATAATCAGCATAGGAACAAGACGTTTGCACGTGTGCAGCGTATGCGCGTCTGCACGGGTGCGCGTTGCGTGAGGACGTGAAAACGTGGGGAACCTTGCAAACAATAAAGTCAGAAAATTCTCAAAATAACAGGCAACTAACTAACCAGCTAACTAACATCAGCAAACCAGCACATTAGCAAACTCCCACACCAGCAAACTGAAAAAGGCTTGCTCGCTGGATCCATCATTTTCATCAACACCCGCCTAAAGAAATGAACCTCAGTCCGCTCCCCTGGGTTTCTCTGCCAATCCTGGAATCGTATCCTATTGATATTCATTGTTGTAACATTGCATGTTTTCACCGGAAATGGAGGAGGGGGCGTGGGGAAGATCCTGGTAATCATAGTCGGGATTATAGGTAAGCGCTGCTATGGGGTTGCTGTTTAAGGATGCTGCAAGGCCCTTTGCCTTTATTTTCCCTGAAAGCTCATAAGCCATATCGAGCGTGTAATCATAGGTGCCGGCGGTTACAACGCAAGTCCCCCCTGCCTGTATCAGGCGGTACAGGCTGTCGTAAGCATAGCTGTTCTCCACAGAACCTCCGATATCATTGGAATGTGGCGTGGTATTGCTGGTGATGCCCGTGATGTTGTCCGCATCGTCATAGGTGTAAATGCGTATCTCCCTGTTCATTTGGTCTGTCGGATTGAATCATGATTATTAACAGGGATGGACAGGATGAACAGGATATCTGTGTTCCTTGAATTCTTTGAAGGAAATTTGTCACTCAACGGATCAACCCCCAGAAACACAGCGCTTTTCGGGTCATAGTACCGTGCGCCGTAGTAGTACAATCCGCTTTCATCATCCAGTTCCTTACAGTTAAACTTATACGGGCTGAGCCAGGTGCCTGCTTTTTCTTCGAGCAGGACTTCCCCGAAGGGCAGATACTCAACATGCTGGTATGGCGTACCATCAAAGGCTGTAATATAGGAGGTACTGCCCAGGTGATCGCCATGATAGAAGAAGATATCTTCCTCCGGGTC
>CAZSQJ010000025.1:0-48624 GCA_964608665.1 uncultured Bacteroidales bacterium | reverse complement strand
GACATCAACTCTGGCAATGCAGTCGTCAGAGGCTTTGCCGAACGCAATGCCATCAACGCGCCCATCCAGGGATCTGCAGCCGATATGATCAAGATCGCCATGGTCAATATTTTCAGGGCCATTGAGGATCAGGGACTCAAATCGAAAATGATCCTGCAGGTACACGACGAACTCGTTTTCGATGCCCATCGCGAAGAACTGCCCGTGCTGCTTCCCCTGGTCACCGGACTGATGAAAACAGCCATTCCCCTCAAAGTCCCGGTGGAGGTGGAAGTGAATACGGGTGAAAACTGGCTCGAAGCCCACTAATACCAGCAATATGGAATCCGTTTGTGTTTTCTGCGGTTCAGCTTTGGGAAGCAATCCTGTCTATCGTGATACTGCCCGCTCGCTCGGAAACTACCTGGCAAAGGAAGGCATCAGCCTGGTTTATGGTGGCGCTTCAGTCGGCCTGATGGGAGAACTGGCAGATGCAGCCCTGGCAGCCGGGGCCGGCGTAACCGGTGTGATCCCTTCCTTCTTCTCCCGTAAGGAAATAGCCCATAAAAACCTGACAAGGCTGTACTTTGTGGATTCAATGCACGAACGGAAACTGAAAATGGCCGCCCTGTCCGATGGCTTTATCGCCCTTCCGGGCGGTTTCGGTACCATGGACGAATTCTTCGAAATGCTCACCTGGACACAGCTCGACCTGCACCAAAAACCTGTCGGCCTCCTCAATACGAACGGCTACTTCGACCTGCTGATCCGCTTTTTCGACCATATGACAAAGGAAGCATTCGTCAGGAATGCCCACAGGCAGGCCGTGCTTTCCTGTGACAAGGCGGAAGGCTTGGTGGACATGATGCGAAAGTATCAACCGGTCAGACTCGAAAAATGGCTGAAACAGATTAAAGAAACATAACAACTGCCCCTACTTGGACAGGATTTTGAATTCGGTCCGCCTGTTCAGTTGCCTTCCCTCGTCAGTGGTATTGGTCGCGATGGGCTGGGCAAGACCGTATCCCTTGTAAACAAGCCTCGCATTGTCAATCCCTTCTGCCACCAGGTACTCAACCACCGCCCTGGCCCTGTTCTCCGACAATACCTGGTTGTAGGATTCCGAACCAAAACTGTCGGTATGCCCGCTGATCTCCACTTTCAAGCGGGGCATTTCCTTCAGTAAAGCCAGTAAACGGTTAAGCTCCGCCCTGGATTCAGGACGCAGGGTAAACCGGTCAAAATCAAAAAAGATATTCCGTAATACTATCTTTCTGCCCACTTCTATGACATTGAGATAAACATCCTTTTCAACTTCCTGGTAACCACGGGATTGCGGAATGTCAAAATTTTCGGAATGAAACAGGTAACCGTCTGCCCTGACGGCGATTCCGTAATTTTTTCCCGAAGGCAGGGCGATCAGGTATTTCCCGCTGACCATGTTCGACTCAAAACTGCTGACGATCTCCCCGATGCTGTTATCTGTGATGTCAATACCGGCGCCCAGCGGTTCCAGGGTAACGGCATCATACACGGTTCCTTTTAACAGCGTAAGCTGACTGACCCGGGATTCTGCAACAGGCGCCATCACAGCCTGTCTGAAAGGCTCTATGATGCTGGCCAGCAGGTTGTCTTCGGTATTGTCGACAAGCGGTTTCTCCGGACCATGAAAGGTAACCCGGTAAATGTCCTTTTCTCCGAAGCCTCCCGGGCGGTAGGATGCAAAATAACCCCTGCGTCCGTCAGCCGAAAGCACGATAAATACATCATCATCCGTGGTATTCACCGGAAAACCCAGGTTCCGCGGTTCCGACCAACCACCCTGTTCCAGAACCGAGTAAAAAATATCGAAGCCTCCCATGGTGGGATGCCCCTGTGAGCTGAAATACAAGGTCTTACCATCCGGATGCATAAATACGCCAGTTTCATCGTATGGGGTATTGATCACCGGTCCCAGGTTCACGGCTTCCCCGAATTTGCCTTCTTTCACAGCACAAGAATAAATATCATGACCACCGTATCCTTCCGGCCTGTCGCTGACAAAATACAGGGTCTGCTGATCCGGCGAATAACAGGCTGAAGGTTCATGGTATTTTGAATTGACGGGCCGCGGAAGCTTTACCGGATTGCCGTATTCCTCTCCCTGAAGCCGGCTTTCATACAAATCACCGCCATTGTCACCGCGGTACATCAGCAGCTTCTGCCCGTCAGGCGTCAGTCCCACGGTGGCATCATGATATTCCGTGTTCAACGGCTTCCCGGGATGCAGGGGAACGCTCCATTCATTGTCGCTGATACGCGGAGAAATGTATATGTCCTCGTAATAATACAGATCAATGGGATCAATATCGCCACCAACGGTATTGTCACGCGATGAGGTGAACAACAGCCTGGATTCGTCGGCAGTGATCACCAGGGCATATTCAGGATATTTCGTATTGATATTGCTTCCCAGATTTTCAATGGTCACCATCTCTGCATTGGCCATCAGTTTCCGTGCAACCTCGCATTCCTTCAGCTTTTTTTGTACTTCCTTTACCTGCTGTTCATTGCCCTTTCCCCCGATCTGCGACAGATAAACCGTATATGCCTGGCCGGCCTGGTCAATCATCTGGTTAAACTGGTAGGCCTGGCCCAGCAGGTACTGAATGTCGGGAGCAATCGCGGGATTGATTCCGGCCGCTTTTTCAAGAAAGAATACCGCTTTCGACTTTTCCAGCGAAACCAGGTAACATTTGCCGATCTTATAATTCAGTTCGTCATTATTCGGATTGAAATCATTGGCTCTCAGGTAATAATCCAATGCCTGAAGATAGGTTGCACGACTTCCGTACTGATAAAACAGGTCACCTTCACTGATGTTCCGGAGGGCGTCTTTGAGCAATGCGTGTTTCTCTTTCGGAAAGTTCTGTTTGATGAATGCGATGTTCTTTTCCTGGGCCATCAGCAAAGGCATTGTCATCAGCACAGACAGAACCGGCAGCAATACCCTCAAAACATAGTATGTTGCGTTCCCTGTCATTTACACAACAGCTTAATATAAGTTCCGGCAGCCTCTACACCCAGTTCCAGTGCTTTCCGGTAATCTTCGCATGCCCCGCGGACGTCATCCGTCACTTCCCTGGAGATGGCCCGGTTCAGATATGCGATCCCGTATTCAGGATCTATCCGGATGGCCATGGTATAATCCGCAACAGCTGCCTGATATTCCTTCAGCTTATGCCTGGCATTGCCCCGGTTGTTGTAGGCAAAAGCATATTCCGGATTGATCGCGACCGAAGCGGTGAAGTCGTCCGCAGCCTTTTGATACTCACCAAGTTTCATCCAGGTGGATCCCCGGTTGTTCAAGGCAACAAAATAATCGGGTTTCAGGCGGATGGCTTCGGTATAATCGGCTATGGCCTTGTCAAATTCACCGGTCATCCGGTATATGCTGCCACGGTTGTTCAGCACGAACGGAAGCCCGGGATTCAGCCGGATAGCCGCATTGTAATCCTCAAGGGCACCGGCCGGGTCATCAAGCATCCGCCTGGCACTGGCCCTGTCGTTATATGCCTGGGCGTAACGCGGCATCAGGTTGATCACGATGGTGTAATCCTTCACGGCACTGGCATAGTCCTCACTCTCGAAATAGATGCCGCCACGGTAATAATAAGCCATGGCATTTGATGAATCAAGGGCGATGGCACTGCTGTAATCATCGAAACAACCCTGGGCATCGCCGGTCTCATATTTCACCCTGGCCCGGTTATAATATGCATTCCCGGTGGCATTCAGGGCAATGGCCCTGTCGAAGTCCCCGATGGCCGACCTGAACTGCTGCAGTTCGATATTCACAATGCCCCGGTTATAATATGCCCTGTGATTGCCCGGATCCTGCTCCAGTGACAAGGAAAAGGAACGGTGGGCCTTCTCGTACAATCCGGCCTGGTATTGACTGATGCCCTCATTGTAATACTTTTCCGCTTCCAGGTTTTGAATCAGCGATCCGGGCCCGGTGGTATCTATCCCGGGCTTCTCCGTATAACGGGCAGTACGCCTGATGCGACCGGCATCATCCTTCACAGTCTGGGCCATGAGGGGCATAAACCCTGAAAAAACCAGGATCAACAACAGACAAAACTTCCTCATGCTGTATAATGAAGAAGCTAAATTAATAAAAAATGACTTCCCGGAATCTAATTCCTGATGGCGTTGCGGTAAAGCTGGTAGGTTTCCATCACATCCCTTACAAAGGCGTAAGGTTCTTCACCGCGGCAATAACCGTAATAGGCCTGGCTGTCACGGTAATAAGCCGGCTGCGATTTGCGCAGCAGAAACGTATCCACATGATTGGTCCAGACGGTATTGTCTTTTCCGTATTTTTCAGCAAGCCGCCTTGCGTCAAGTACATGACCAAGCCCCACATTATAGGCCGCAAGTACGAATTTTACCCTTTCGTCATGATCCGGAACCAGGGGCAGGAATTGCTTTTCAAGTCCGGCAATGTATTTTACCCCGGCCTCAATATGCTTTTCAGGAGCCGAAAGGGAATCCAGACCGTATTGCTCCGTCAGGTCAGGCATCAGTTGCATCAGCCCGCTTGCTCCCGACCAGGCCTGAGCCTGTGGCTGAAATTTGCTTTCCTTGTAAATCAAGGCGGCCAGAAGACGCCAGTCCCAATTGATCAGGCGGCTGTATTTGCGGATGGCCCCGTCATAAGGGGAGATCTTCCCGCCCCTTACCGAGTAAAAATCACTTCCGATCACACTCACCGTGCGCTCACCCACAAAATACTTCTCAAACAACACGGAAAACTTCCGTGATTTTTTGTACTGCCCCAGCCATTGGTTAAAAGCGGCCAGCAGGTCTTCCCCTTCCCGGTTCACCATCCAAACCAGGTTTTGTTGAGGTCCCAGCACAGTACGGATATCCAGTCCGGGATGATAACGCCGTATCATACCAGCAAATGGTTCATACACAACCGTATAATCTATTCCTCCGGAAGCAACGGCAGCCATCAGCTGTTCCGCTTTGAACTCAGGATGCTCCAACACCTGGATGGCATCGCCGGACTGTATGGATAGCATGGTCAGCATTTTAATGAACGGACTGCCTTTTTCGACATACACGGTTTTTCCCGCGAGTTTCGAAAGATCGCGAACCAAAGTGTTTTCTCCGTTTTTGCCCTGCATGCTGCGCTGTACCAATACGGCATTGGCCTGATATAAAGGATCCGTATGAAAAAGCATATGGCTTTTATCTGCGATCACTGGCAGGTCAACGGCCAGCATATCCACTTCACCCCTTTCAAGCATTTCATAGCTTTTTTCAAGTTCACCCGAAACGGCGATGTTCAGCTGAACACCGAGCTGGTCGGCAAAAGCCCGGAGCAATTCGTAATTGAATCCCTTGGGTGAACCCCTGTAAAGAAAATAGGAAGTAAAGTTATCATCGGCGATCACCTGCAGCTTACCCCGCTGCCTGATCTCTTCGAGCGTGCTGCCATTCGGTGTTTGTTCCAGCTCGTTTTTTTCTGCTTTCCGGCAGGATGAACCCACCAGCATGATCATCATGAAGATCATGATTACCATGGCTTTCGGTGCAATATTCCTGCTCAAATCCTTCACTGTTGTTATGTTTCTGAAAAAGAGGCGCAAAATTACTTTGTTTTCCGGCAGCTTCGACATAAGACCAAACGCAAGTCCCCATCTTAACAATTTTTAACGACCAGGTCCATATTCGCACTGCCATGTTTGCCCTCTTAAACGAATAAAAATCATGGATGTTCTGTTTTTTAACAAATTTTTACATATACTGCTGTTTAAGAGCATTTTATAACGAACAACATTGTTAATAAGCAGATATGAATCATTAAAGTTTAGATAGATGCGTAATACCCTGATAGTAAGTGCTTTTTGCAAAAAACAGATAAATATCGATTTTAGAATGTTGTTACATTTATCCATAAATTTGACATCTTCAATCGGTATGATACAAAAAACCTTTCCGAAAATGATTTCCAGACAATTTATTAAGTCCTCGTTAATATATTCTTTAGCAGGGAGTTTGCCTATAGTTTCAGGTGTCATATTAATACCCCTTTTTACTGCAAAACTATCAACTGCTGATTTTGGAGTTAACGCACTATACTTCAGTCTGATAAGTTTGTTTCAAATAGTGATAACCTACAATCTTGATATGTATATTGCATATAGAAACATTGATTATCAATATGATACAGAACAATATTCAAAACATATCGGAAACATATTTGGGCTATTATTGGTTTACGGAGCTATAATTATTGGATTATTAGCGCTCCTTGGCAAAGTTTCGTTTACATTCCTGTTTGGGAGCAATCTGTCATTATATCCATGGGGCATACTAACGATACTCACCGCATTTTTTAACGGCATAATAAAGACCTACTCAAGTCTACTAATATTCCAGCAAAAATCAAATCAGTTTTTCATAATAAACACTTCGAACTTCATTTTAATTATAACATGTAGCATATACTTATTAGAAGCATTTCCAGGTACTTTAGTCGGACCAATATATGGAAGATTAATACCATCAATAATCTCAGCATGCATTGTATTGGTTATTGTGCACAAAAAGTATGCAATTAAACTTTATACGAAATACTTAAAAAAAATTGTGTTATTCACAACTCCACTTGTGATCCTTTCAATATTTAATTGGTTAATTTTTAACCTTGACCGATTCATCATTCTACATTACCTCGACGATCCTTCTTATGTCGGGATCTTTGATATTGCAATAAAGATTTCACTTGTTTTAGACCTGCTGTGTATTGGAATCTCAAATTCTATTAATCCAAGAGTCTTCGATATCATAAAGAAAAACAACTTAACTTCCAGCTCAGAGGAAGTAATGAAATATTTCAATGCATTCCTAGCTATTGTTATGCTATTCATACCCTTACTCGTGCTTATAACCCCAATAGTCATTAAACACTTGATTATTAATCACATATATTATGAATCATTTTCTCTACTGATGATCATAAGTCTTGGTTTCATTTTTAGAGTGCATCTTTTTATGTACATTTCACCAATTTATTACTTCAATAAAACAAAGCTCCTGCCATTAGTTTACATTATAGCAGCTCTCATTCAAATTCCTATCACCATTACTCTAGTCAATCATCACGGGTTAATAGGGGCAGCCTGGGCTTCTCTTATTAATAAACCAATTCTCTCAATACTGTTATATCTATTTAGTAGGAGGGTGTTTAAGTTTAAGCTAAATAAGATTAAACAAATTTATCTTCCCTTATTTTATCTAGCTACTATCTTACTAATAAACCAATCCTCAAGTGGAATGAATATTAACCTCAATAATCTACTATCAGCGGCTTTTAGCACTATCATAATAAGTTTTGTTTATAGGCGGGAGATTTACCTTTTACTAAAGCACAGACTTTTACACCGGTAAAATCTGATATTTACTACCTTTGCAATTATTAATCATCGCTTCGTTCTAAAAAATAAGTTTCATGTCCATTATCCGTACTCTTTCTCGCAAAATTCTTTTCCCAGCTATTACAACTTTACGGCTGGAACATTTTATTTCTGGTATGAAAAACCATAAATATTTGATACTAATGTATCATGGAGTATCCAATGATAATATAACAAGAATAAACGGACGACATCTACGAGAATCGATTTTTAAGAAACATCTTAGTTATTTTAAGAAATATTTCGAGGTTATACCTCTTAGCCAATTGTTTCATAGATACAGGGAAAAAATCGTTCCAACAAATAACGTAATATCTATTACTTTTGATGATGGTTATTTAAACAATTATACCACAGCAATGCCATTATTAAAAAAATACAACTTTCCAGCAACATTTTTTATCCAAGGTATGAGTATTGATAATGATTTCCCAATTACATGGCCTGATATCATCGATATTCTAAAAGCATTTAAAGTTGGTATACTAAGCATAAATGATCTGTCATTCAATTTAAATTCCTCTACAAATTACTACAATACGAAAAATAAAATTTTTCTTTATGATTACATAAAGAAACTTAAATATTTTGAACGTAGAGAAGTTATGAATACCCTAATAAATAATTTCGAAATTGAAAAGAAAATTCACAAAATAAATGAAAATAACTACAAACTAATGAATGAATCTCATATAAAAATTCTTTCAGAAAATTCTTTGTTTGAAATTGGTTCACATGGATATGAACATTACTGTTTAGCTAATATTGAAAAGGATTACGCGGCACACGAATTAGAAAAGTCAAAATCTTTACTTGAGAAAGTATGTAACTATCAAGTTGAATCGATTGCTTTTCCGGATGGTAGTTACAACAGCGAAATTTTAAACCTTAGCACTAAGGTAGGTTACAGTAATCTTCTTGCTGTTAACTATTTACTTCCAAGTGATTTAACTGATACAAGAATATTACCAAGGCATGGTATTTCAGCAACAACTACTTTTGAGTCAAATATTATCTATCTTCATAAATGTTTCAATTCTATCGGATTTTGATTACATATATTTTCCCAATAAATGAACCGGATGAGGAAAGTCTTAATTATTGATCTGACTAATAAGGCGGGTCTAGCGGTTGCTCGGAACCTTGCCAAACATAATATACTAGTTGAGGCAGTTTATTTTCGTAATATGGCTGCACAGTATTCACGGTTTATTAGTACCAAACATTTTATTGGCAATCCATTCCAGAATGTCAGTAACTTTTCAAATAACCTTGTTAGTCTCTGTTCCAGAAATAATTACTATTGCGTTATACCAATAAGCGATGCAGCACTTGAAATTTGTAGATTGATTCTTCCGGAATTAATGGAGTTTTCAAATATTCTTGGAATAAACTCAATAGAAAATTACCAGTTCTCTATTGACAAGAGCAAACTCCTCAAACAAGCTGAATACTTTCATCTTAAAATCCCAAATACCATTTACATTAATGAACTAAACGACCTTAATAGTTTAGATTTGAATTCCTTACAGTACCCTGTTGTTGCAAAACCTGCGAGCTCCGCAGTAATTACCAACAATGTTTTGGTTGAGTATAAGGTCAAAGTGTGTAACACAGGTCATGAATTAATAGATTTCGTCCGCGAAATAATAGCCTCAAATAAAGTACTTTTACAAGAATATATCTCAGGCTTTGGTGTGGGTTATAACTTTTTAAGCATAGACGGTCGGGTAATCTGTTCATATGTTCACAAGCGACTAATTGAACATAGCGGTGTTAGTACATTAAGAAAGTCCTTTCCAAATAATTCATTTTCAGATGAAGATAAAATTCATCAGCTAATTAAGTCGATGGCATGGAATGGTGTGGGTATGTTGGAATTCAAATGCGATGAAAATAACAACTATACTATTATGGAATTTAACGGTAGATTTTATGGTTCAACGGAATTGGCCGTAAAATCTGGCTATAATTTTCCATTTTACTTTTTTAGAATATTTGCTGATAATAATACTCAACTACAGATTGGTCATTTTAATTCTGTTGTGGTTCGCTTTCTTCATGATGAATTACTCCAACAGAGTTACTTATTATTAAAATTTAAAATTTTCAGTTTTATTAAATACATAGGTTCACTACTATTTTCAGTTTTTAAGAGAAATTACTATATTGAAGATTCCGTATTTTCAGATTGGAAATTTGTTCTTATGCTTTATTTTATTGATATTAAGCGTGTTGTGAACAATACTTTACTTAGAGTCAAATTAAAACTAATCCAGGTAATTCCGGCAGCTTCAGATAATATTCCTTTAAATTCAAACATTGTATTCATTTGTTTCGGAAATATCTGCAGGAGTCCTTTTGCAGAGCAATATGCCAAATCAATCAATTTTAATTATTCATTTTATTCTGCCGGTATTTATAATATGATTGGGAGAAAGGTACCACTTAACGGCTTATTAGCAGCAAAAGAGTTTAACATCGATCTTGATAATCACAAATCTAAATTTGTTCATTCACAGAAATTTGACACTTCAACAATATTTTTAGTTACAGATAAATATTGCTATCACTATATGAAAAGTAACGGTTTTATGTACGTTTTCTTCATTTCTAATAACGAAATAATAGATCCTTATAATAAAGATTTTCAAACCTTTCTGGAATCATATTCAAAAATGAAGATTGCATTGGATAAACTATTCAAAAACAATTGAATTCAGTGTTATTTTTTATGAAACACTTCTTAGAAGAAAATGGTTATTTCACTAAACCAAAATAATAACATCAGATAATATATTTGTACAATGAAAATGTTGCGTAAATTAATTAAGCCAATATATGATATTTTACCGTACAAAAAATTAATCTTTTCGTTGCTGAAAGTAATTGGCTTGAAAGGTAATATCACAAAATTTCTTTATTTCAGAGGAACATTTTCATTCAAATACCAAGATCATAAAATTAAATTATTCAACCCTGGCTACCAATCTCATATTGAGAATCAAATTTTTTGGAATGGTATCGAAAAAAGTTGGGAACCGACTTCGTTGAAATTATGGTCAGTTTTATCGCGAAATTCTAACGTTATTCTTGATATTGGAGCAAATACAGGCTTATACTCAATTATTGCGAAAATATCTAATGTCAATTCCCGTGTTATAGCTTTTGAGCCAATTGAATTCATACAAGAGTACTTAATTAAAAACATAAAATTTAATAGATTAAATATTGAATTGTCGAATTACGCATTATCAAATTCCAACACAAATATCACTGTACAAACAGATTCTCTGATCAATTCCTATACAATAAGCATTGACAATCTAAATGCAGCCAGGGCAGTAAGGTCTTGCACCAAATTGAATATTCAGACATTAAGATTAGAAGACTATATTCGTTCTGAAAATATAAAATCAGTTGATCTTATGAAAATAGATGTCGAAAGACATGAACCAATGGTTCTTGAAGGTATGGGAAAATATCTTTCATCTTTTAAACCGGATATGCTAATTGAGATTCAGTCACCACTAATCGCTGAGAAAATTCACAGTTTAGTATCAGATATAGATTATTGTTTTTTTAATATAGTCGAAAATAAAGGATTATTTAAAATTGACAGCTTGAATTTGGGAAACAATCAAAACTATTTAATTTGTAATCCGAGCACAGTTAACAATATCAGCCAACATCTACAGATATACTAAAATGTAATATTCAACAATTGACTTACTCAATCCTTAATACACCTTAATGAATTATGATGTGTAGTCGATAATTGCTGCCTGTAGATCTTTGAATTAGTGTAATACAGATAATAATCCCAGGCTATGGCGGTAGAAACCATTGACGAAGTCCAGAAACTACCTGTTACGTTAAATGAATAGAAATTTCCTGATCCAGAAAAGTTACTCCAATACCCAGCACCAAGCCCTGTAAATCCACTTTCATTCGTTGCACCGGTGTTAGGTGAAAGCCAGTGTGCTGTCCCAACCTCTTTTAATTTACCGCCAGAATTAGTTCCTAACCAACCCAATCCATTACAATCAACCGTAGAATCCATATATGATGCTAATTGGCAAAATTCGTAATCGCTTGGAATATGCCACCCTACTGGACAAATCCCCTGAGTACCTTCAACATAATTGTAATTCATTAATTCTTCCCATTTATAGAGCCCACCATAGGTATTACAATATGCAGTATCATTTGAATAACAATACTTTTCAATAACTCCATTGTCTGTTTGAGCATTGCTGGACCAAATCATCACACCGACATCAAGATTCTCTTTAAACCAACATTGAGATCCAATTGCGACCGTGGTATATGTCTTCCCTTGATATTCAACTGATGAAACTCCTTGACATGCAGATCCTGCCACTTGATTTATAGTAATAACAACTGTATCCGCTGTTTGGCCACAGTAGCTTGAAATTTTCCAAATTAAGGTGTACTCTTCTCCCGGTATCCCATAAAAAACACTCGTCGGATTGCCAGTATCACTAATAATACCACCATTGCCATTAATAACAATCCATGTACCTGTTCCAACAATAGGTGTATTCCCCTCCAAATTAAGAACAGTATCATTAACAGTTTTATCAGGTCCTGCATCAGAAACTGTCGGTAATGGTTCACATGATCCGCTAAATACAATCCACGCAAAGCCATTCCACAACTGAAGTTTATCTGTTGAAACATTGAATACAATTATTCCAGCAGAAGGAGTCAAATCATCAATTTGACCTTGAGTTAATAAAGGTACATTGAAAGCAGATGCCTGTTTAGCAAACATTGCATATGGTACACTAACCAATTGAGATGTACCTGATAAGGTGAAGTTAATTCCACCATTTAAATCAATCTCAGTCTTTAAGAAAAATATACTACTGCCCCATTGAATAGTATCCAGGGATCCAACCTGAATTAAACCAGCGCCAATTTCAATATTGACAATTCCAAGCACATTCGTTTGTACCTGATGAATTTCAGAATATGAAATTGGACCATTAACACCCCCTCTTAATATACTCAGCTTTATTGCTATTTGTTGATCTGAAACGAAATTTCCAAAGCTGTCTCTAGCAACTGCTTGGTATTTAATACGTTCAGGAAATTGTGAATGCACATTTTCAAAAAGAAAAGCAAATGCAAAAAACATAATTAAATATCGTATCATAGTTAGGAAATTTACTAAGGAATATGGTCACCATTAACATCGCCTGAACAAATACCCTTGTGATTCAATATATAAATTCCAGGTGAAGTAATCTGCAATTCCGGTTTCTCAAATTGCCAGTCACCAACTGGGAACGAAAAAATCATACCTACAAACCTTTTTGTTACCATAAGTGCATCAACAGAATTAATGACACCACTACCATCAAGATCACCAGCTTTTATTTTTAAACCATAAAGCGGTGTTAAATTGACAAAATGCTTTAAAATCAACAAGGCATCAACAGAATTTAAGCCACCCAAGGGCAAGGAAGAACTGCCACTCACAACATAAAATCCTGGTAACAAATCAGTAATATGAAAGTACCCATTAGAATTAGTAAGACTACCCCTAACCACTTGATTATTCTGTACCAATAGAACAATTGAATTTTGTAAAGGAGTTAAAGATTGATTGTCATACTGGAGGTTTCCCTTAAGCTCATACATTGAAGGATTATTGAAGCCAATATTTAAAGAAGATACTCCATTCGCGCAAAAATCTATTACAGCTTCACCAACAGATACGTTTATAGTTATACCATTATTGTTGATGGTATTACCACTTGCTAATATGGTGGATGTTGTTAGCTCCTGGCCAAGCAATGTTGAATATACCAATAAACCACAAATCAACAACAAAAATTTTGTCATCATATTGATATTTAACCACTTACATGTTGTACAGTAATATATACATTTTAAACCAATCAAAGTATATAACAAAGATACACAACACAAATTACTGGTTAAAAATTTCATTAATTTATATTCATTATAAATAGTGTTCTAGTTACTAAATAAAACAAATACTTTGTATCTTTATAGCGATTTTGTAATTATTTGATATACATTGGTTTATATCCTTCGGCTCAATTGAACATATACCTTTAAGTTTTTTCGTTATTATAACTTTAAACTGTTCATGAATATCAACCCTTCTTAACAACAAATGGATACAAAAAGTTCCTTTCTCAGTAATAGTTGTTTTCTTATCTTTCTGGCAATCCTTTGTTCATTATCCTCATTCTGCCAGAAGCAAAACAATATTTGGTACTTTGGTGCAAATGCCGGACTGGATTTCAACAGTGGAAATCCAGTTGCCCTGACAAACGGTATGCTTAACACTTTTGAAGGATCCGCATGTTTAAGTGACTTAAGCGGACAACTTCTTTTATATACAGATGGTGTCGATGTTTATAACCGATTCCATTCACTTATGACAAATGGTACTGGGCTGCATGGTAACTCCACTTCAACTCATAGTGCGCTTATTATTCCGCAACCTCTTAACAATCAGTATTACTACATTTTTACAGTAGATGATTTTGCCGGACCTGATGGATTAAAATATTCTATTGTTGACCTGAATGCATCAAGTGGCCTTGGAGCAGTTATTCAAAAAAACATACCTATTTGTTCGCCAACAACAGAAAAAATTGTGGCAGTAAAACATGCCAATGACATAGATGTATGGGTAATAACTCATATGTGGGGTAATAATGAGTTCAGAAGCTATCTTCTCACACCAACAGGCCTGAACATGGTACCAGTTGTTTCAAATATTGGCAGTCCACATGATGGCTTTGGTATATTATATCCAACAAATGATGCAATAGGCCAAATAAAAATTAGTCCCGACAAAACAAAACTTGCACTTGGTGTAGGAGACTCAAGATTTTATGAAGTATTCCATTTTGATGATGCAACAGGTTTACTGTCCAATCCGATATACATACCAAATCCTGATATAATAAGCTCATCTAGGGCATATGGAGTTGAGTTTTCTTCTAACTCCACATTACTTTACACCTCAAATACTTATTCTACAAGTATTTATCAATTCGACCTTTCAAATTATAATGCCGCTTCGATAATAAATTCCAAACTAATGGTCGGTACTATCTATGGACAAGGGATATATTATTCTGCAGGTTTAATGAGAGGACCTGATAATAAAATTTATGTAGCCCAACACAATTATTCTTCAGTTGGCTGTATTGAATACCCAAATATTCTAGGTGTTGCATGTAATGTTCTTAATAGCGCTGTCAGCTTGAATAACAGATTTTGCAAACTTGGATTTCCAACTTTCCTCACAAGTTCAATTCTAAATCGAAAAATAATCGTATCCGGTTGTTTTACTGGTCCGTATATTTTTTATCTGTCGGATACGACAAATGTTATCTCTTACTCCTGGTTTTTTAATGATCCAGGTTCAACCAATGATACTTCAAGTCAGTCAACCCCAGTATATACCTTCTCCGGACCCGGAACATACAATATTCAACTGATCATTTCCCTTGTTGACAACACTTCGGATACCTTGTTTACCACCCTGATCGCGACCGATCCCCCAAATCTGATTCTCCCTGACAGTATCGGTTTCTGCCCGGGAGATTCCGTTCTTCTTGGTATTGCCACCACTTATCATAATGTGAGTTGGAATAACGGTTCAACCAGCCATTCACAATATCTGTCTCAACCAGGCTTCTTTTTTGTATCAGCCAGTGATTCCAATAACTGTGCTGTTTCCGATTCAATCCTTGTGTTGTCTTATCCCAAACCCACGGTAAGCCTTGGAAACGATACACTGATATGTCAGGGCGACAGCATTGTATTATCTGTGCCTTCTGGTTACGCAAATTACATGTGGAATACAGGCGCACAGGACAGTTTGATTAAAACAGGATCAGCGGGGCAATTCTGGGTGGCGGTGATGAATCAGTTCGGATGTTCGAACGCTGATTCCATGTACCTGGATGTGTTTATCCCGACACAGTTATTCCTGGGTTACGACACAATATTGTGTAACGGACAGTCGCTGACCCTGAATGCCGATACCGCTTTTTACTCATATCTTTGGAATACAGGAGATACAAACAGCATAATCACGGTTTCGCAATCAGGAAACTACAGTGTCCTGGCATATTCAGGCCCAAATTGCATTTCAACCGATACAATACTGGTGACTTTTGCTCCGGTTATACCCATTGATCTGGGCAATGATACAAGCCTTTGTAATGGAGATGAAATATCCTTGTTCGCCGGTAACGCTTATGTAGCCTATTTATGGAACAATGGGACCACGCTTTCTTCAATCACTGTCGGCCAGGGCGGAACTTATTCTGTAACTGCAACTCAGGCAGATGGTTGTACAGGAAACGGAAGCATTACCCTGCTATATTTCAACTGGCCGGAAAGCCTTTTGCCTGACAGCCTTTCCGCCTGCATGGGACTCCCGCTGCAACTGGATGCAGGTTCCATTTCGGAAAATTACAGCTATAACTGGAGTACCGGTGAAAAGACTCACTCCATCACCGCCATGTCATCAGGAACTTACTATGTTGATATCCTGAATTTCATTTGTATGATCACCGACAGTGTAAAAATTCATCCCTGTGATGATATTTACATCCCTAATGTTTTCACTCCGAACGGTGATTCATGGAATGAAACTTTTCATGTGAAAGGAAATGCCGTACCTAATTTCAAAATGTTTATATACGACCGTTGGGGGCTTTTACTCTATCAGACTTCCGATTTTTATGCCGGATGGGATGGAACGTACCTGGGAAATCCCTGCGCCGACGGAACCTACTTCTTCCTGGTCCTGTATGATAAATATACCAACAGTAATGAACCGGAAAAAGTGAAAGCCAGCGGGACTGTAACATTATTGCGGTAATGCCAACAAGAATTACCATGCGGTTATTCCTGTGTTTTATAAGCACCTTCTGCATACTAGCTCTTCATGCACAAAAACACAACAATACGTGGTATTTCGGAGATCATGCCGGTATTGATTTCAATACGGGTACACCTGTCGCATTGACCAATGGCCAGTTAAACACATTTGAAGGCTGTGCCTGTATTAGCGACAGTTCAGGACAAATCCTATTCTACACGGATGGTGTTACGGTTTATAATAAACTCCACCAGATCATGTCAAACGGTACCGGCTTACATGGTAACTCCACTTCAACACATAGCGCCATCATTGTTCCCAGACCGCTGAGTAACAGGTATTTTTACATTTTCACGATTGATGCTTTTGCCGGAGGGTATGGCATGAAGTATTCCTACGTGGATATCCAGGCTAACGCAGGAAACGGGGAGGTTCTTTATAAAAATGTCCCGGTTTGTGCCCCTGCCACTGAAAAAGTGGTAGCGGTAAAGCATACCAACAACATTGACGTATGGATCATAACCCATACCTGGAACAGCAGTCAGTTTAACAGTTATCTTCTGACATCGGGCACTTTTTCACCTGTTCCTGTCGTATCTATCGTTGGAAGTTATCATGGTACTTTAGGAACAAATGATGCCATAGGCCAAATGAAAGTCAGTCCCGATAAGACAAAAATAGCACTAGGAGTAGGTGATTCTCGATTCTATGAAATATTTGAATTTAATGCAACTACAGGGATATTAACCAATGCTATCCATATTACAAATCCTGATTCTAATCCATCATCGAGGGCATATGGAGTCGAATTCTCCCCAAACTCACAATTTCTATATACATCTAATACATACTCAACATCTGTATATCAGTTCAATATGATCAATTATAATACAACTAGTATAATATCCTCCAAACAACTTGTTGGATCAGTCACTGGTAATCCCATATATTATTCAGCTGGACTTCAACTGGGACCAGATAATAAAATCTATGTGGCAAGACATAACAATCCATGGCTTGGATGTATCAGCAATCCTGATAATCAGGGTACCGCATGTAATGTAGTCAATGATGCAGTGAATCTTAATGGAAGACAATGTAAGCTTGGGTTGCCGACTTCCATTTCAAATGTATTTTTTCCGGTTTTAATTCAAGCAGACGGTTGCTTTTTGGGCCCCTATAGTTTTTCTCTTTCAAATACGACTTCAGTTACATCTGTTCTTTGGAATTTCAATGATTCCGGGTCATCTACCGATACATCAAGCCTTTTCAACCCTGAGTATACCTTTTCTGCACCAGGCAATTATTTCGTTCAGCTGATTATCGCCCATCCCGATGGGTCGACAGATACTGTTACCCAGAATGTCATCGCTAGCAACATTCCTGATCTGATCACTCAGGATACCATCAACTTATGCGCCGGAGATAGTGCTGATATTCAGATAAATAACAGTTTTTCATCCGTGATATGGAGCACTGGCGATACAGCTTCAATGATCACAATTTCACAAGCGGGTGTTTATTCTGTTACCGCCATGACTGCTGACAGTTGTTATGTGTTTGATACTCTTACCCTTATCATTCATCCAATTCCATTTTTTTCCATTGGCCCGGACACCACAGGCTGTGAAGGAGACAGCATCATGTTGTCTGGTCCTCAGGGGGTTTCAAGCTATACCTGGAGTAATGGAAGTCAAATACCGGAAATAACGGTATTCAACTCAGGTATATACTGGCTTCTTGTATCCAATTCATTTGGATGCCAAGATGCCGATACAGTTGTTGTTGATTTTTTCATTCCTCCACCATCAAACCTGACTGGCGACACAGTACTATGTGAAGGTCAGTCTGTTCTGCTCGATCCGGGTTCATCTTTTTCAAGTTACCTGTGGAGTACAGGATCTGTAAATCAAACGATTACTGTTACAGAATCAGGCAGTTACTATTTAACCCTCACCTCAGGACCGGGTTGTGCGTCACAAGACAGTATTCAGGTCACCATTATTCCCGCTATTCCGGTGAACCTGGGTAACGACACAAGTTATTGTCAACCGGATTCCTTCATGCTTACTCCAGGTGGCGGATTTCAAACTTATACCTGGAATGATGGATCAAATGGATGGTTTTTCCCTGTTTTTCAAACCGGTTTATACTCAATAACAGTCAGTGATACCAATGGATGTATGGCATCCGATTCCATTAATGTTACCGTAAATCCGTCATATATCCAATATTCTGATATTACCTTCTGCGAAGGAGATTCTGTTCTGCTGGTTGGACACTACTATTATGTGAGCAGTATTGTTTATGATTCACTTGGATCTGTGATGGGATGCGACAGCATTACCACGTATTTTCTGACCATGGTCAACACTTTCCATACTCAACAACAACTTTCTATTTGCAATGGTGATTCTGTATTGATTGCCGGTTCGTATAAATCTCTCGAGGGTACTTACAATGATACCCTTTTGTCTGTTCAGGCTTGTGACAGTATCATCCAAACTACCCTGACCCTTTTTGACATTCCAGAAGTCAGGCTGCCCAATGATACCAGTTTTTGCCAAGGTTCCACTCTGTTAATTGATGCACAAAATCCCGGTGCCACCTTCATATGGAGTACGGGGCACCTGTCCCAATCGATCGAAATTTCTGATGAAGGCCAGTATATTGTAACGGTTACGAATTCTTATGGCTGTTCTGTCGTAGATTCTATCTATGCCACCACAGTTCCAAACCCTCAATTATCCGTGTTTCCGGCCACAGCAATGATATGCCGGGATTCTGCTGTCACTGTCCGTGTTACCGGTGCAGATAGTTATTTTTGGTCCCCGTCAACAGGACTATCCTCAACAACAGATTCTGTTGTAATTGCAAAACCTCCGTTCAGCATTACCTATAAAATAACAGGCCATTCAGTATATGGATGTACTTCTGATACTTTCATGTTCATCAGCGTTGAAAATCCCCCCACATCAATATTACCTGACAGCCTCTTTCTCTGTGAAGGCGAAATTACCTGGTTAGATCCCGGTTTTTGTTTCCAGTGTACGTATTATTGGAACAATCTGTCAAATACTCAGGAGATTTCAATAGATGCTCCGGGAACTTACTGGGTAAAAATCTCCAATCCGGCTTGTTCAATTCGCGACACAATACTGATAAAAGACTGTATCGAAATCTGGATTCCTAATGCGTTTTCACCAAATAATGACGGCATCAATGATGAATTTATCGCTAAAGGAATCAACATTGTTGAATTCCGTATGATTATTTTCAACAGATGGGGTAATCAACTGTTCGAATCCAATAATATCAGTTTCGGATGGGATGGAAAATATAAGGAAACGCTTTGTCCTCCTGATGTTTATGTTTACTACATACAATATACCGGTTACAGATCCAATCTTAAAAAAATCAGTAAGCAGGCAACGGGTATGGTAGTTCTTATCAAATAATCCATAGCTATTATCTTCATTATCAGAATACTAATTGTATACCTAAGCCCTACACCGTCTTCCTGTACCGCCTGACGGCCAGGCTGATGGAGAGCAGCGCAAGGATGGCAAGAGCGATGAAATCGGGCCGGATGTCGGTAAATCCCGATCCTTTCAGCAATACCATGCGGATGATGCGGATAAAGTAAGCCACGGGGTTTATCCGGTTGAGCCACTGGGCCCAGTCAGGCATATTTTCGGCTGCGGTGAACAATCCGCTCATTAAAATAAACACGATCATAAAAAAGAAAGAAACAAACATGGCCTGCTGCTGGGTGCCGGTCATGGTGGACACCAGCAGCCCCAACCCAAGGATCACGCAACTGTAAACGGCCGCCGCAACAAAAACCAGCATCAGATTACCTTCCAAAGGAATGTTAAACAAGAGCTTTCCGACACCCAGTCCAAAAGCCAGCTCAAATAAAGCGATCATCAGTGTGGGAACCAGCTTGCCCGCAATGAACTGGTACTTGCGGATCGGACTGACATTGATCTGTTCGATGGTTCCGATCTCTTTCTCCTTAACAATGTTCATCCCCGACAACAACAGGCTGATAACCGTAACCAGGATAACCAGGATACCCGGAACCATGAAAGTCTGGTAGTTCAACTCCGGATTATACCAGAAGGTATAGGTAAGATCGATCTGCCGCGGCCTTGTATCCGTGGAAAACAAAGCGCTTTCTGCTCTCAGCCCGCGGTTCATATCCTGTACCACCGACTGGGTATACGCGTTGATGAGGCCTCCGGCAGATCCGTTGATGGCATTGACAATCAGTTGAAAACGGGCATCTTCACCCTGCGAAAGCTGTTTTTCGAAATCAGCTGGAAACACCACGATCGCATCGGCCTGCCGCCGCTTCAAACCCTGTTCACCACCGCGGTCCTGATCAGAATACCCCGTAATGCGGAAAAAACCCGTACCCCTGAATTTGTCGCATATCTGCCTGGTAAGTACGGACCGGTCGTGATCAACCACAAAAAGCCTGATGCTTTTCATCTCGAAGGTGGCAGCATGCACGATAATGATCAGCTGCACCACGGGAACGGCAAATATGATCGGCAACATCGACCGGTTGCGGAAGATCTGTAAAAACTCTTTCTGTATTAAAAATGCAATCGTCCTCATATCAGCGCAGCCGTATCTTGAACTTCTTCACACTCAATACAATGAACACCGAGGTCATCAGAACCAGCACCAGCGCTTCTTTCCAGAAATACATCAAACCATTACCCATGAGCATGATGTCTTTGATAATGGTAATGAAATACTTAGGTGGCATGATATGGCAGATTGCCTGCAACCATACCGGCATATTCTCAACCGGATATATAAAACCGGAAAGCAGGATGGTGGGTAACAACAGTCCAACCATGGAGATCATCATGGCCACCTGCTGGCTGCCGGTCAGACTGGAGATCAGGATGCCCAGCGATAAGGCGGTAAGGATATACAGCATGGTCATCGCAAGCAACAGCACCACACTTCCCACCACCGGTACCCCGAAAACCAGGTATGCCATCAACAGGATCACTATGGCGTTGATCAGGGATAGCAAAAGGTAAGGGGTCACTTTCCCAAGGATGATCTGTACCGGCCGCAAGGGCGACACCAGCAACACCTCCATGGTTCCCAGTTCTTTTTCCCGGGTAAGGGCAATGGAAGTCAGCAGCGTACTGATCAGCGTAAGGAGCATGGCAATGATGCCCGGAACAAACATATACACTCCTTTGAGTTCCGGGTTATATTCCATCCTGACTTCAGGAATGATCGCCGCTGCATGGGGAATATCCCGGTTCAGTTCCTGGGTATAGGAAGTGAGGATTCCCTGGGTGTAATTCACCATCATACGGGCCGTATTGGGTTCGGAGGCATCGGCAATCACCTGGACAGCAGCCCGCCCATCACTTTGAATTTTGCGTGAAAAATCCTTTTCAAAAATGATCACTTCCCTGACCTTCCCCTGTTTTAATATTTCATGGATATCCCGCTCGCTTTCAAGATAGGTCCCGAGCCTGAAAAAGCCCGAAGAAATGATCTTTTCGGTGATTTCACGGCTCATCTGGTCCGAGGCAAGGTCGCATACGGCAATGCTGGCATTTCTCAGGTCGTTGACGATCACGTAGCCAAACAGCAGCAACTGTACCACCGGCATCCCGAACAGGATCATCAGGGTGCGCCTGTCCCTGAAAATATGATGAAACTCCTTTCTGACGAAACCCAGGAACTTTTTCATGCTGCCGGTTTAAACATTTCTGGCGATTCTGGTGAACACTTCGTTGATACTGGCTGCCTTGTACTGTTGCTTCAATGCGGCGGGCGTATCGAGTGCGATGATTTTCCCTTCTGTCATGATGGAAATTCTGTCGCAGTATTCTGCTTCATCCATATAATGGGTGGTGACAAAGACCGTGATCCCGGCTGCGGCGGAAGCATGGATCATCTCCCAGAACTGCTTGCGCGTAAGGGGATCGACTCCCCCTGTAGGTTCATCCAGGAAAACAATCTCCGGCCGGTGAAAAATGGCCACGGAAAAGGCAAGCTTCTGCCGCCATCCCAGGGGAAGCCTGCCGATAAGGGTATCCCTGACCGCCTGCATCTTCAGGGTAACAAGCAATTCTTCCGCCCGTTCGCGGATGTCCTTCCTCCCGATCCCGTAAATCCCGCCAAAAAGCCTGATGTTTTCAAACACAGTCAGGTCTTCATACAGACTGAACCGCTGGCTCATGTATCCAATGCGCTTTTTTATCTTTTCCGGCTCAGTAAAAGCATCGTACCCGGCTACCCTGATATATCCTGAGGTGGGAACGGACAGTCCGCACAGTATCCTGATCGCCGTCGTTTTTCCCGCACCGTTGGCTCCCAGAAAACCAAAAATCTCACCCCGGTACACCTCGAAATTCAGGTGATCGTTGGCAGTGAAGGATCCGAATTTCTTCACCAGATCTCTTACCGTGATGACGGCTTCTGTTGTTTCTGTCATACGCTTTCTTCTCTCATCAGGGCAATAAAGCTGTCCTCTATCCCGGGAACCACTTCATGGATCTCAATAACTTCATGACCGCTTTTATCAAGCAATGCTGCAATCAGATCCGGATCCCGGAAATCCGGTTTCATACTGAAATGTACATACTGACCGGCAAGGTAAGCCGAGAACACGGCGGGCATCTGCTGCAGATCTTTCAGCAGCGGATACATCTGCCGTGCACGGATTGCATAAAGTTTGCGCGGATAATCATCCGGAATGGCCGAAGGAATATCGGTTTTAAGTATCCTTCCCTCCTGTATCAGGGCAATGCGGTCGCACAGGGCCGCTTCATCCATATAGGCGGTGGATACCAGGATGGTGATGCCTTCGCGCTTCAACCTTCGCAGCATTTCCCAGAACTCCGCCCGCGAAATGGCATCCACACCAGTGGTCGGTTCGTCAAGCAGCAGCACCAGCGGTTTGTGGATCAGGGCACAACACAGGGCCAGTTTTTGTTTCATCCCTCCTGAAAGCTTGCCTGCCGGCCTGTCGCTGAAAGCCTCCAATTGAACGTATATGTCCCTGATAAGGTGATAGTTCTCCTTTACGGTGGTTCCGAAGATGGTGGCAAAAAAACTGAGATTTTCCGCAACGGTCAGATCCTGGTAAAGCGAAAAACGGCCGGGCATATAACCCGTAATATCCCTGATCTTCCTGTAATCCTTCACCACATCGTATCCTTCCACACTGGCCGTACCGTTTCCCGGAAGCAACAGGCTGGCAAGGATACGGATCAGGGTGGTCTTGCCGGAACCGTCCGGACCGATCAGTCCGAACAATTCTCCTTTCCTGATCGCAAGCTGAATATCCTGCAAAGCCGTCACCTTGCCCCAGCTTTTGCCGATACCCCGGATCAGTATGGATAGGTCTTCCATGTTTTACCTGAAATTAACTTCTCCCGGCATGGCAATTTTCAGACTGCCGTCGTTCTTCACCCTGATCTTTACCGCATAAACCAGGTTTACCCTTTCTTCCTTGGTCTGGATGATCTTCGGGGTGAATTCCGCCGTGGATGAAATCCAGCTCACAGTCCCGCTGAGTCTGCGGTTTTCAGTTTTATCCTCGTCTATCAGTACCTCTGCCTCCTGCCCGATTTTTACATGCGGAAGCTGGCTGCCACTGATATAGACGCGAAGTTCCATTTCCGACAGGTCGGCGATCTTGTACAATGGTTTACCGGCCATTACCATTTCTGAAGCTTCATGATACTTTACAAGGACCGTACCTTCCACCGGGTTGACGATACGGCATTTTCTGAGGTTTTCCGCTGCCTGGGCGATCTGTTGCGACAGGGCATCCAATTCATCGCGAATCCCTTCCCGCTGAACCAGCACCGCCTGAATCTGCTTTTGCAGCAGGCTGTGGTTTCCGGTCACATCGTCGAGCTGTTTCTGTGTGGCAGCCTGACCGGCAAAGAGTTTTCGCGTTCGCTCCAGCTCTACCTCCAGGTTGGCTTTCTGTTGACCGAGTACCCCGGCCTGGGCCTGCAGACTTTCCAGTTTGTTGGCAACAGCTTGCTGCTGTGCCTTTAACATGTGAAGCCTGAGCACATGGTCGGTGCTGTCGAGCAGGGCAACCGGCTGTCCCTGTTTCAGATGCTGTCCTTCTTCCACCGGAAAAGTCAGCAGGCGTCCCGGTATCTCCGGTGAAACGCTTATTTCGGTTGCTTCAAAGGTCCCGTATGCATCCGAACGGTGATTTTTCCCGGAACAGGAAAACAGCAAGGGAGGCAGGACTGCTGCAATGATCATCAGCTTGTGCTTCATATTATCTTGTTTTTGTGGCCGCCGGCATTGGCCGCGGACTTTTCAGTTTTCAGTGTTTAATAATTTCCGAGTACGGTCAGGTATTCAATTTTGGCTCTAACCAGTTGAATGGCATGGCTTTCCTTATTCAGCCGGGCAATGCTTTCCTGATTGAGTTCCGCAATATAATCACTGGAGGTGATCACGCCATTTCCGAGCTGGGTAGCCGCCATCCGTGTAATGTTGCTCCTGAGACGGATGATTTCATCGTCCTTTTCAAGCAAACGCTCATTTTTCAGGATCAGCGAGGCGAGATTCCTCAGATTCATCGTCAGGTTCCTGTCGAAAGTCTCCCGCTGTGTGGCAATGATATCCTTCTGAAGATCAATTCCCTGCTTATCTCTCTTCTGCTGATTCCAGTTCCAGATATTCCATTGCAGGCGGGCACCCACCATATAAAAATCATCGAATTCAGACTTCAGCATATTCAGGCCAGGTTTTCCATAGCCTGCCTGTGCAAAGGCCGAAATCTTCGGCAGGTATTTACTGACAATCAGGTTTTTGGTCAGTTCCAGCTGTTGCTGTTTTAATTCCATGACCGCCTGTTCAAGCCTGTGTGAAACAGCCTCTGGCTGAATATCAGGCATATCAGGCAGCTTCAGGACAATATCACTGGGTATGTTCCGGTCAAGAAAAACACCCAGCATATTCAGTCCTGCCTGTATCCCGGCTTCCGATTCAAGAAGCTGCTGGTTGGTTTTCATGATCTCGGCAAGCAACACATCCCTCTGGCCGGCAAGTATCAGACCATGCCTGACACCGGCTTCCATCCCGGCCTGCTGTTCCTTGAGCCGGTCAAGTACCGACAACAGGATCCTGCTGTTTTGCTGAAACAACAAAATACTGAAATACAACTGATTAATCCTTTCTTTCAGACCGTACAACTCAGCCTCCAGTCCCTGCCGTCCGATCTGTAAACCCAGTTTTTCTAACTCCTTCTGATGCCGGTTGCTGCCCCCGTCCCAAATCAGTTGTTGCAGATCAAGGGTCATCTTGTACATATCCTTGTCAACGGCGGGAATCTGAATAAACGGCACATCGAAGGGAATTTCAGTAACATCCGATTGCCAGGATGCCTGTCCGTTGAGGAAAAGCTGAGGCAGATAAGTTGTTTGAAGCGAACTGATTTTCACTGCCGTAACCTGATCCAGCAGCGATCTCTGGCGTGTCATCGGATACAGGCGAACAGCTTCCTCATGGCAATGTTTCAGCAACAGGGTATCAGGCGACTGAGCATGCAGTGATGCTCCTATCATGCACAATACCATAATATATACAGCTCTCATTTTTATTTTATTTTCAATGATTCAATGACAGCGGTCTTGATCGTTTCCCTTCTTTCATCGAGAAAACGTTTGTATGCTTCCTGGCTGCCGCCAAACAGCACACCGCTAAGTATGGGTTTTGCAATGAAAGGAAACACACACAATCCGATCATATTCACCACCAGGTGCCGGGGATCAATTTCCCGTATATTCCCCATGGCCGCTTCCTTACTGATCTGGCTTTCAAATAGTTTAATGGGAACATCGCGACTTTCCATAAAACTGACGATCTCTGCGGGATTCCGATGTATTTCCATCATGATGAAGCCCGGAAGATAAGGGTTCTGGAAAAGGATATCGAGGTATCCGTCGATAAAGCCCTCTATTTTGCTGAAAAAGGGAATGTCCTCATTCAGCAGTCCCTTCATGCCTCCGATGAACTTTCCCAGCACTTCCCGGAACACCAGTCCGAAAAGTTTTTCTTTGCTTCTGAAGTAGTAATGCAACAGGGCCTTATTGATCCCGGCTTCATCGGCGATTTCCTGCATCCTGGCAGCTTCGAGTCCTTTGCGTGCAAACACTTTCCGTGCGGCCTCCAGGATTTGTTCTTCAGTACTGATGCTCATTTTTTACCATATTATCACTCATGCTGAACGGATCCGGACCAAGGGCCCGGATAACATTTATTTCCGGTTCACGGCAGCAATGCGAATCAATGGCGGCAGGAACCAGAGATACCGCAAAACCTGCGGCAAGTCATTTTCTCAAACCTGTTCCGTGTCAGTATAACCATATGATTAAACCAATTGGTTTAACCGGATGGTCAAAATTACAATAAAAAATACTGCTGTGTCAGGAAAAAAGTGAAATAAATTGGAATTAATTTATAGCAAACTGATTATCAACCATCTCCAAGGGAGATTTTCAGTTTTTGTCCGGGTTTGATCGCCCTGGCGTTTTTGATTTGGTTCCACTGCTTGATTTGCTCCACAGTGACGCCCTGGTATTTGTTGGCGATGCTCCAGAGGGTGTCGCCATGGCGAATGGTATGATAGATCACCCTGTCATCCTGCTGTTTTTTGATTGCGGCAGCCGTGTTCTGAGCATCAGTGGCGGATTCAATGATATCCTCCCAGGCCGGAGGTCCGATCAGTGCAAGGGTAGTTTCTTTGCTTTCCTGACTTTTTATGCTCTGTCCGGTACTCGCCTGGGCAGCTTTGCTGTTTTTGTCAGAAGTGTAAACGATTAGTTCCCGGTTGGTTTTAACGTAGTTTTGGCGGATTCCGTTCCAGCGTTTCAGATCGGCAACACTGCAGCGGTATTTTTTGGCGATGCTGCTGAGGGTTTCTCCCTTGCGTACCACATGGGTAAGGGATCTTTCCTGCACATCCCGTATCTGGGCCAGCAGTTGATCCCGTTCCATTCCTTTTTGGGTTTTAAACTGATACAACGCTTCCTCATTATTCATAAAATCAGCCACGTAAGAAAGCGGCAGCCGCAAGGCATAGGTCTGTTCCGGTCCGGCCGGAATGAGATCTTTGGTATATGCCGGATTGAGAAAACGGATATTCTCGAGCGGTATGTTGAACATTTCAGAGATCTGGTCGAAAGTGAGGGCCTGGCGGACCGTGACGGTGTCGACCTCAGTATACAGGATTCCGGGATGCACCGGATAAAGGTTATGGTCGGCGGCATGGTGCAGCACGTAACTGGCGGCAATGAAAGCCGGTACATAATCACGTGTTTCCCTGGGCAAGTAGCGCATGATGGTCCAGAAATCCATAATTCCCCCCGACTTACGGATAGCCCGGTTTACATTTCCGGCGCCTGAATTATAGGCGGCAAGCACCAGCGACCAGTCGTGATAAATGGCGTAAAGGTCTCTCAGATGTTCACAGGCCGCGATGGTGGCTTTATAGGGATCATTGCGATCGTCGACATAAGAGCTGACTTTCAGATTATACAGCTTCCCGGTATGATACATGAACTGCCAGAGGCCTTTGGCACCGGCATGAGAGCGAGCCACAGGATTCAGGGCCGATTCGATCACGGCAAGGTATTTCAGTTCAAGGGGAAGGTTCAGGCGGTCGAGTTGTTCTTCAAAAAGCGGAAAATACAGGCCGGAAAGGCCCAGGATACGCTGGGTGAGATCCCGCTTGCGGACGGCGTACAGATCGATATACTGGCGGACGATGCTGTTGTACCGGTACTCGAAAGGTGACTGCTGGCTCAGTTTCCTGAGCCTGAGGGTATATACGCTGTCAGAAAACACTGGGACATAAGCTTCATCATATTTATGAACATTTAATACATCCCTGTTTGTGGTGAATCCCGGTGTTTGGTTAAAGGTTAGCCTGGCCAGGCTGTCGAGCATCGCAATAATGGGATTGTCCCTTACCAGGTCAACGTTCAGGTTCCTGGAGGTATCGTTAAAAGGTTGGTAAGAATGATTGGAGGATTGTAGTGTTGAAAAGAAAAAACACGCGATGATCAGAAGAAATCCCGTGCGGGTGTGTCTTGTTTTTCTGGTGATCATTAGGTTCTGTTGTTTGGCCTGGTTAAGGTTTAATCAATGATACAAACTTCAAGTTTACAAAAATAGCGCATTTCAGGCGGATTTTTTAACAAATTTTAATAGTTATCAACAAGAATGCCTTCATAAGACCAATCTTGTTTATAGCATCATTCTTTGGAGGATTCTGCCTTTTTGTTCTCCTCCTCTTTCTTTTTGTCAGGGGCATTCATGCTGTCCTTGAATTCCCGGATGCCGGTTCCCAGTCCCTTCATCAGTTCGGGAATCTTTCTGCCTCCGAACAACAGCAATACAACCGCTATGATCAGAATGATCTGCCAGGGACCAATCATACCCAAAATAATTGTACTCATTTCAGTGGGTTTAAATTAGGGGCCAAAGATAGTGAATTCTATTCATTGTCTTTCAGTTCCGGCTTAATCTTTACCCCGTCGTAACGGATTTCCCTCCCGTTCCGGTAAGTAACGATCAGAAAAGGAGTACCATCGGGATTATATTTGACCCAGTCTCCTTCCCGCTCACCCATCACATAGATGCCTTCGTCCTTCTTCAGTCCTGTTTCCCAATAATAAACATGTCTGCCATCCGGCAGATCCTCCACGAATTTTCCTTCAAATCCCCTGGTTCCGTTGGCATAGAAGTACTGCCATTCCCCATCCCGCTGTCCGTTCAGGAAACTGCCCTCCTCCCGGTGGTCCCCATAATCATAGATCCATTTTCCCTGTTCCGCTCCATCGATATACTCACCCCTGGCGATCACTTTTCCGTCTTCGGCATACTCAGTCATCAACCCATCTTCCCTGCCATTGGTAAAGGACATTTCACGCAGGAGTGTTCCGCTTTCGTGATACCATTTCCAGTCTCCATCCGCTCTTCCCCGCTGATCAAAACTCCCTTCCTCCTCAAGGTTCCCGTTCAGATAATAAAACTTCCAGTAGCCGATCCGGCGGCCATCCTTGTATTTGCCCTCAGCTTTCTTACGGCCATCGTCATAGAACTCTGTCCAGGGGCCCTGTCTGAGCCCGGCATCATCCGTAATGCCTTGCCCGACAATAATTCCTTTTTTGTACAACAAACTCTTTTCAAGCTGTCCGTCTTCGGTATACTCCCGCCATAATCCGTCAGGTACCTGGTTCTTGTATTGGGCACGTATTTTTACTTTTCCGCTGGGATAATAATCAGCCCTTTCGTCAATCTTTGCAATCTCTTCGGCATCCTCCTGCAACTGATCATCAATATATTTGAATATCTTAAATAATTTTCCATCCGTGGTGTATTCCCTGAAATATCCATTCTTTTTACCTCCCCGGTAAGTGCCTTCGCTCCGGATATTGCCGTTTTCCCAAAAGGTAACCCATTTGCCGTGTGCAAGGCCTTCTTTGTCTCTGCGGTTTACATATTCCCGCGATACCAGAAAACCCTTTTTATATTCCATCATGGTAATCACATTCCCTTCCTGGTCATACTCCCTGGCAAAACCATCTTCCAATCCTTTGATAAACGGTATCTCCTTCTTCTTTTTCCCATCCGGGAAGTAATAAGTCGTGAGCCCCTGTTTTATATCATTCACGAAAACTTCAGCAATGCGTTCCCCTTCCACATAGGTCGTTTTTATCCCGTGCTTTTTTCCCTTGCTGTATTCCAGACTTAGAATGATGTTCCCTTCTTCATCATAAAACTTCCACAAGCTGTCAAGCTCAAAATCACGCCTATTTCCTTCAGCCTTCAGTTTGCCGTTGTCATGATACGTTTTCCAATACCCGTCGGGTTTGCCGTACCTTAACAATCCTTCACTGGAAAGCTTTCCGTTCTCATAGTAATATCGCTTGTATTCAATTGTATCACTACCGTTTTGTGCAACCAACCCGACACTGTATATCAGGATTATCAACAAAAAAAACAGTATACTTATATATTTCATTTATCACAATATCTTAAGATAATTCCAGCATTCTGTAAACGGGTCTTGAAGCTTTTATTATTGTCTCTTCATCCATCAATATTTGCGGACTTTCATTTTTCAGACAAAAGTAAAGTTTCTCCATGGTGTTCATTTTCATATAAGGACAATCATTACAATTACAGGTTTCATCAGCCGGTACGATAAGAAATTCCTTTTCAGGACTGGCTTTTTTCATAGGATGGAGTATACCTGATTCAGTGGCAACAATAAACTTCATGGCAGGACTCTTAACCGTATATTCCAGCAAAGCAGTTGTAGAGCCGGTAAAATCAGCCAGGGCAAGAACGGGAGCCTTACATTCAGGATGTGCGATCAGCATGGCATCCGGATTTTCCGCTTTCATCCGTATCATCCGCTCGGTAGTGAGGATGTCGTGCACTTCGCAGCTTCCGTTCCACAATATCATATTTCTTCCGGTCACACGGTTTACATAAGCCCCAAGATTCCGGTCAGGTGCAAAAATGATCTGCTGTTCAGGCGGGAAGGAAGATACGATCTTTACCGCGTTGCTTGATGTACAGATCACATCAGACATGGTTTTGACGGCAGCAGAACAATTAATATAAGACACAACAATATGACCGGGATGATCTTTCAGAAAAGCTGCAAAAGCATCCGGCGGACAGGAATCAGCAAGTGAACAACCCGCATTCAGGTCAGGCAACAACACTTTTTTTCCCGGATTCAGCATCTTTGCAGTTTCAGCCATGAAATGCACCCCGGCAAATACAATGATATCCGCACTGGTGCTACCTGCCTGACGTGCCAGTCCGAGACTGTCCCCAACAAAATCAGCAATATCTTGAATTTCAGGTATTTGATAATAATGAGCTAACAGTATTGCATGTTTTTCTTTTTTCAGTTTCAGGAATGCTTCCCGGAAATCTTCAGGTTGCTGAACCTGATTTGCAAGTGCATTTAAATTCATAATATGAATTAAGTAAAAAGAAATTTTATGGTTATTGTATTGTCCTGTTCATATGGTTAAAAACTTTTACTGAAAAAGTTATCCCCTCCAATTAACAAAGGAATGAACAGTTTATTTTTCATTTGCATGCTCATTTTTAAAGGTTTGATGTTTTATTGACAGCTTGTTGATAAGCCTGTGTGAATAAAAGGAAAAATACGGGTTGTTAACAGCATGTTCATTATAAGTTGAAAAAAAGGGCTAAAAAATAAATATAAGCGATTCTTTAATACATAATTGAATTTACCAACAAAGATACAGACTTATGAACAACATCCTGGTTAATAAGTTTAAATTATTGAATAACAATTATATAGTATAGATAATGAGAAATACTGCAGACTGACGAACGACAATCAGGCTGTTCAAGTGAATTTGTAATAACTTTGTTAAACCGAAGGAACACAGAAATGTGGAAATAGTGTTTCCGAAAGGCTTCGTGTTTTTATACCGAAAGCGTACAGGAATGCGAAAAATGTGTTTCCAGAGTCGTCAGTATAATGAAATTCAGTATAATATAAACTGAATGTTATGGATGGAAAGGGTTTATCAGTGATTATAGGGTCTGATCATGCAGGGTACGAGATGAAGGAACAGTTGATCACGACTTTTGGACAACGGTCGTACCGTTTTACGGATAAGGGCGCATTCTCAGGTGAAAGTGTTGATTATCCGGATTTTGCGAGGGAAGTTTGTGAACATTACCTGTTCGGTGGTTTTGATTACGGCGTATTGATCTGTGGTTCAGGTAACGGTATGGTGATGTCGGCAAACAGGTATAAAGGTATCCGGGCTGCTTTGTGCTGGTCGGAAGAGATTGCAAGACTTGCAAGATTACACAACAATGCGAATATTCTGGTACTTCCGGGCAGGTTTCTCACAAAAGACGAAGCAGAAAGGATCTTTAAAGTGTTTATGATCACTAATTTTGAAGGAGGCAGGCACATCAGAAGGGTTGAAAAGATGGATTTGCTGAATCATTAAAAGAACAGGATGTCTGAATTATCACATATTTTCCTCGAAGAATCTGAAAATAAGGCATTTGATAAGGATCACCGGAAAAAGATCCTTTTCAACATTGCCAGGTATGATCAGGCAGTGGAACAGGGGAAAAAACAATATCTCGATTTGGATCTGGCCAGGGAAAGGGCTGCTTTTATAAGACATAAGGTAATCAATGAACTGGATAAGTATCTGGCGGAGTTCGAAGCGAATTTTGAAAGTCATGGTGGCAGGGTGTTATGGGCCCAGGATGAAAAGGAAGCTTTGAGGGAGATTTACAGAATTTTAAGGAGGCACGATGCAAAACTGGTGGTCAAATCGAAATCCATGACCACCGAGGAAGTGGAGTTGAATGATTTTCTGAAGAAGCACAAAATTGAGGCAGTTGAAACCGATCTTGGCGAATATATCGTCCAGCTGGCGGGTGAAAAACCCTATCATATTGTCACTCCCGCGATGCATAAATCCCGTGAAGATGTGGCGGAACTGTTCAATGCACGTTTCGGTACCCCGCTCGACGATCCTCCCGAAAAGATTACTGCCTGTGTCAGGGGACTTTTACGGGAAAAGTTCACACGGGCCGATGCCGGTATCAGCGGAGCGAATTTCCTGATCGCCGATACAGGCGCGGTAGCTTTAACTGAAAATGAAGGCAATGCCTTGATGTCTGTGTCTTTCCCAAAGGTTCACATTGTTCTTGCAGGGATTGACAAGGTAGTACCTTCGGTGAAGGATCTTGATCTGCTCTGGCCATTGCTTGCCACGCATGGTACAGGGCAGAAACTCACGGTTTACAATTCATTGATCAGTGGTCCGCGCCAGGAGGGAGAAACTGACGGTCCTTCCGAGATGTATGTGATTCTGCTCGACAACGGCAGAACCAATGTCCTTGAAGAAACCGAACAGCGGCGGGCTTTGTCCTGCATCCATTGCGGCGCTTGTCTGAATGCCTGTCCGGTTTACCGCAATATCGGGGGACATACCTATCAGTCAGCCTACAGCGGTCCGATCGGAGCGATCATCACGCCGCAGATGTTCGGCATGAAGGAGTACAAGCACCTGAGTTTTGCCTCTTCCCTGTGCGGCAAATGTACCGAGGTTTGTCCGGTGAAGATCAACCTGCATGAACTCCTGCTGTTTAACAGGAGGGATATGGTAAAGAGCGGGTATACCAAAAGTTCGGAACGTTTTGCCATGTGGACGGCCAAAAAAGTGTTTACCCGGCGCAAACGGATGGATTACGGAGGCGCCCGGATGAGAAATTACGTACTACGGAAATTTTTCAGCAAAAGCTGGGGACAGAGAAGGGAGTTACCGGTGGTTCCGGCAAAGAGTTTCAAGCAATTATGGGAGGAAAGAAGGGGTATTTTTCCGAAATAAGTTAGAACACACTTACGATTGAAGTCACGGAGCGGAGGTAACCCCCTCCGAACAGGTTTACATGGACAAGAAGGGGATACAGATTATGAATATCCATCCTTTTCCGCCATCCTGCTGTAAGGGGGTATTCCCGGTGATAAGAATCATAGAAACTTCCTGAAAATCCGCCGAATAAAAGGCTCATGGCCAGGTCGGCTTCCCTGTGACCGAAGTGTACGGCCGGATCTATCAGGCAGGCTGTACCATCAGGGGCTGTAATATAGTTACCGTTCCATAGATCGCCGTGAATAAGGGCCGGGGGCTCCTGTGGAACCATTGATGACAGACGGCTGTACAACTTTTCAAATTGTCTGGTCAGTTGTCTGCTGCCAGCACCCCTGTCGACAGCCTGTTTCAGTTGCGGTTCCAGCCTTTCCCTGATGAAAAAGTCTGCCCATGTGTCATGAAGGCGGTTTGACTGCGGCAGGGAACCGATGTAATTGTCGTGGTCAAGGCCAAAGGCAGGAGCTGAATGGCGGTGCAGGCGGGCCAGTTTCATTCCGAAATCTTCCCAGAAGGATGGAATCCCTTTTCCGGGGCTGATGTACTCCATAATAATATAGGTGTAACGGCCGGCTCCGGATGCATGGATGGGACGGGGAACCTTCAGCGTATTTGTGCTCTCCATCAATTCCAGTCCGCGTACTTCAGCCTCAAACATGCCCGGATACAAACCTGCATGATTGTATTTAATGAAGTAGCTTTGGTTTTCCGTATCCACCCGGAATGCCTGGTTGATGCACCCTCCGGAAAGGGCCGTTGTTTTCCTGACGGAAAAGGGAGCCGGAGACAGAAATGAGGCGATGGATTCCTGAATATCAGACGGGATCATGTCAGGCAGGTTCTTGTGTTTGAGAAGGTTCTTTCAGAAAATCCACCCGGAACAAAGCTTCATAGCGCGGTCCGGCCGGTGTCAGATGACTCCGGTAGAGGGTGTATGCATTAACAGGGGATTCCTGGAAAACCATGTCGCGGAATATTTGCAGGACGGGTTTGAGCTTTGCGGCATGTACCGCTTGTTTGATGCGGCCGATAGTCAGATGAGGCGTAAAGTTCACCGCTTCCTGGCCATCTGTTTTGTGATTGAACGCATCCCTGATCCGTTCATGCAGAACCACCATAGGTGCGGGTACCTGCAGGCCCAGCCAGATCACGGAAGGATTGCGTGCCTTGCCAAAAATGCCGCAATCTTTTACCTGGATTGAAAAGGGAGGAATCCCGGCTGCTGCTTTCAGCATTTCATTCCGGATAAAAGGCAGTTCCTGTTCATCCTTTTCTCCAAAAAACCAAAGTGTCACATGAAGGTTATGCTTTTCCACCCATTTGATCCTTACCTGCTTTAATTCCTGTTGTAATGCATCCAATATGGTCAGCAGGGTGGCTTCAGCTTCGATTTTGACCGCAATGAAAAGACGCATGCCGGAATGTGGTTAAAGATTTTTCCCCCGCAGAGGTACAGAAATTTTTTGTAAAGTTATAAATCCTTGTTTATCTTTGCACCCCCTTAGCGGGGCGTTAGCTCAGTTGGCTAGAGCGTTAGACTGGCAGTCTAAAGGTCAGGGGTTCGACTCCCCTACGCTCCACGGAAATTCTTTCAAAGAGCCTGCAGATTTTCATTTTTGCAGGCTTTTTTTTATACCGGCACGGAATTGTATTGTGAAAATATCACAACACAGGATATATGGTATCATTCATTTCTGACACCCAGGAGAGTACAACGCTGTTTTTTAAGATTCAGCAAATATGCTGCTTATCCTTGAACAGTTTTTTCTCAAAACATTAATTATCATTATTTTATCTTTGCCATTCCCGAAAAGACAGGTATTGGTATAAACACGTATAATGTATATGTTATATTTTTCATAATTATTAATTCAGCACTAACAAAGTAGTCCGGATGAAGGTTAATTAACCACAAACCAATTAATCTATGTTATGAAAAAGTATGTAATTCTCTCCTTTTTATTGGGAATCCTTTCGATAAACCTGATCGCCCAGAAATCGGAACAGCCGGGTATTCCCCTGATTGGGGACAAGGCGCCGGCTTTTACGGCGGAATCAACCAGGGGTACCATTCATTTTCCTGCCGACTACGGCAGCAAATGGAAGGTCCTTTTCAGCCATCCCGCTGATTTCACTGCTGTTTGTTCATCTGAACTCCTTGAACTTGCACAGGCACAAAGCGACTTCAGCAAACTGAATACTGAACTTATTGTCATTTCTACCGATGCGCTTGAAACCCACCGGAGCTGGAAGGAATCGATTGAGACGGTGAAGTATAAAAACCGGAATCCCAAACCCATTCAGTTTCCTTTGGTTGCCGATCAGGACAGGAGTGTTTCCAGGCAGTATGGGATGTTGCACCCTGTTTCCAGCAACACAAAAACTGTCAGGGGTGTGTTCATTATTGATCCTTCCAATGTTGTGCGTTCGGTAAATTTTTACCCCATGGAGATCGGCAGGAATATAGATGAAATTAAAAGAACCATTGCTGCCATGCAGGTGGCTGACAGGGAAAAAGTGATGACGCCTGCTAACTGGAATCCCGGCGAAGACGTGATGATACAGTCGCTTAAATCTTCAGCGGAAGCAGAAAAAGTGAGCGAGGACCCATTTACATCTCCGTATAAAGTAACATGGTACATGCTCTTTAAGAAGCTGATCTGATCAGGCGGAAATTCAACTGACCTGAATCAGAAAGGGGCTGTCTCACAAGGACAGCCCTTTTTGTTAACCGATGAATCCGGGAATCAATTTTTCGCAATCCTGTGTTCATTCGGTATAAACATGTTTATTGATTGATTGTTATACCGACAAGGAACAGGTTTGCGAATAATTGTGTAATAATGGTGTACGGTATATTTGGATACCGATCAGGAAGTTTCATATCCTGATAATGGTTCTTGCGAATAATAGCATGTTCAGTCCTTCGTTAGTGATACCGAATGAAGACTAATTTTTTCATTAATCTTGTCTCCTTATTGTCGATCATTGCCTTACAGGCATGCGGGCAGGGGACAGAATCAAATAAAACAATGAAATACAGGGAATTAACTCCGGATGAAACCTATGTGATCGTTCATAAAGGTACTGAAAGGCCTTTTTCCGGCAAGTATGAGGAATTCTGGGAAAAAGGAACCTATAGCTGCAAAAGATGCGGAGCTGCACTTTACCGGTCTGATAACAAGTTTGATGCACAGTGTGGTTGGCCTTCATTTGATGAGGAAATCCGGGGAGCTGTTAAAAGGCAGCCGGATGCAGACGGGCGGCGGACGGAAATTCTTTGTGCCAATTGCGGGGGGCATTTGGGGCATGTATTTGAAGGAGAAGGATTTACCAATAAGAACACGCGGCATTGCGTCAACAGCATCAGCATGGAATTCACTGCGGACGGACAGGTTCTGCCGGCTGAAAGAACGACCGACACTGCTGTTTTTGCGGGAGGCTGTTTCTGGGGTGTGGAGTATTACCTTCAGAAAAGCAAGGGAGTGATTTCGGTTGAATCGGGCTATATGGGCGGACATACAGAGGATCCTTCCTATGAGGAGGTTTGTTCGGGAAAAACCGGTCATTATGAGGTGGTGCAGGTGATCTTCGATCCTTCCGAAACCAGTTTTGAAACCCTTGCCCGCCTGTTTTTTGAGATACACGATCCTACGCAGTGGGACCGCCAGGGTCCCGACCGTGGGGAACAATACCGTTCGGCAGTCTTCTTCCGCAATGCCGCACAAAAAGAGATCACGGAAAAACTTATAGAACAATTGAAGGAAAAAGGATTTCAGGTTGTCACTGAGGTCAGACCTTCAGCCGTTTTCTGGAAGGCGGAGGAATATCACCAGGATTACTACAGCCGCAAGGGAAGCCTGCCATACTGTCACGGATATACCAAGCGCTTCTGAAACGCTTTTTTGGCTGCCGGTGCTTAACAGGATGTCATGGTACATGGTTCATATTAAAATAATCCCTACCTTTGCAGCCCTGAAAATGTAACAAGAAAAAATGCAATAACTATGAATAATGTATTAATTAACAACGATTTGGATTATAAAGTCAAAGATATCAGCCTTGCGGAATGGGGCCGGAAAGAGATTGAAATGGCTGAGAAAGAAATGCCGGGTTTGATGGCCCTGCGCCGTAAATATGGTCAGGAAAAACCCCTGAAGGGAGCCAGGATTTCCGGTTCATTGCATATGACCATACAAACTGCTGTACTGATTGAAACGTTGCGGGAGCTTGGTGCCGAGGTGCGCTGGGCCAGTTGTAACATTTTTTCCACCCAGGATCATGCCGCTGCCGCTGTTGCGGTTTCGGGAACCCCGGTATTTGCATGGAAAGGCGAAACCCTTGAAGAATACTGGTGGTGTACGATGCAGGCTTTGAGTTTTCCGGGCGGCAAGGGACCCAACCTGATCGTGGATGACGGAGGGGATGCCACCCTGATGGTTCATTTGGGACACCAGTTTGAAAAACAGCCGGAACTGATGAAGAAACAGCCGGCCAATGCGGAGGAGGCTGCACTGATCGGACAGCTCAGGGCTGCTTATGTTGAAGACAGCACCAGGTGGCACAAAGTGGTCAGGGAACTGAAGGGGGTATCGGAAGAAACCACCACCGGGGTGCACCGGCTGTACCAGATGATGGAAAAAGGGGAATTGCTCTTCCCTGCTATCAACGTGAATGATTCTGTAACCAAGTCGAAATTCGACAACCTTTACGGCTGCCGTGAATCATTGGCCGACGGCATCAAACGGGCCACTGATATCATGATAGCCGGCAAAGTGGTGGTGATTCTCGGCTATGGCGATGTGGGCAAAGGTTCTGCAAGGTCGCTCAGGGTTTACGGCTCCAGGGTTATGGTGACGGAAATCGACCCGATCTGCGCCCTCCAGGCCGCCATGGAAGGTTTTGAAGTGGTCACCCTGGAGGATGCCCTGCCTTACGGGAATATCTATGTTACGGCTACCGGCAACAAGGATGTCATCACCATTGATCACATGGCCCGGATGAGAGATGAATCCATTGTATGCAATATCGGCCACTTCGACAATGAGATCCAGGTGGAACAGCTTAACGAATATCCAGGGATCAGGAAAGTGAATATCAAACCCCAGGTGGATAAGTTTATTTTTCCCGACGGGCATTGTATCTATCTGCTGGCCGAAGGAAGACTGGTCAACCTGGGATGTGCAACAGGCCATCCTTCTTTTGTGATGAGCAACAGCTTTACCAACCAGACCCTGGCCCAGATCGATCTCTGGCAGCATCATTACGAAACCGGGGTGTACCGCCTTCCGAAGAAACTCGATGAAGAAGTGGCCCGCCTCCACCTTGACCACGTAGGTGTGAAACTTACCAAAATGAGCCAGGAGCAGGCCGATTATATCGGTGTTCCGGTAGAAGGCCCTTACAAGCCCGATCATTATCGCTACTAATCGGCGGTCTTCGGGTGTGAAGCCGTTTAGAAGTTTAGAGGTTTAGGGTGGTTTATGATAGGAAGTGAATAGTAATTGGTTAGTAGTGAGTAGTTTATGGTTTGCTGGTTGAGAAGTTCAGTTTAGGCACCTCATATTCAGTTCCTTATTCGATGTTAGAATCCAGGCTTTAGGGCCTTCGGTGTGAAAAAGAAAGTCTTTCAGAAGTTCAGGTAGTTGAAGCAGAAGCGAAGGTAACGCTGCTCAGTTGAAAATATGCAGCAGATTCCCGTTGTAGTAAGTCTGGTATTGCTTCAGCGACAAGGTTGCCGGACCGGAAAAAGGCGATCCGTCGAGCAGGATATAACGTGACAGACAACAGGAATCGATGGCGGTGATCCCGCTGGATTCCACCTGGACCCGGGCACAGGCTGCCGCGGGGTCGAAGGGACAGGTTCTTTCGAATGCTACAAATTCATTTTGAGAGATCCGGTACACGATGATTCCCCTGCTCGGGGGATCGGCGTACAGGTACTCATATCCGCCAATAACGTTCAGGTTCTGGTAAAGGGTGCTGTTCGGATCGATGAAGATATTCACATAGGCATACGGCACCGGGTCGTATTTCTTGTCTTTCTTACATCCGCCTGCGATATGAAACAACAGGATTCCTGCAAGCAGCACACGGATCAGTCTGCCTCCATTATATTTTCCGGTTTGAATATGCTGATTGATGGTCATGGTTTCAAATGATAAGTTCATGTATACCGAAAGAACATGAGAATGCAATAAAATTGATTACCAGATTTATCGGGATACTTCCAGGATAACGAAAATAAGCAATTTTTCTTTCCGTTTGCTTAAAGGTTTTAATTTAGCTTGTCCTTTCACTATGAAAATACGGGTTTTAAGCGTTCTGTTGTCAGCCATGGTTCTTGGTTTCTGTATGATGTCATGCAGGACCTCAGGAGGTGCTGCGGCTGCCATGAAACGCATTGAGGATACCAAAGCCGAAAAGGCCAAAGAAGTGCAGAAACAATACGATAATGCATTGAAAAGGCACCAGGATATCCAGACGAAGAAAACCAGAAAACAGATGAAAGCGCTGAAAAAGAGATCAGACGAGCTTAACAAACGGACAAGGGGCCGCTGATCAGCTTCTGCGGAGCATCACCCGGATGGTCGTCCCGTGATCGACCACCGATGACCTGACAAAGATCTTACCCCTGTGATATTCCCTGATAATTCTGCGCGATAAAGTCAGACCCAGTCCCCATCCCCTCTTTTTACTGGTATATCCTGGATGAAAAATCGTTTTGAAACGGGAACGCGGAATGCCTTTACCGGTATCTGTGAAGTCGATCAGGATATGTTTCCTGTCTTCAAGTATTTCAATCGTGATCTGTCCATTCCCGCTCATGGCGTCGATGGAGTTTTTGCAGAGGTTTTCCACCACCCATTCAAACAGTCCGGCATTGAGCGGCACCAGGATGCAGTGTTCCCTGGGCAGGTTGATACTGAAACCGATCTTTTTCGAGCTGCGTGGTTTGAGGTAATCCACGCTGTCGTAGATCACCTTGACCAGGTCTTCGACTTTCAGCAGCGGAGCCGATCCTATTTTTGAAAAGCGTTCGGCAATGGTACCGAGGCGCCGGGTGTCTTTTTCCAGCTCTGTGATGGTCTCGTTGTCCACGTTGTTCAGCTTCATCAGTTCTAACCAGGCCATGATGGACGAAATGGGGGTTCCGAGCTGGTGTGCGGTTTCCTTGGCCATGCCTACCCAAACCTGCTTTTGTTCCGATCTTCTGGCGGAGCTGAAAAGAATATAGGAGATAAGCAGGAAAAGTGCGATGATACCAAGCTGGAAATAAGGATAATACCGTAACTGTGTCAGCAGGTATGAACTTTTGTAATGGATGTAGGTACTGGCCTGGCCTTCGAGATCAAGTTTAATTGGTGTATTTTCGGAGGCCATGGTGTGCAGGGTGCTTTTCAGGCTCAGGCTGTCGATGATCTGTTCATGGCTGAGGTTGCCGTAACCGATGATCCTGGTTTGACTCGAATCAGTGATGATCACAGGTACGGATGCGGAATTTTCCACCACTTCGGTGAAGAAGGTCTGGATCAGGTCATCGAGCACCCTTCTCAGTTCAGAAAACAGGCGGGAATCGGTGTAATAGAAGTAGTTACGGCTTCCCGGAAAAAATTCAATGGTGATGGGGGGATAACGGGTAAACTCCTCCTTCAGGGCCCCTTCGAGAATCCTGACAGTGTCGAGGCTGAATTCCAGGTTTCTGCCGTTGATGATCCTGTTTTCCTCATCGGTGAGAATGACCGGTATGGAAGTGTTGTCTTCGATGATCTCTGAGTAAAGGGTGATGTCAACGGAATTAGAAGCGGTTGCCAGACGTTGGGTGGCCATGGCCAGTTGTCTGACCTTTTTTTGTTCTTCGACTTTAAGACGCTGGAAAAAACTGTCGGTATAGCTGACAAAACGTGCCTTCCGCTGTGTGGCGTCGGCCCACATCCTCAGCTTCTGCCTTTCATCCGCTGCGATCTTCCCAACCAGTACATTGGTATACCACAGCGAAGCGGTCACGATAATGACGGCTATGGCGAAAAGCAGCCATTTCCACCTTCGTTTCCTTTCGTAAATGTTCAATCCCGTTAATAGTCCCACCCTGATCAGTGCTTTACCGGATATCCCGTCCACATAGGCTTCCGGTAGTTTGTTGATTACCAATTATTTTTCAGGATCATCTTCTTCCCATTTCACCCTGAATTTCTGCTTTTCATCCTGCTTTTTCGCCTTTTTTCTTTCCCTTGTGCCGTTTTGTTTCATTTTATTCAGACTGTCCTGCAGGCTGCCTTCCCAATCAATGACAAAGTTACCCTTTTCTGTTTGTTTGCGTATCAGTTCTTCTTTGGCTTGAATGGAGTCCTGTTCGGTCTTTTTCCTGCTGAACTCTTCTTTCAGAATCTCCTTCAGACTGGCTCTTTCGTTCAGGTAGCCGGATACGATCTTCCCTTTCACGCCTTTGCTGTCGTAGCGGAATACAGGCTTATCCACGGTTCCCGTCATCAGGATGAACAACATGGTGCGACCGCTGTTGTCCTGTACGATTCCGAATTCCTCGTTTTCCTTTTTCTCTTTTTTGGCTTTACGCCAGAGCAGGTCTGAAAGCAATACCTGGAATCTGTAATTGATTTCATGACTGAAGGTATGGGTTCCTGACATTGTGAAATCCAGTGCATTTGATTTCACTTCCATGGAAGGGATGGTGATGGTCCGGTCGCGGATGAGGATGGTATTGCTCAGACGGGAGAAACGGATCTGCGACAGGTCATCCACCCGGATGAATTTCCCCAGTTTGCTGATGGGAACGAAATTATTCAGTTCACCTTTATCCACTTCGGCTTCCACATTAGCCACCAGGCTGGCGGGATCGATCTGCATCCTCCTGTCCACACTGAAACTGCACTGGAATTCACTGTTCACGATCCCTTTCAGGTTGGCGTGGGTGATATAATCCTGTCCGAAATTACTGAACAGTTGAAAAACCCCGGTCAGATCCATTTGGGTAATATTGGCATCAGCACTGATTTTCATGTTTTTACCATCGCTTCCGTCGATGATTCCTTCGCCTGAAAAAACACCTGAAGCGGCCTGCATGGAAAGCTGATGCACCAGCATTCTTTTTCCGCTGTAGCGCAAGGCACAATTGACCTTTTGAGCATGAAAACTCCCGAATGAAAATTTTCCGGCATTGAGGGTAAGCTCACCCGACCAGTTTTCCGGCAGCAATCCGGATTCATCCCTGTCGCTTGTTTTCCTGTTGTTAAAGAAGGCTTTCAGGTCGAGGGAAGGAAAAGTCAGGTTAAGCCTGACCTGGGGAATGGTTTTTTCCTGTGCCGGATCATTCAGCAGGTGATACAAATAACCCGACGTCCTGAATGCCTGACCGTTCAGGTTGCCGCTGAGTCTGCTGATGATCAAATCGTTGTTGTTGATCGACAGGGTGCCGTCGACTGCGGTGAGGGTCATCCCTTTTCCGGTAAGGTCAAGCGAAAGCTGATGCAGTTGCAGGCCGGCTTCCAGCTTTCCCTCCATGATTTGCTGCAGGCTGAGGCTGTCAGTTGTTTCAAACAAGCCCCTGTAATGACATTGAAAAACCAGTTTGCCATCACCGTGTATGGTTTTTTCCAGTTTCAGCAACCGGATCAGCTCCCCTGCATTGGTTTCCCCTTCCAGGCTGCAAATCAGGTTGACGGGAGCAAATCCCCGGATATCAACACTACCCTTGATCCTGTCATTTCCAAGGTGGGCAGTGATTTCAGGAATCACCAACAGATGCATGGCCGGATCGGAAGTTCCCTGGTTCTTGTAGTTACCGCTGAAACTGACGTTTTTCAGGCTGATTCCTTCGTTTTTCACGCTCAGCGACGCATCTTTAACGGCAAAGGCCGCTTCGATGAAGGGCAGGCTGGTACCTCCGAACCTGCCCGATACCTTCATCAAAAGCTGAAGCTTCCCTTGTAATGAATAGTCCTTCAGTGTTTCTGTCCAATGATCCGGCAGATCATCATACAGATCTTCCAGACGGGTGTTTTCGGCCCTGAATTGAAGGTTCATGGTCTTTTTTTCACTGGAATACACCAGGTCTCCGCCGGCCTCCAGGTTCAGTTTTCCCACCTGCACCCTGCCCCCGCTGACAGTGATCTGTCCGTTGTTTTGGTTGACATTGACATTTAAAGAAATGGAAAGGTCTTTATTCCTGAGGTAATGTTGTGAACCGGAACGGATATCCCTGGTTACCAGTGCACCGCTGAGTTTCATATCAAAGGTCTCATCGGAGAACCGTCCTTTTCCTCTTGCGTTTTTTACAAAGAAGTGATAATCCTGTCCGGCTGCAGCATTCAGGTAACGTACGTCCACCCGGTCGAACACCACTTTTTCGAGCGCCAGGGAAAAACCGGGCGGAGCGGTATCTTCGGTTTCCTTCCAGAAGTGAAAATTATCGCTCAGGTCTTTGAAGATCCTCAGGGTCATCCTTGCCCGCTTCAGATCGAGTCTCCGGATCACATAATTTTTCTGCAGCAACTGCATCAGGTTGAAGTGCAGCTGCAGGGAGGAAGCCTGCAAGAGGGTATCCTTCTTTTTTACTGTGGTGGCGTCCAGTGCTGTCAGATCAATGAAATCCAGCGTGGCATAGGGAAACTGGCGGAAGAAGGAAAACTGAATTTCTTTCACGGTAATCTCGCTGGCCAGTCTTTTATTGAGTTGTGCGACAAAGACCTTCTGGATTTTATCTCCGAAAAAGCGGGTGAAAATAAAAGCTGAGGCCGTGAAGAGCACTGCTGTTGCCAGCAAGCTTATCACCGACCATTTGATCACCTTTTTGAACAACCCACGCTTCCCGGCCATAAGCGGATAACGAAAGCGTAAAGGTATAATTATCCGGGCAATGCCGTTATTTCAGAACATTCACCTTTCGTACCATGAGTTCCCGGCCGCTTTCAATACGTAATAGATACAATCCCGAGGCAAGCTGCGCCAGATCGAGCTCGAGCTGAACCGGACCGTCCGGATTCGGAGTAACAGACTGTAAAAGACATTCTTCACCGCTCAGGGCGGTCATGCTGATCCGGTATACCTGTCCTGGTTTCGTGTCGAAATCCAGGTGCAGCCGGTCCGAGGCAGGGTTAGGAAATACCAGCGCAGATTTGATGTCGGTACCGGGAACCATCCCAACGCAGACTGGATCGAGATACGTGAGCGTTTCAACAGAGGCAATGCCTGTAATCAGGTTGCGGTATGTCACTACCGGATGATGGGTACCGCCTTTATACCAATAGTAATTATCAGCCGTACAGTATGTAATTCCGCTTGTTGTGGAGTCACTGTAATTTTCCAGGGAATGTACCCGAAGGACGTTATTGACCGTTCCCCAGGGCAGGATTAGAGTACCGTAACCGTCTCCATTGGAGTTTACGGTTCCTTTTCTGATATAATGATTACCTCCTGAAACAAATGAAGCCGCAAAATAATCTGTCATGTAGCTGGTATAAGAAAAAGGAAAGATCATCAGGTTTTCAGGGTCTGTATAGATGGACGGGCCATCAGATGAATACCCTCCGCAATAAGCGATTCCCGCCCAATTCACCTGGTAATATCCGTATGTGTTGTTTCCGAGGTTCTGTCCCAGGTTTGCCTGCGGGAAAAGATATCCGTATGGGGTCAGACTCGCTTCAACATAATAAAAGCCGCTGGTGGCCGTAGATGCCAGCGTACTGAAATTCCAGGTAACATTTGCACCACCATTTCCGGGATTAAATCCGGAAGGGTCAGCAATGTGCAGGGTAACAACCTCTCCTGCAACCGGATTGACATCCCAGGATGTCAGGGTGGGCTGGGAGAAAATCAAAAAAGGAAACAACAGGAAACAGAAAGGGAAGACCAATCTTTTCATGGGATGTTGTATTTTGTTTCGAAAGTTAATAAAAATTCCCGTCTATCCTCACAATATTATGGCCAGGAAGTGTTGGCATCTCCCGCACAGATGGCTTTGATATTGCGGTTTACAATGGCCTGGCCTGCCGTAATTTCAACGAGGGTCTCTTCAAACAGCCAGTCGGCTAAGGGAAAAGCATTGATCAGTCCGGTAAATCTGCGGAGCATCAGCAGGCCGTCATTGGCATTCACCAGTCCTGACATATCAAGGTCGGAAGCCAGCAACGGCATTCCCCTGAGGGTATCCAGTTCCACGAAATGCCGCAGCATCTTCAGGGCATCGATGCTGTTACCTCCGCCCCAGGCCTGCTGGCTTTCGCATTGAAGTTCATAGCTTCCTGCCGGCAGGTCGAAGAAGGCAAAACCGCCTGCACTGTCGGTAGTGGCTGATTGCAAAAGTTCCCCGTCGCCCAGCAGATACACCGTAACTCCGGGCAGGGGTGTTTCATCCGTATTGTTGTAATGGACTATCCCTTCCAGGATCGTCAGTGGCAGTCGTTCCACCACCAGGTCAATATCCGACATAAACATATCCAGGTCCATCAGTTGGAATCGTATCCAGTATAGTCCCGGATCCGGCAAGGGAAAGTTGAAAACCCATGGTACGCTTTCTGTCAGAGGTTCGATCCTGTAAGGGGCATTGCTTGGTCCGCCCTGTGTCGTTTTCGGGCAGATGATGATGTTTTCCGTGATCCTTGCACCGTCGGGAGGGTAATTGTTGCTGTCGGCATCATAAAAATTACTGACATTGCCGGTGGCAGGATCCAGTTCTCCGTAAATCACGGCTCCCGAAGCCGGATCCATGTAATCTACCCGGTAGTGTCCGTTTGCAAGCGGCCGGTTCACAATGGAATTAAAGGTCATGTAATGCCCCAGTTCCACTCCGGCCGAATCCCAGCTGAAAAGTGTGATCACATTCTGACCTTTTTCCAGCTCATTACGCATGTTTCTCCAGGATTGCACATTGAATTTCCTGACCAGATTTCCGTCATCGTCTTCACCTTCATAAAGACTGTCGCGGATCTCATATTGATTACCGTGCCTGGATAGCCATTTTAATGCTGCATCCGTAAGTTCATCTCCTGCCAGAGGGTCTCCTTCTGCTACACCACTCAGTTTTCTAAGGGAGTCGATGATTGCACCATTTGTAAAGGCTGAACAGATACCGGTATCACCCTGGCCTGCAAACCACCGGAAACAGCCCGTCAATGCAGCAGGACCACAGTTGTTCATTCCCGGGCTTTGTACATTTGGTATCCCTTTGGCAAAAGTATCCGCCTTTGCCGCAATTTCTGCCGTCACAAGATTGATATTGGCCAGCAACGCTTCCACTGTCATGAAAATCTCTGAATTTTGTGTTGTGAAACCGTCTTCGGGGGTGACAACGACTGAAGTAACCGGACTGGGGTCGAAGGTGGTGCGGGTGACAATATGGATCACTTTTCCGCAGGTGTGGACCGACGCCTCCAGGAAAACCGGAAGGAGCCCGCTTTCCCCGGAAAAAATATTCGCCGGCAGGCTTGCCGACCAGCCGTCGATGCCTTCTGACAGGTCGATGGGGCCATATGCCCCGTAGCATCCTCCTTCATGATCGCTGTTTCCCGGCCACGACATTCCCGGCCAGTTTTCGGGTGGAGTGTAAACATAATCAGGATGCCGGAATGCATGAAACACCACACTGTCAATATCATAAGTCGGTTCTCCCCCGTATATCCTCAGCCGGTATTCCGGCAGATCCGGTCCGATGAAGTTGTGCTGGTCGGCCGGGTTTACGTAATGATTTACGGAAAGTGCTATTTCCGGTTCCACTACACACATGATGAAGGAACAACTCAGCATTTCTCCCCCGGATCCTGCAACTTCATAGGTTATTGTCTGGCATCCGGTACCGGCATCGACAGGATAAAAGACATTGTCGAAAACACCGTTCCCCGAATAATTTCCACCTGACGGAAAGGACATCTGCAGCGGGAAAGCACAGGAATTTCCGGTAATAAATACCGTATCTGACGGGCAGGTAATCTCCGGAGGGTCATAACGTACCGGGATATTACTGGTATGCACAAACCCCTGGGGATCTTTCACCGTAATATCGATCCAATAGGTTCCGTAATCCGGAAGGGTAAGTGTAAGGGTGTCGGGATCAGGACCGGTGGTATAAACCGCATGCTGAATGACCGGGGTGCTGACCACCGGGCAAATAATTAAAAAACTTGCAATCTGGGCGTCCGCCGGAGGAAAAACATCGCCCGATTCATTGGTAAAGCCGGTTGGACTAGTACCTGTTTCCGGATCAATCTGACCCTCGGTATATTCTTCAACCATCGGATCCATAAATCCCACCTGGTAGTTTCCATTGTCCAGGGTGTCGTTGACAATGGAATTCATGGTCATATAATGTCCCTTTTTCTTACCGTCGGCACCTGTCCAGGTAAACAGGACAATAATGTTCTGACTTCTTTCCAGTTCGCGCCTCATCACCTGCATGTCACTTGCAAGCCAGTCACGGTAAGGATTACCGGGGACATCTTCCCACAGCAGGTCATTAAACCTGACGAAATATCCTTTGCCGCTCAGGTAAGTCCTTGCACCGCGTGCAAGCATATTGTCGTAGGTTCCAAGGGTATCGACGGTACCACAGAGAATTTTCAGGCTGTCGGCAAGGTCATCGGGTGTCATGCCTCCCATGATCGCGGTATCGCCCTGGCTGGCAAAATAATTGAAGCAGGCGGCCAGTGCAACGGGACCGCAGTCGTTTTCTCCCCACTGGCCCTGTTTGGGGATGTTTTTACTGTATGCTGCCGGTTTGTTTCTCAGGTTGACTCCAATACTGTCAATACTTCCCGTTCCGGGATCTACTTTAATC
>CAZSQJ010000024.1:1563-49577 GCA_964608665.1 uncultured Bacteroidales bacterium | reverse complement strand
TGCCTGAGGTATCATATAAAGCGAAGATCTGGCAGGCTTCATTGCTTTATTATTAAAATAGACAGGAATAGAATCTGATAGTGATGAGCGGGTGCCATGACGGATATGATTATTGTTCCGCCGGTTTAGGATTGGAAGTGTTTACGAGAACAGCACAACGTTTTCCTGCTTTAAGCACATAAATATATAACATAAAAAGCCAAATGTCCCACTTATGTTGAAAAATAATTTAAAATTAATATGAGCTGAGTAGGCTAATAGCACATAATGAGAAAAATATGCAATTATCTATCCTTGTTGAGACAACAGTCAGATATTGAAACCGGCTTGGTCACATCGAAAAGTTTCAAAATCAACCCTCCGGAAGCCGGCATATCAAAACTATACCGATAGAGTACAGGAATGCAAAAAATGTGTTTCCCGAGTCCTCGGTATAACTGAATCTAAGCGAAAATTGCATCGCATTTTCAGCAAGATTCAGTATAAAAAGTACAATAGTGAAAAGGTGGAATGAGATATTGAGATATAAAATTCCAATTACAAGGGCGAAAGATTCAGGACAGATTGTTTAAAGTATTGAAGTTGAATATACTGTAAGAATGAAATCCGTGAAAATCAGTGTAATCCGTGGATAAAAATTCCCGCCCTTGAAATACCAAAGATTCAGGATACAAGAATGAAACTCCAATTAAAAAGTGCAGACCGGCACTTTAGGAACAAAGCAATGCTATTCAAACTCTCCGTGCAGGAATTCGGCCAGGTCGATGTCGCTGAGGTCGCGGCGGAGGATGCCGTTCATGGCAAGCGAGAGGGTACCCGACTGTTCTGACACCACGATGGCAATGGCGTCGCTTTGTTCGGTGATACCAAGGGCTGCCCGGTGACGCAGGCCCAGTTCTGCAGGCAGTTCCTGCTGTTCGCTCACCGGAAGGATACACCTGGCAGCCCGGATGCGGTTTTCGAAGATGATCACGGCGCCATCGTGCAACGGACTGTTCTTGAAGAATATGTTTTCGAGAAGCCGCGCTTTCACCCTTGCATCAATCTCCTCGCCGGTCATGATGAACTGTTTCAGTTCGTTGCTTCGGGCAAGGATGATCAGGGCCCCGGTCTGCGTTTCAGTCATATGCGCGCAGGCCTCAATGATCTCCCGGATATCGAGCCTGGCCGGGTTGTGAAGGTTGAATTTCCAGAAGAGGAAACGGCGCGACTTGTTATTGATGAAATTAGGTGTGCCCAGGTGAAACAGGAAGCGGCGGATCTCGGGCTGGAAGACCACGATCACCGCGATAAAGCCCACACTGATAAAGCCTCCCAGGATCTCGCTCAGCAGTTCCATATGCAAAGCCCTGACGACTTTCCAGACAATGTAGAATGCAATGATCCCGAGAAAGATATTGATAGCCCCGGTACCCTTGATCAGGTTATAAAACTGGTACAGCAGCAAGGCTACCAGCAGGATGTCGATCACGTCGATCAGCCTGAGGTGGATCAGGTCATTCAGGAATAATGAAATCATGATGCATATTTCAGCCTGCAAAGGTACAAAATCAGGCGGAACTCATTTTTTCGTAAAGGATGACCGCTTCCCTTGCCTCCTTCGGATCGTGAACCCTCAGGATGTCAGCCCCTTTCATCAGGGCAATGGTGTTGAGCACCGTGGTGCCATTGAGACATGCGGCGGCTTCGCAATGCAGTACCTTCTGTATCATTGATTTGCGCGATAAACCCACCATCAGTGGTCTTGCCAGTACCTGAAACTCCTCCAGGCGGTTGATTATTTCATAGTTGTGTTCAACGGTTTTTCCAAAGCCAAAGCCGGGGTCAAGGATGATGTCGCCGATACCCTTTCTTGTGAGTTTTTCGATTCCTTCGGCAAAATACAGGATAAGCTCCTTCACCACATCGGCGTAAACCGGATTTTGCTGCATGTTTTCCGGTTTGCCCGTGATATGGGACAACACATAAGGCACTCCGGCTGAAGCCACCACCTCGTGCAGGCCGGGATCCATGCTTCCTCCCGATATGTCGTTCACCATGACGGCACCCGCTTCCAGCGCCACCCTCGCCGCAGCGGCACGAAAGGTGTCAACCGATACGGGCAAAGCGGGGAAAGCCGGAATCACCACCTCCAGGGCATGCCGTAACCTCCTGATCTCCTCTTCTTCAGGTACGGGCCGGCTGCCCGGACGGGTGGACACCGCACCGATATCCAGGATATCAATGTACTCCCGGATGCTTTCCACCCAGCCTGAGATACTGCCGGCATCGCTGGTGTCGGGATGGCTCCCGGGAACATAAAAAGATTCCGGACTCAGGTTCAATATCCCCATTACCAGTGGTTTACCGGGAAAATACAGCTTTTGTCCCAGCCTGAAACCTGGCTTTTCCGAAAAAGCATTACTTTTAGCCTTGCTTTCCTGCACGGATTTTAAAAAATTAATTCACTGTTTTATAGTGTCTTGGAAATGACTGAAGCATTTTCTGGCCATTCCGGGATACAAAGATAATGCAAACACACGTTTCGTTCTCTATGGATAAAACCAACCTTGAATTCGATGCCGTCACCGATTACTGCCGCGCCATCTTCCGCCAGAAACTGAAGGATTACGGGGCTTCGTGGCGGGTGCTGAGACCCTCCTCCCTTACCGACCAGTTGTATATCAAGGTGCAAAGGATCAGGGGAATCCTCGACAAGGGATATCACCGGGTTGCAGAAGGGATCAAACCCGAATTCGCCGGCCTGGTGAATTATTCCCTGATCGCCCTGATACAGATTGAACAGGGTTGGGATGAACACCTCAATCCCCCGGATGAGACCGCGACCGCATGGTATGATGCACAGCTTGCCTCCGCCAGGGAACTGATGCAGAACAAGAACCACGATTACGGGGAGGCCTGGCGCGATATGCGTATCAGTTCGCTGGCCGATATCATCCTGATGAAACTGATGCGGATCAAACAGATAGAGGACAACCAGGGGAAAACATTCGTGTCGGAAGGCGTGGAGGCGAATTACCTTGATATCGTCAATTATGCCGCTTTTGCCCTGATCATGATTACCCAGGAAGAAAAACCTGAAACTGCAATACACTAAAAACCGCTGCGTATGAAATGGATGGTACATGTATTCAGGATACTGCTCGGACTGACTTTTATCTTTTCCGGATTTGTCAAAGGAGTGGATCCGCTTGGCACTGCCTACAAGATTGAAGATTATTTCATTGCCTACGGAATGTTATGGGCATTGCCCACTGCACTTGGATTGTCAGTACTGCTTTGCGCTGTCGAGTTCTCCCTTGGTGTATTCCTCCTGCTGAGCGTGCGCATCCGCCTGGTATCGCTGTTCACCCTGCTGTTGATGGCCTATTTCACCATTCTGACCTTTTTCGATGCGCTGTATAATCCCGTTCCGGATTGCGGTTGTTTCGGCGATGCGATCAAACTGACCAACTGGGAGACCTTTTATAAAAACGTGGTACTGATCCTGCTGGCCGTTTTCGTATATGTATACCGGAAGCGGCTCGGAAAGGTCTGGTCGCAGGTGGCCGCGAACAGCCTGCTGGTAGCCGTTCCCGTGCTGTTTATCCTGTTCTCTCTCTATAACTACAGGAATCTTCCGATGATAGACTTCACTGCCTGGAGAACCGGCAACAAAATGATACCGGACACCCTGAAACCGGCGCAGTACTACCTCGTTTACCAGAACAGGCAGACTGGTGAGGTTAAAGAATACCTGAGCAGCGAACTGCCCTGGCAGGACAGTGTGTGGATTGCCTCCTGGGAGTTTAAAAACCAGCGGATCGATGATCCCAACCATTATCCCGCACCCAATTTCAAAATTCTGGATACCCTCGGTAATGATCTGACTATCAATTATCTTAGGGAACCGGGCTATCTCTTCTTCCTGGTGAGCAATGATTTAAACGGCCTTGGAACGGAAAGGACCGCCAGGATAGAGCTCCTGGCAGAGCAGCTTTCTGCGGCGGGATATTCCGTGATCGGGCTGAGCGGTTCATCAAAAGAGGATATTACCAGGCTTTTCGGCCATGGCAACTCACATATCAACTGGTTCCAGTCCGACGATACCGAACTCAAGACCATGATCCGTTCCAATCCGGGGCTGGTGGTGATGAAAGATGCCGTGGTGCTGAAGAAGTGGCATCACCGGAACATTCCTTCCGCCGGGGAGTTGCAGCAGTTATTTCCGCAATCCGGAGCCGCTTCCGGAGAATGAAAGGCAAGGATGATCCGTTTCCTGCTGCATCGGTTGTTTTACGGTATCCTGGTGATGTTCGGTGTGGTGACGGTGGTGTTTCTTCTTTTCAACGTATTACCCGGCGATCCGGCACGGATGATGCTGGGCCAGCGGGCCGACATCAGTTCGGTGGAAGCCATCAACAGGGATCTGGGCCGTGATAAGCCTTTGCTGACCCAATACCTGAATTTTCTGAACGATCTGAGCCCGGTTTCCGTGCATCATTACAAAGACAGCACCAGTTACTGGTATCTTGACCGGGGAAAATACAAGGCTCATTATCCCTTGCTTCGGAATCAGAACAAAGTGCTGGTGCTGAAAGAACCATATCTTCGCCGCAGTTACCAGAGCAAACGCGAAGTAGCGGAGATCATCCGCACGGCTTTTCCTGCAACGGCTTTATTGGCGGTGGTTTCCATGGTGTTCGCGGGAATCCTCGGGATCATCATGGGCATTGTGGCCGCACTCAAACGCAACTCCTTTTGGGACCGTCTGATCATCGTCCTTTCCGTGGGAGGCATGTCGCTGCCTTCTTTCTTTGCTGCCATTCTGATTGCATGGCTGTTTGCCTGGGTACTTGGCGATTTTACGGGGCTGAACATGGTCGGGAGTATGTACGAGGTGGATGATTTCGGCCGGGGGGAAACCCTTGCCCTGAAAAACCTCATCCTTCCCGCACTTACGCTGGGGATCCGGCCGCTGGCAGTGATCGCCGAACTGAGCCGCAGTTCCATGCTCGACGTGATGAGCCAGGATTATATCCGTACGGCCAGGGCCAAGGGCCTGAACATGTGGCAGACCATTACCCGGCATGCCCTTCGGAATGTCATGAACCCTGTGGTGACGGCGATTTCAGGCTGGTTTGCATCCCTGATGGCCGGCGCCGTGTTTGTTGAATATGTCTTCGACTGGAAAGGGCTGGGAGTGGTCATGGTGGAGGCGCTCGAAAAGTATGATTTCCCGGTGGTAATGGGCCTGGTACTCTTTATTTCCCTGCTGCTTGTGGTGATCAGCATCCTGGTTGATCTTGTATATGCATGGCTTGATCCCAGGATCAGGCTGACCTGAAATATTTTCCGGCATGGAGATTCCTTCGTATTTTTGGCAGTCGTAAAGACTGAAAATGATAAATGTTACATTAATTGAACCTGAATAATGAGAAAGAAAATTGTAGCCGCCAACTGGAAGATGAACCTTGATTTCGAATCGGCGGAGGATTTGATGGCTGAGTTGTCGGAAAAGCTTGCCGAAACAGAGGATGAAGGGCCGGAAATTGTGATCTTTCCGCCCTTTCCTTACCTGGAAATGGCCATCGACTTTTCTGAGGACGGTGCCTTCCTGACCGGAGCACAGAACATCCATTCCCTTGATGCGGGACCCTATACGGGAGAAGTCAGTGCCGCCATGCTGGCATCCATGCTGGTGGATTACTGTATTATTGGCCATTCGGAAAGGCGCATGCACTTCGGAGAAAGTGATGCCTTTCTGGCTGAGAAAGTCAGGGCTGCATTGAAATGGGATCTGACCCCCATTTTCTGCTGCGGTGAAACCCTGGACCAGCGCAATGAGAACAGGCATTTTGAAGTCGTTGAAGCCCAGCTTGCCACGGGACTTTTCCACCTTCCGGAATCGGAATTCAGGCGGGTTGTGATCGCCTATGAACCTGTCTGGGCCATCGGTACCGGTGTGAATGCCACCAATGAGCAGGCACAGGAAATGCACGCCTTTATCCGCAGTCTGATCGCCGGAAAATATAATGGTGATACGGCTGCGGTCACCTCCATCCTCTACGGCGGATCGTGCAATGCCGGCAATGCAGCAGGCTTGTTTGCGCAGCCGGATGTTGACGGCGGACTCATCGGGGGAGCTTCACTGAAGGCTGATGAGTTTTTGAAAATTATCCGCTCTTTTCCGCCAGGGAAATGAGTATCCTGCAGGTTCATTTCCGTTTCACGGATGCAGTGAATCCCGACCTGCTGACCGCATTTCTGTTCACGCAGGGTTTCGGCTCATTCGAGGAACAGCAGGGAAGGCTGCTGGCATATCCCGATGAAACCATCAGTCCGGATGATATCCGGAAAACCCTGCTGGAGCGTTTTGCCGGCGAAGTGACACTGGAAGCCGTTGTGGAACTTGAGGATAAAAACTGGAATGAGGAATGGGAGAAGCATTACCCTCCTGTACTGATCGCCGGAAGCATTTGCGTCAGGGCTCCCTTTCATTCCCCGGCTGCGCATCACCTGATCGAGATCGTGGTGGAACCAAAGATGTCCTTCGGAACAGCGCATCACGAAACCACCGCCCAGGTCATGGAACTGATGCTGGATTTGGATTTCCGTGGGAAACTGGTGCTGGATATGGGATGTGGTACGGCCATCCTGGCGATCCTTGCCGTAAAACTCGGTGCTGAAAGGGTTCTGGCGATAGATAATGACCGCTGGGCATATGAGAATGCGCTCGAAAACGCGGAAAGAAACGGCCTGGCACATAAGATCAGTGTGGTGCAGGCAGATGCAGGCGGCATACCGGATGAGCGGGTTCATATCATCCTTGCCAATATTAACAGGAATATCCTGCTGGCTGATATGAGCATCTATGCCGTTCATCTTATGCCCGGGGGATTGCTGGTGCTTTCAGGTTTTTATGAGGATGATCTGCCGGCCATCGAGGCTGCCTGCGGCAGACTAAAGCTGAAACGGATGCGTTATCTGGTGCGGAACCGCTGGGTGGCCGCAGTGTTTCAGGCATCAATCCAGAATGACAGATGAACAAAGCGATACTTCTTTTCCTGATAATTAATACCGCAGCTTTTACAGGAATACGGGCCCAGAACATCCCGAAAAGCTTTTCCACCGAACCGGCAGGCTTTCTTGCGGATATCGGCAAATACTTCGAAAGCCTGTATGAGAAGGACAAACGCAAGGAGGGAAGGGAACTGATGGAGCTTTTCAGCACGGCCTGGACAGACGGTTCCATTTCCGCCGCCCGGCAGACCAAAATCATGAAGATGGCCAATACCATGCTGCGGTACAAGATGCGTCCCATCCCGCATTATTATCAGTATATCAGTGCCCTGCTGAGCTTTCAGAAATCCATGCCCGACGAGCCTTCCTACGAAGCATGGTTTGCCATACTGGAGAAGAGCCTCGATATTTCGAGCAGCAGGAAATTCCTGGCCTTTCTCGAGATTTCAAACAGCCTGTTCAGCGAGAATATTCTTTACAGCAGCAGTGCCACCACCTGGAAGTCAAGCAGTGATCAATACACATTTGAATATGACTCAGTACCCCGGGTGGTTTTTCCCTCCCTGGATCTGATCTGTTACGCCAACCGCGACAGCAGCATCATCTACCGGACCTCCGGGATCTATTATCCGACCCGCTATCTCTGGGAAGGCAAAGGAGGCCGGATCGACTGGTCGCGGGCCGGATTGCCATCTGACCGGGTTTGGGCTGAACCGGAGCGGTACAGCCTGAATGTCCGCTTTTCAAGGTATGAAGTGGATTCAGTCAGGTTTTTCAACCTGGAATACTTTGAAGTCCCCATGCTGGGAAAGCTGGAGGAAAAGGTACTGGCAGGCAGTTCGGAGGAAAAAGCCACCTATCCCAGGTTCACCTCCTATTTCAACCGTCTCAGGATAGATGAGCTCTTCACGGATATTGATTACGAAGGGGGCTTTTCAATGCACGGTGCCCGCCTGATCGGGTCGGGCAACAAACTGCAGGATGCCACCCTGATCTTTTCCAGGGAGAACAAGCCATTCGTAAAGGTTGCCAGCAGGGCCTTCATTATGCGAAAAGACAGGATCACCTCGGCCAGGGCATCCATCACTATTTACTGGGATCAGGATTCCATTTATCATCCCGGGCTGGAAATGAAATATATCGACAAGAACAGGGAATTGTCGATGATACGGGCGGATGAAGGACTGGCCATGAGTCCGTATTACAACTCCTACCACATGGTGGATATGTATTGTGAGGCTGTGTACTGGCGAATGGATGAACCCAAGATAGACTTCACCATGATCAAAGGGGCCGGTGCCGAAGGAAATGCCCAGTTTGAATCAAGTAATTATTACCGGGATTCAAGGTATTTTAAACTGCAGGGTATCGATGATGCCAATCCCCTCGACCTGGTGTTGTCATATAGTAAGAAATTCAATACCAGGGAGTTCTACCTCGAGGAATATTTCAATTATCTCAGAAAACCTCCCGAACAGGTGAAAGCGTCGCTGCTCCGCCTGGCTGTGGGCGGGTACCTGATCTATGACCTGGATGAAGACAAGGTAACCATCAAGGACCGCCTGTTTCAGTACCTCAATGCAAGGGCCAAGAAAACCGATTACGACGTGCTTCAGTTTCAGTCGACCATCACTGCCGAACCCAATGCCACACTCAGCCTGCTGAATTTCGATCTGAAGCTCAGGGGAGTCCCCATGGTCTACCTAAGCGATTCCCAGAAAGTCTATATCTATCCGACCAACCAGGAGCTTATCCTGAAGAAAAACCGGGATTTTCTTTTTGCAGGCCGCGTCCATGCCGGTTTGTTTGACTTTTATGCCCATGACTGTTCCTTCGATTATACCAAGTTCAGGATCAACCTGCCGGTGGTGGATTCAATGAGTTTCATGGTAAAAGCCTGGGAGAAGGACCGTTTCGGCGAATATCCGCTGGTAAGGGTGAAGTCCGTGATCTGTAACCTCAGCGGCGATATCCTGATTGACCATCCGAATAATAAGTCGGGAGCCGTTTCCTATCCTGAGTACCCGATCTTCAACAGCAGGAATGACGCGTACGTTTATTATGACAAGGCCTCCATACAGCGGGGGGTTTACCGGCGCGACAAATTCTTTTTCCATGTCTATCCTTTCACCATTTCCAACCTGGATAATTTTGCCACTGACGATATCCGTTTCGACGGTTACCTGGTTTCGGCAGGGATCTTTCCCGACATAGAACAGCCGCTGGTGGTTCAAAAAGATTATTCCCTGGGTTTCACCCGCCTGACACCTCCTTCGGGTTATCCTGTCTATGCAGGGGCGGGGTCGTATCACAACGTGATCGATCTCAGTCATAAGGGACTCAAGGGGAATGGCACGCTGAACTACCTGTCGTCCACTTCAGAATCTGTGGATTTCAACTTTTACCCGGATTCTCTCAGTGCAGAAGTCCAGCAGTTTGCACTCCGGGAACAAACTTCCGGTGTTGAGTATCCTCCCGTGAAGGCCACCGATGCAGGGCAGCTCTGGCGTCCGTACAGGGATCTGATGATACTCACCAGCAGGGAAAAGCCGATTGACCTGTATAACGGGCAGACCCTGCTGCGCGGGAAGATGCATCTGACTTCCGGTTCTCTTACGGGAGCCGGGACAGTCATGGTGGAAGATGCCGAACTCGATGCCCTGCTGTTTAAATTCAGGAACAAGGTGTTCGACTCAGATACGGCCGACTTCCGCCTGAAAACCTATGATCTGAAGCAACTTGCTTTCTCCACGCATAATTACAAATCACACATCGATTTCACCGAGCGCAAGGGCGAGTTCAAATCCAACGGCGGCGGTTCCAAGGTGGAGTTTCCACTGAACCAGTATATCTGCTATATGGATGAATTTGAATGGTATATGGACAAGGAGGAAATTGCGCTTGCCAACACTAAAACAACCGCCATTCCCACTTCCGACCAGGGCGATATCCGCGAACTGGTGGATATCGACATCAGCGGATCGGAATTCGTTTCCGTACATCCGAAGCAGGATTCTCTGCGCTTTCTTTCTCCCAAGGCCAGGTATAACCTGAGAGACAACATCATTTATGCAGAACAGGTGAGTTACATCCGGGTTGCTGATGCGGCTGTGTTCCCTGACCGCGGACTGGTGACCATTTTTAAGGAGGCTCGTATGAAAACCCTTACCAATGCAAGGATACTGGCCAATACAACCACCAAATTCCATACGATTGAGAATGCGAAGGTGGACATCACTTCCAGGAAACAATACACGGGAGAAGGATCATATTTCTATACGGACGACAAGAAAGAGAAGCAGGAAATCTATTTCAGTGCCATCGGGGTTGACAGTACCTTTCAGACCTTTGCCACAGGTGCGGTCGGTGATTCGCTGAATTTCAAACTGAACGCCCGTTTTGCCTTTACGGGGGAAGTCAGGCTGAATGCCAGCCGGGAATTTCTGACCTTCAGGGGTGGCTACAGGATCAGTCACGATTGTGACACCCTTGCCCGGTCGTGGGTGAAGTTCGAATGCGAGATCAACCCCATGGAGATTTACCTGCCGGTGGCGGAGGATTTAAGGGATATTGGAGGGAAGAACCTGTCGGCAGCCGTCGGCTTCAGCCAGAAGAACAACCACATTTATGCAGCTTTCCTGGGACGAAAGGAGAATTACAGTGACCAGGAACTGTTGTCGGCGGGAGGCTTTGTCCATTATTCGGAAGCAGCTGATGAATACCAGATCGGAACCAGGGAAAAAATCGTGACGCCTTCGCTGCCGGGCAGGTATCTGAGTCTGAATACCGAAAACTGTGTCTTGCACGGGGAGGGTGTGATGAACATGGGAGCTGTTTTCGGGCAGTTTAAAATGAACAGTTTCGGGTCGGTTGATTATTACATGATCCCCGATTCGGCCAGCTTTGACCTGGTCATGCTCCTGGATTTCTTTTTTGCCGGTGATGCCATGAAAATGCTGACAGAAGCCCTGAAGGAAGCCAATTTAATGGCAGCCGACCTTGGAAAAGACAAATTCAGAAGGGCCCTCGGTGAGTTGATGGATCAGAAAGACGCCGACGAACTGAGTACTGAGATCAGCCTCTATGGCAATATCCGCAGGATTCCTTCCGAACTGAACAAAACCATGGTATTGTCTGATGTAATGTTTAAGTGGAACCCGGTTTCCAATTCATTTGTCAGCCAGGGCCCCATCGGTATTGGTAATATGGAAAAGAATCAGATTCATAAATATGTTAAGGGATTTATCGAGATCAGCAAGAAGCGCAGCGGCGATGTGTTTGATATGTATCTGGAAATAAATGAGAATCACTGGTATTATTTCAATTACAGCCGGAACCTGATGCAGGCGATCTCCTCCAATGCGGACTTCAACAAAGTCATCACCGAATTGAAGCCTGAAAAGCGCACCCATAAAGGGGAGAAGGGAGAGGAAACCTATCGTTTCAATATTTCCACCCTCAAGAAGAAGAAGGATTTTCTCAGGAAAATGGAGGGTTTTTCGGACTAATTTTGCTATTTTTGCCGAAAGCGTGCTGTGTTATGGCCTTTATTTTGCTGGGTTTGTCATTCATTTTAGCCTATCTGATCGGTTCTGTACCATCGGCGGTCTGGATCGGCAGGTTCTTTTTCGGGGTGGATGTCAGGGATAGCGGCAGCCGGAATGCCGGTGCCACTAATACGATCAGGGTTTTGGGGACCGGAGCCGGGATTGCTGTCCTTGTACTGGATATTCTGAAAGGATATTTTGCTGTCAGCCTGACGGTTTTCTTTACCGGCATCTTCACACCTGAATTCCAGTCATTTCAGCGGGTGGGGCTTGCAGTTTCCGCCATTCTTGGCCATGTGTTTCCATTATTTGCCGGTTTCAGGGGAGGAAAAGGTGTTGCCACGCTGGCCGGTGTGATGATTGCCATGCTCCCGGCCTCCTTGCTCGTGTCCCTTGGTGTGTTTGCCCTGGTATTTGTTTTATCGCATTATGTATCACTGGCTTCGATTACTGCGGCCCTTGCCTTTCCGTTTATCGTAATGCTGGTGTTCGGTGTAAATGAACTGTCGCTGCAGTTGTTTTCAGTGCTTACCGCCCTTTTCGTTCCCCTGACGCATCTGAAGAATATCCGGCGGCTGCTGGTCGGGAATGAAAACAAGTTTCAGTTGAAGAAGCGAAAAAACCTTTAAGCCGGAGGCAACTACCATGAAGGTTCACTTGCCAGGCCGGTGTATTCAGGATATGTGTAAATTGCCCGGTGGTTTTATACCGACACGGAATCATTTTGCGAAAATATCAACCATGTACATGCACGGTATAACTCAGTCTAATCAGCCTTGCATGCGCAAACCTGCCAAGACTGAGTATATTTCAAAACGGTGCGAGGGAATGCTGACATGAATAAGTTGCCGCTGAAATTTTGTACGCTGGCAGCCTTTCCGGGCTTCATGATGCAGTTGCTTTTTTTATCGTGTCCTGCTCAGGTCCTACCGATTGTTCAGGAAAAGTCATCCCAGCAGAATTTTTACCTTGCCAGGGAGTTATATGATGCCAGGCGTTACGCCGACGCATTGCCGATCTTTCAGGAACTGCTCAGTGCCGATCCCGATAATGCCAACCTGAATTTCCTGGTTGGTGACTGTTACCTGAGCCAGGGCGGATTCGAGCGGGAAGCACAGCCATTTCTCGAGAAGGCGGTTCGCAATATCGTGGTGGAGTACCAGAATCATCCCCTGCAGCGCGGTGCCCCGGTGTTCGCTTTTGAAAAACTCGGGGATATATATTACATGGATTACCGTTTCGATGATGCGCTGACAAACTATCGTGTACTCAGAACCTATCTTGACGGGAAAAAAGACAAAGGTGCGCTGGACGCCATTAATGCCAGGATAGCACAGGCCCAGGCAGCCAGGAAGTTGCTGGATGCCCCGCTCAAACTCGTCCTGACCGAGATCCCATTTGTGAATGTAATCTCTTATACCGACTTCGGTGCCGTCATGACCGAAAACGGCAATGTTATCTATTTTAACCGCAGGCGGGAAGGATCGGCGGAGGAGCGCCAGCGCAGCGATATTTACATGATGAGGAAAACGGAGCAGAGATGGGGAAGACCCCTGCGCATGTCGTTTGTGAACAGCGAGGCTGACGACATGGTTTGCTGGCTTTCTCCCGATGGTAACCACATGCTGATCGCTTCCGACAGAGATGGCTCTTTTGACCTGTATCGTTCTGAGCGTAAGGGAAAATCCATGTGGACAGAACCCGCCAGCCTGGGTTCAAATATCAACAGCCGTGCCGATGAAAGCTCGGGGTGGATATCTGATGACCTTGGGACACTCTATTTTGTGAGCAACAGGAAAGACGGTACTGGCGGAAAGGACATTTACCGCACTGACAGGCTGCCTGACGGAACATGGGGCCCTGCAGTAAACCTGGGGGCCGGGATCAATACGGTGCTTGATGAGGAAACACCTTTCCTCACCCCCGATGGCCGGACGCTTTACTTCAGCAGCAGGGGCAGGGGAGGCATGGGGGGCTATGATGTGTTTTCGGTTTCCCAGGCCAGCGGCGATGCACCCGTTACGCCCGTTAATGCCGGATATCCCGTGAATACGGTGGGGGATGACCTGTGTTACCGCAACTTTCTGTCGGCTAAACCAAATTATCTCATCACACGGGCACGGGCGAACAGCAGTGCATACCTGATCAATGCCCTGAATGATTCTGAAAACGTTGCCACTACCGATGAAGTCCGGGAAAAGAAGCCGGCTGCAGAAAAACCCAAACTGAAACTTGTACCCAAGACGTTGAAATACTGATTAATATATAATAATAATATATATGAAGCTTGTTTTTACTGCATGTGTCCTGTTTATTGCGCTCCATTGCCATGCCGGCAGAAGCATCAATGCCGACAGCCTGATCGCGGTACTTCCCGAGATGAGCGGGGAGAAAAAGCTGGCAGCCCTCAACCAGCTTTCGCAGTATTATCTGAGTTCAAACCTTTCAAGGTCGCAGGAATACGCCCGCCAGGCCATCCTGCTCGCCGGACAGGAAAAACAGGTGAAACACCTTTCCCAGGCCTATCTGGACATGGGGAATGTATTTATGAACCTGAAGGATTATGAGGCTTGTCAGAAATACTATGATTCTGCCATGACCGTGTCGAAGCAGGCGGGGGATCAGGCCGGACTGGCTGCTGCCTGCACCAACCTCGGTGCATTGAATGAAAGCAGGGCCAGGTATCAGAAAGCACTCGAATATTTCCTTGAGGCGATGAAGCTTCATACAGGCCTGAATGACAGCACGGGACTGGGGAAGGCGAATAACAATGTGGGTAACATATACTATTATCTGGAACAGCCGGAAAAAGCGCTGGAACATTATTCTCTTGCACTTGAGATATTTAAAAAACTCGGGAACGCGGAGCTGATGAGCGCGATGGTAAATAATATCGGCATGATTTACAGTGTGATGGGAAAGCCTGATGAGGCCCTGCAGGCATTCAGGGAGTTTCTGGCTTTCTGCGACAGCACGGGCGATCTGGAAGGGAAGGCTCTCGCCCTGAATAATATCGGAAGTCTGTATTATGAAAATGAAATGTATCATGATGCCCTGTCGTATTTTCTCCAGTCGGTCAGAATTTCGGAAGATCTGGGTACCACTGATCCCAATACCCTGAACTATGTGGGCAGTGCATACCGGAAACTGGGCAAACTCACCGAGGCACTCAGTTATTTCGGTAAGGCCGTGAGCATCGCAGGCAATTCACACCAGAACGAAGCCCTTCGCACTGCCTATGAAAATCTCCACCAGACCTATGCGGGCATGGGCAAATACCGGGAAGCCTATGAGTATTTCAGCTTTTTCCAGCAGGTGAACGATACCCTGAATAAGGAGAAATATAACCGGCAGTTGCTTGAAGTACAGACCAAGTATGAAACAGACAAGAAGGAGAAGGAGATCGAGATGCTCACGGATAAAAGCCGGATCCAGAGCCTGGAACTCAAGCGGCAGAAAGCCATGACCCTGATCTTTATCCTTGGTTTTATTTTTCTTGCCCTGGTGGTGGGACTGGTTGTGTATTCGCTGCAACTGAAGATCAGATCCAATAAACTTCTCAAGATTCAAAGGGATATCGCCGACAGGGCCAACAGGGCCAAAAGTGTTTTCCTTTCCAATATGTCGCATGAAATCCGCACCCCCATGAATGGCATCGTGGGGATGGCCGAAATTCTTCAGTCTGCCGGCCTGAATGAAGAACAGCAGGAATATGCGGGTGTGATCCTGTCTTCTTCCGGAAAACTGCTGTCGGTGATCAACAACGTACTCGATTTCACCCTGATTGAGACGGGGAAAGTGGAGTTGGTGCAGAAACCGTTTGAACTGCAGCGGGTCTTTGATGAACTTTGCCGGGATTATTCCGGTAAAGCCTCGGAAAAGCAGGTAACACTGAATTGCTTCTATGACAGCGCTATTCCCGCATGCGTAACGGGTGATGCCATGAGGCTCAGGCAGGTGTTGATGAACCTGCTCGACAATGCGGTGAAGTTTACCAATGAAGGGGAAATACTGCTCACCGCCGAGATGCTTGGCAGGGATGAAAAGCATCTCAGGCTGCAGTTTCAGGTAAGAGACAGTGGCATTGGGATATCCGCTGAAGAAAAAGCCCTTTTATTCAAACCGTTTACCCAGGTTGATCCTTCCGTTACCAGGCGGTTTACCGGTTCCGGACTGGGCCTGGTCATCACGAAACACCTTGTTGAACTGATGGGGGGGGAGGTTCTCCTTGAGAGTGAGCCTGGTTCCGGTTCAACCTTTACCTTTACCGTGATGCTGGGAATTTCCTCAGGTGCGGGAAGCCCTGATGCTCATACCGGGCTTGCAGGCAAAAAATGCCTGATCATAGACGAAAGTCCCAACAGCCGTACCATCCTGAAGAAATATCTGGAAGCCTGGCATTGTCGTTATACAGAGGCAGGTAACGGGAATGAAGGTTTGCAAATGATCGATGAAGCAGTGAAGTCGGGGAAACCATACGATTTTATCCTCATCGATCATCAGCTCAGTAACACAGACGCGATGGCCCTCGGCCGGGATATCAGCAGCCTGCCCGGAGTTGCCGGTGTTCCGGTGTTCCTGCTGACTTCCAGGTCTGACCTGATCACTGCAGGACAAATTCAGGACGCCGGCTTTCAGGGATTCCTCAGCAAACCTGTCCTGAAGGCTGAACTGGCAGCGATGCTCGGTGACTTTTTCTGCGAAATCACCAATAACCGGGAAGACGTTGTTCCGGAAACTCAGACGAAAATCCTGCTGGTCGAGGATAATAAGGTTAATCAACAAGTGATTATACTGATATTCAAGAAGTTCAGTCCGCTGATTGACCTTGCAGTCAATGGAGAACAGGCCATGGATATGGTCATGAAAGGTGATTATGATCTTGTTCTGATGGATGTACAAATGCCTGATCATGATGGCATTACAGCTACAAGAGTGATCCGGGAGTGGGAACAGAAAACCGGCAGGGAAAAAAGGATCAGAATATTTGCAGTGACTGCAGATGCAACTGACGAAAACAGGGAGAACTGTCTTGCCGCCGGAATGGACGGTTACCTGGTAAAGCCTTTCTCATTGCCTGATTTCTTAAAACTATACAGAGAAAATGATATTACGGCTTGATAAATTGCCCGTCATTCCGGATATTTGAAGGTTGAATGGCTGATAATATTAATTATATCTGCATACAAACAGGCTAAAACACTGATTAACTGAGTACTGAAAGAAATATCATTCCTCTGATTCCGGGAATGCCATCACTGTGGTCAGGATTGCTTACCGTGCTGGTGTTGTTGGCGGGATACGATGGTTTTACCGGGCCATCAGACGCATTCATGCAGCCATTCCCTGCTGATGCGGTATTTGTTTCGGAACTACCTTCAAACCCGGATTTTAAGACTGATTTCCTCACGGCCAGGGAACATATCGACAACGGACAATACCAGGAAGCATTGCAGATTTTGTTCAGGCTGGTGAAAGATGACCCGGATAATGCCAATCTCAACTTCCTGACGGGTTATTGTATTTACAATATCGGCCGTGAGATCAGCAAGGCAGTTCCCTATCTTGAGAAGGCCGTTACCAATACGGTTGCGGCATACAGGGACAATTCGGTCAAGGAAAGGAGCGCTCCGGTATATGCGTATTATTATCTTGGTTTGTGCAATCATTATACCGGCAAACTGGAAGCGGCCAAAGAAAACCTTGAGAAATTCAGGGCGCGTCTGGTCGACCGGAACGGAAAGCTTGCCAACCAAAGGAATCTGGAGATATTTAATGATGTGAACAGGCGGATCGAGCAGGTCAGCACGGCCATTCTGATGGGGACTGCACCGGTTCGTGCAGAATTTCTGCAGGTTCCGCTTGCCAACATGCGGAATTTCTCTTCCTACGGTGCCCAGTTTGCGAACAATTACACGCAGGTGTTCTATACACGGGAGAGGGCGGCGGAAAGGGGCAAATCCAACAGCGAGATGTACATCCTGAAAAAGACCGTGGATGTCTGGCTGAGGAATGAATCCATGGGGCAGAGCCTCAACGGACCTTACAATGAACTGTTCTCCTCTCTCTCTTCGGATAACCGCTTTCTTTTGTTTTCCTCCGACCGTCAGGGGGATTACAATATCTTCTATTCCATGAGTGATCAGAACCGCTGGACTGATCCCCAGGACAACCTGAGTATTAATTCGACCTTTAACGAGACTTATGCGTTTCTGTCATATAAAGGAGACAAGATTGTCTTTGTCAGCGACAGGCCCGGAGGATTCGGCGGGAAGGATCTGTACCTCGTTGAAAAAAAGGATGACGGTTCATGGTCGGCTCCGGAAAATATGGGTTTTGTGATCAATACGGCGGGTGATGAGGACACGCCCTTTCTTTCGGAAGACGGGCAGCGGCTTTGGTTCAGTTCCACCTCCCATGGCACTTCAGGAGGCTATGATATTTTTTACAGTGATTTCCGGAACAGCACCTGGCAGGCACCGGTCAATCTGGGTTATCCCATCAACAGCGTGGCAGACGATCTGTATTTCAAATATTTCAGGGATGTTCACGTCATGTTGTTTTCATCCAGCAGGAATACAGGTTCCCTGCGGCTGGAGATCATGGCGGCCCGCTATCAGGACTCTGCAAGGGTCACCGAGGTGTTTCCGCCGGCAGGACCCGCCATGGCAAGAGATACTGCTGCCCTGAGTGCAGAAGAACCCAGGCCGGAACCGGTACTCCCAAAGCAGGATCCCATGGTTTACAGACCCCCCGGAGTGTCGCGTCTCACCTTTGCCACCGATTCCCTGCCTGCAAACCTCTCAGGAACGGATGAAACTCCCGGTATCCCGGATTTCAAAATAGAAGTCCCTGAAACCGCCAGGGACAGCCTGTTGCAGAAAGTTCCTCCTGAACCCCTCCGGGATGTGATTCAGGAAAAGGAAAGACCTCCTGATACCTGGCCGGTGATGCCAGCTGACACGGCGGAGTTTCCGGGGCAAAAACCGCTTATTGATACCGCTGACCGGGAAAAGACTGATAAGGATGACCGGGAAGAGGCCATTCAGCAGGTCATCAGCCCGGATAAGCCTGATTCGTTGGTGCTGCAGCCTGTTGCAGACAGCATTAAAGTTGAGCAGATAGCTCAGCCACCCTTAACGGACACCAGTGCAGTTGCGCAGAAAACCCAACAGCCGGACGAAACAGCCAGGATCAGTGAAGCCTTGCAGGAGGCGGAACGCAAGGCCCGGCATGACAGCATTGCAAAGGTGAGGCAGAAAGCGGTTTCCGACAGCCTTGCTGCCGTCAGAACAGCCCTTCTGAAAGCAGAAGCAAAACCTGTCCAACCCCCACGGGAACCACAGAAAAAGCAAAGTGATGATACAAGCCGGATTCCTGCGGTGACACCGAAGGCTACCACGCCTGTCCGGGAAAAACCTCAGCAACCGCCTGCTCAGGCTGCCGTGAAGAAACAGGTGACAGTCCCAGAGAAGCAGCCGGAAAAGAAATCCGTGATTCCGGCCGCGGTGAAAGAACCAGTGAAGAAAAGTACGTTGCGTAAGGAAGACAAGGCAGCAGGCCTGCCCGACTGTGACCCGGAACAGGGAAGCACAGGCCTTTATACGGTGCAGGTAGGGGCAGGATGGATGAAAGTCAGATATTTCAATCATATCCGTGATAAAAAAATCTGTTACGGGCCTGACGGTCTTGCCCGTTTTGTGGTAGGAACCTTTCAGACCAGGGAAGAGGCAGGGCAACTCGCCGGGGAATTGCGCATGCTTGGTTTCAATGATGCCTGGGTGGCTTCTGTGGATGAAAACCGCTGTACCTGTCAGCCCAGGACTTTGCTGGAGGGAGCCGGTGTATTGCAGCCGGGAACAGGGCAAACTGATGCGTCCGCTCCGGTCAGATATACGGTTCAGGTTGGGGCGGGCAACATGAAGATAAGATACTTCAGCCGGCTGAAGCAAGTGCGTTTATGTACGGGTCTGGACGGCATGAACCGCTTTCTTTTCGGTCAGTACCCCTCCCTTGACGAAGCCCGGCTCGTAAGGGATAAACTGGTGGAACTGGGATACCGTGACGCCTGGATCCCATTGATAGACGAGAATCGCTGCAGCTCCCGCTGACAGCCGTTTGCCGGTTTCTTTTCCAAGTCCCTACCGGTGCATGCTTCTGAGCAGGTCGTTGATGGTTTTCACCGGATTGAAAGTCTCAACCGGCACTTCCGCAAAAAGGGTGATCCAGTCAGCCATGGCTCCGTTCCAAAGTCCCGGCAGTTCCTGGGCCTTGAGCATGCGGCCGTCCTTTGATTTCACGGAGATAAAGCCCGTTTCCTCATCCACAAAGCGGTGCAGATCGTACTTATTTCCCCTGAAGTCATGGATATTGCACACAATATCCACGGGATTGAAATGTGTGGCCTGAGAGAAGATCAACTTCTGTTGCGGATCATTCATGTCCACCTGCGAAGACTCCACGATCTGAAGGGACACTTCACCCTTGCGGTTCATTGTCCAGTAGGGCCCGCCGCCCGGTTCTCCCTCGTTTTTGACCATACCGCAAACCCTGATGGGACGGTCGAGGAGTTTGAGAAGCAGGTTAGTACGGTCAGTGTGGGAAAGGTTTTCCCAGCCGCCTCCGGCTGTGATGTTCAGCTCAGAGGCCATCATGTTTTTAATCTGCACCGTCCTTTCCGCGCCTGTTCCTGCTTTCAGTTCAAGGATCAGGTCATGTACCTGTTGCCTGATCTGCACAAGGTAAGCCGCAAGGGCTTTTTTATAGATAATGGTAGGCTGTTTATGGTGATCAGGAACCACATTGTCTATATTTTTAATGAAGATCAGGCCGGCATCCAGGTCGTTAAGGTTTTCGATCAGCGCCCCGTGTCCTCCCGGCCTGAAGACCAGGCTGCCGTCGGATTCCCTGAAGGCCTGGTTGTTCATGTCCACGGCCAGGGTGTCGGTGGAAGGTTTCTGGATGCTGTGGGTAACGGAAAAACGCACGCCATATGCTTCTTCAAGTTCCGGCACACAATTGCGGATGTGCTCCTGAAAGCGGCTGACATGTTCCGGAGAAAGGGTGAAATGTAAGTGTACCCTGTCCTCCGTATCACGGCAATACAGGATGCCCTCCATCAGATGCTCCTCAATGGCAGTCCTGCTGTTCCCGTCAGGGTACAGATGGAACTTCAGCAATCCTTTAGGCAGATTGCCGTAGTTTAATCCTTCCGGTTCGAGCAGCAGTTCGATGAAAGGGCGGTAATTACCCGTCTTCAGGGCGGCTTCGGGATCCAGTCCTTTTTTGGCCAGCCTGGCTTTCAGCTCCCTGTAAAAGGCGAAATGCTCCAGGTTCGCAAGAAAATGGGACAGTGATTGAAAGCTCTGGTCTTTTTGAAGTTGTTCGTCGCCGTTTCCCGGATCCTGCAGGTATTCATAGAGGTGTTTGAACATCCTGCTGGCTGCACCGGATGCCGGCACGAACTTCATCATGCGATGCTTCCTGCACGTATCATCAAAGTGATTGGTGAAAAAGGCAAGCCGGGTTTCATCGAGGATATGGATGCCATCGCCCGGGACGGCCGGCCTTACCAGTTTCATGTAAGGAAAACCGGATTGGAAATGGTGGATCTGGCGTTCAATGGTTTGAAGCGATATGCCCCGCTTGCGGAGCTGTTCAAGGTCTTGATTTGAAAACATCCTGGCCGGGTATTGGTGTGGTGGCAAAGTTAAATTTATCTTATTGAAAATCCGGCAGAATTTTCAGTAAGGTTCAGGTATTGCGGTCATTCCGGAATATCTGGCTTCGCATTTTCAGCTTCAGTCGTTATAAATTCATAAGCGGAGACCGCCGCATTCCTGGTTTACAGCACCCAGCGCAAGCCTGCGTAGAAGCTCCGGCCCATCACGGGTCCCCAGACCATGGAAGTGTCGAAATGCGGATGGTAGGGTGCATGGGGTTCCGTAATGGGATCCCGCTGGACAAAATCAGTCAGGTTCTCTGCACCTGCATACACTTCGAGTCGTTTGAATTTCCTGGTCAATTGTGCCATCAGGATGAAATAGGCGGGTGATTCCGTGTCCCGCTGCAGTTCCGCCGGGAGTTTCCTTGTATCGGGTATCCGCGAAGGCCCGTTCAATTGACCGGTGATATCGGCTTTCCATTTGTCAAGTTTGGTGGCATAAGCCAGAGATACCAATCCTTTGTAAAAGTTTACCAGTGCCTTCCGCTGAAGTTCTCCCGCCGTGGTGTTCCGGACATCGCTGATCCTGTATGCCATCAGCACACTGAGCCGGGGAATGACTTCCCAGGAGACTTGTGCCTGGAAGCTGTTGGAGAATGACTTTCCGTCAAGTGCATAAAAAAAGGCTGCGGTTGGCATGGAATCCAGGTCTGCGATCACCTGCTTCACAAAGCCGGTGTGGTAAAATTCCAGGTCAAGCTGTGCCTTCCGCCCTTTGATCATGAAGTCACGGGTCATATTCAGCCCGTAGTTCCAGGCTTCATCGATGGGAAGCCCGGAACTGAAGAACAGTTCTCTTTGTCCGGCCATCAGGGAAAAGTTCTCCGACAGCAGGTTGGGAGTGTGATAACCTTTGCCGGCGCTGGCCCTGAGGGTGAACTGTTCATTCAGAATATACCTCAGGTGAAGCCGGGGTGTGAACAGCGTGCCGTAACGGTTGTGCCGGTCGAGCCGCCAGCCGCTGATGACAGAAACCTTATGATCGATATGGTAGGTGTATTCCAGGAATATCCCCGGGATCCGGTCCGTCCGGTTGAAACCGTAAGGAGTGACACTGGCGCTTTGCAGTTTCCAGAGGGTGCTGTCGCTGATGGTTCCCAGAACCTGGTAAAGGTAGGTCAGACCCGTCCGCCTGAACTCCTCCCTGTAATCGCTGAACTGGAAACTGAGACCTGTGGTGATCTTATGGTGCTCGTTGAACAGGTCTGTGGAGAACAACAGGTTGGCATGCAGGCTTCTTTCATTGCCGTGGTAGCGGTTTAATCCGAGGAAACCGCCCTGGTCATGGTAGATGCCGGAAAGAATGAGTGCCAGCGAGCGGTAATGATCCCCGTTAAAGATCAGGCCGTTTTTCCAGAATGCCTCCGCCCTTTCGGTATTCATATGTAGTCCGTAAGTTTTTGTGCGGGTCGAAATACCGCTCGTATCCTGTCGGAATGCATCACGATCGAATGTCATCATGCCCGCAGTCCGGTCTTCTTTCATATACCTGATCCCGAAACGTGAGTCGTACTTTCCGGGTATGATATAGTCCCAGCGGTTGAAAACGTTGACATTCTCCAGTTGCGGGATGTCCATGAAATGATCGTGGTTATGATCGATCTTTCTGTCCTGCCCCGAATAATGCCCGAATATCATGGTGCTCAGGCGTTCGCCGAAAAGATGCCGGGTGTTGAAATTGACCTCCCGCCGCAACTGGTCGTCGAGGAAGAGGTTGAGATAGAGTGCCTCGCTGGTGGCGGGCTTTTTATACTCCACATTGATCTGTCCGGTAATGGATTCAAATCCGTTGATTACCGAGGAGGTGCCTTTTGAGACCTGGATGGATTCCATCCACGGACCCGGGATGTAGTTCAGTCCGAAGGAAGTGCCCAGGCCACGGATCAGGGGGGTGTTCTCTGAGATGATCTGGCTGTAAACACCTGATAATCCGAGTAACTGGATTTGTTTGGCTCCCGTTACGGCATCGCTGTAACTGACATCCACCGACGCATTGGTCTCGAAACTCTCAGAAAGGTTGCAACAGGCGGCACGGGCCAGTTCTTTTCCCGTGATCATCTCCACTTTCAGGGGATTGACCTTTGATACAAAGGTGCCATGGGTATGGTCGCGGATGACAACTTCCTGCAGTTGTTTATTGTCCGGTTCCAGCACTACCTTGATTTCCCTGCGTCCTTCGGTTTCAACGGTGTCGGTCACATAGCCCATAAAGCTGAATACGAGCATTTTGTTTCCATGTCCGACGCCTTCGATATGGAATTCGCCCTTCTGGTCGGTCGTGGTGCCCTGGGTCGTTCCCGCCCAATACACATTGACTCCCGGAAGCTGGCTCTTTTCTTTACCGGGTTCCAGTCCGTAAACCGTCCCATGATAGTGCTGTGCCTGGCTGAAGATTGGAAGTATAGCTAATAATGATATATATATTAGTGTTGAAATTATTGTTTTCATTTGATCTGAAATTTGATGATTCGTCTTGTAAGTCTGACCGGAGTGTGAACGCGGAGGCTGTCGCGATAACTTTTATAACACCTGAAGCCGGATGCCCTTTTGCTAAACTGTATTAAATCAGTGAATAAGGCCTTTCCGGTACGAAAATCAGCCTGAAACCCTTGATTTCAGGACAATCCTCAGCCGGTTCAGTTCTGGGCCGGGTGCTACGCTTTATTTTCCGGTAAAGGGATACGAATCTGGCTGATCAGCAGAAAAAGGGGTCTGTCCGGACGGACCAGGCCGGGGGGATCGTTAATCAATCCCGGAATGATGTGTGAAGGTTGAATGCTTTCGCACAGGCTTTTCGAAGGAAGATCTCCGGGCCCGGGGAGGGTGGCCGTGATTTCCGGGATAAGCTTCTTGATTTGTTTGGAAGAGAATTCAGGCAGCTTAAAGAAGTACTCCTGTTCATCACAGCAGGGGGCTTTTTGAAGCAGTCCCTGAGGCGGAGGATCGGTTGTCTTCATGCTGCAGGCGTGTCCGCAACAGGATTCCCGGTCTGATCCGGGGAGCACCATGATTTCAAGACGGTCTTTTTTGCTGGCGTTACAATGATGCCAGAGCAGGTTCATCCCGGCAGTGCCGGAGAGGAACACGGTCAGAAGCAGGATGGTCCCTGATTTAAAGAGGAGATTACGCCACATGCTACACGGAATTCAATGCAAATGTACGCATTCCTGTTGGATGCCGTAAAGGCGCAGGATGTTAAAAAAGCGTTAATCAGAGCAGGAAGTCGAGCCGGCTTCCGCTGGGGATTTCGATGGCTTCCTGCCCGAAGCGGAATAAGCGCATGGGGTGTGCCCCTTTCAGCAGGAACTGGTTCTCCCGGTATTCGAGCAGGCAGGATTCCCTGAGGCCTGCCACGGCCATTTCAGGATTTGCCACCAGGAATTCGGCTATGCGTTGTTCCCTGGTTTCACCTCCGTGTCCTTCGGGATGTGCATCGAGGTAGTGCGGATTGATCTGGAAGGGGATCAGGTTCATGCATTCAAAACTGTCGGGTTGCACGATTGGCATATCATTGGTAGTTCTGAGGCTCGGACAGGTGATATTGGAACCGGCGCTCCATCCGAGATAGGGGATTCCCTGCATGACGCTTTCGCGGATGGCATGCATGAGCCCGCTCCTTTGGAGTTCTCTTACCAGGGTGAATGTGTTGCCGCCGCCAACCACGATCGCTTCGGCACGGTGTACATCATGAAGGGGTTCTTTGCTCTGGTGCACGGACTGCAGTTCATACCCGAGTCCGGCAAAGACCTTGCGGACCCTTTCCGTATAATCATCCCAGCTGATGGTTACCCCTGCGAAGGGGACAAACAGGAGTTTACTGACGGGAAAGGCCTGAAGGAAGTCTTTCATGAAGGGCCGTGGCCATCCGAGGTATTCCTCACCCGGATTGGTCGAATTGCTGATCAGTAGCAGGTTAAGGTTCATCACGATACTGTTTTGCCCCGCTAAGATAGGCTTTTTTTATCACTGAAAACGTCCTGCCTCCTTTTTTTAACTGATCCAGCCAGTATGTATTGCCTGATTTGCGGTCTGTTGCGGCCAGGAGTTTCCCCACAGCAGTTTGTACTCCGAAAGGCAGGTTTTTGAGTTGTTGGCGGGTGGCGGCGTATTGTATCAACTCCCAGCATGCGGCGGTTTCTTCCTGTTCTGTGAGCAGCAGGATGCAGGCTGCCAGCAGTGCGGTATCAGCGCTTGCTTTCACAAAATTTAACAGTGAAGAAAAAGTTTCTTTAAACGGCAGATTATTGGTTTCTGCCAGTTCCCGTGCTTTGGTATAATGCCCGGGAAATTCCCTGTATCGCTTTCTTTCAAGGCTTTGCCTTGCCCGGGTCCATTCCTGCTGCCATGCAATGGAAGGCCGGTATTTCTGTTCTGTCAGCCTGAGCAGGGAATCTGAGCGGATACAGGATGGATTCCCGCTGAACAATGCAGTGGCTTTTTCCAGGTGATCGTTCCCGTGAAGGTAATTGCCGGCCATACATTGTGCAATGGCGCGGTAGACCTCGGTTTCAAAGGCAGCCTGCACGTTGTCGCAGGTTTTTTCGCGGATACGCTGTTGGAGCGAAGCCAGGGCCGTCTGTATTTCGGTGTCATTTTCAAGGCACCATGGTTTCAGTTTGGCTGTAGCATCTTCAAGTACCCTTTCAGCCTCCCGTAACTGGTTCTTCCATGCGGTAAACCAGGCGCCCCGGATGCTGTCAAGCAAGGGCCTGCGGGCTGCCCGGCGGTAACAGGAACACAGCAGGGTGTCGGCCGTTGCTGCGACGGCGCTGTGAGGCATCGCGGCCGTGTCGCAGTGCCGGATTGCAACGGCGTAATTGCCCTCCGCTGCTGCAAGCGCCGACTGTGTGAGATGGTATGACAGCATGGTGTCTGTTGCCGCTTGCACCGAAGCTTGCGTTGCAGCAGGCGTTTTCCTCGCAGGTATTGTTGTGGCCCGTGCGGTTCTGTGCCTTCCTTTTTTCTTTTTGGGTTTCACGGCAGGCTCGGCAGGCGGTGGTTTGGAAGCGGCAGCAAGGCCTTCTTCCCAGCGTTTATCGGAACCGGCCATGGCGGCATGGGTATTGAGATATGCTCCGGCCCTGGTGTAGTAGCTTGCGGCGAGTTCCTGTTTCCTGTTTTGCATGGCTTTATCCGCAATCCGCAGGTAGGATTCATACATGGCCCGGTGAACTGCCGTTTGGGTTTCGCTGATCCTGTCTGCTGCCTCCGCGATGCTGTGCCTTTGTGCAAAGCTGTCGGCGGTTGCCACGAGCTGAACCGCATCGAACGGAAGGTTCATCGCACCCAGGCGCCGGGCCTGGCGGAGGAGGCTGTCGAGAACCTGGCCTGCCAGCACCTGAAAGAGATTGCGGTAATAGTCGTTTTCCAGGGCGCTGACATCTTTCATATGCCGGTCGAACAAGGCGGCAGCCTTTTCGGCCTGTTCCGGTGTGTTGTACAATGAGATCAGGCTGTATGCCGAAGGTGCGAATGCCTTGTTGTAATTCAGCGACATTTCAAACAGCCTAGCGGCAGCAGCGGAATCATGTTCCCTGAGTGTGGCAAGGCCATCCTCATACAGGGCCAGGTCGATTCTGGCCATACTTGCGATGATCAGCGGGCTGATCGAATCGAATTTCCTGACCACCCGGTTCAGTCTGGTATTTCTTTCGGATTGAACTCCCCGGTCCCCAGGGCTGTCTTCCCTGCTGAGCCGGTTCAATCGCTCCCGTATCAGGTCCAGTTGAATATATCCCACCGGGATGTTTTCCGCTTTGTCGATACTGAGGCTGTTTACCATCTTTTCCAGTATCTCCAGGCTGTCCGGCGGATTTGACTGTACCGTCCGGGCGGCGGTACCGCCTGCTATGCACAGGAAAAGCGTGGTGAAGCTTGTCAGGATAAGGGTCTTCATAAAAAAAATGCTTCCGGGAAGCCAGGAAGCAGGAGAAAGAAAAGTGCCCAAGACAAGACTCGAACTTGCACGACCGTACGGTCACTAGTCCCTGAAACTAGCGCGTCTACCGATTCCGCCACTTGGGCTGCGGGTTGAGAGGTGCCCAGGACAAGATTCGAACTTGCACACCCTTGCAGGCGCCAGCCCCTCAAGCTGGTGTGTCTACCAATTCCACCACCTGGGCAACAGGGGTGCAAAGATACACTTTTTTTTAAATTCTGTAAGTGGGCCGGATTATTTTGTCATAATCATCCACTGCCAGGGACCCAGGGTCCAGCGGGCACCCTGAACCGCATGGATGCTTTCCATGCTGATGGCTTCTGTATAAAGCCCGTCCGAAAGGTAATTTTCCAGGGTAAAACTTCTTTCATGCCACGACAGGTTCAGCATCACCAGCACGCGGTTGCCGTTCTTTTCCCGGCAAAAGGTAAATACATCGCTGCCGGCGGAATTCGGAATCCTCCTGAATGCCGATCCCGGCCACAGGGCCGGATGCTCCAGCCGGAGTTGCGCAAGCCTGCTGATGCGTTTTTCCAGCTTGTCTTCTTTCCACGGAATAAGATCCTTGTCGAAGAACATCAGGCGTTTCGCCAGTCCGGCCTCCTGACCCCCGTAAACCAGAGGGATGCCCGGCAGGGTGAAAGTCAGGCAGATACAGGCTTCCAGAGAGGCCCCCAGGCGTTCGATCGCGCTCCCTTTCCATGAATTTTCATCATGGTTGCTGGTAAATAACATGGTGGATCTTCCCGGGATGGGGTTGCTGAGTTCCCCAACCACTTCCCGGTCGAGCCGGGCTGCATTCCCTTCCGAATGGATGAAGCCATCCATGGCGTGCAGCAGTTTCCATTGATACAACACATGAAAGCCAGCATCCGGCAGGGCCGGGTCTTCGGCTTCGGCAAGCCAGAACAGTGTTTTGTTTTCTCCCAGCCTGCGGATCGCCGCTTTCCAGAATGCCGTGGGAACAAGATTCGCCATGTCGCAGCGGAAACCGTCGATATCCGCCTGATCCGGCCAAAACTGCATGGCCCGGATCATTTCCTCCCACAGGTCGGGATTGCCGTAATCGAGCTGGGCCACATCCTCCCACTCGGGGAAGGGAGCCCTGATGTTTCCAGCAGCATCGCGGCTGTAAAAATCAGGCCGGGTATTGATCCAGGCATGGTCCCAGGCCGTATGATTGGCAACCCAGTCGAGGATCACCTTCATCCCCAGCGCATGCGCCTTCTCAATGAGCCTGATCAGGTCTGCCATGTTGCCGTAAGCAGGATCAATGCTGAGGTAATCCCTGACGGAATAGTAACTGCCCAGGCTGCCCTTACGTCCGGTAATGCCGGTCGGGTGAAGGGGCATCAGCCAGAGGACGCCGGCATGCATGGCCGCAAGGCGGGGAAGGTGTTCCAGAAGGGCCTGCAAATGCCCGGAGGCACTGTATTGCCTGGTATTCACTTCATATATGAACGAACCGGAGTTCAGAAAAGGAATGGATTCGGATGACATCTTTCAATCAAAGTAAATGAAGCCGGAAGTCTGCGTCGATAATGACATTCGCCCTGTTTTTCAAGGCCTTGACAGCCTTGTGCTCCGCTTTTAGTACCTTCATCCGGTTAACGTCCGTTTGCTCCTTGCCCCTGAGCAATTGCGCCTTTTTGGTTTCGTGGTAGGTAAGATCAATGAAGATACGGATGTCAAAGCCGGGTGCCCTGATGGCGTAGAGCCCGTCGAGAATAAGGACACGGATGTCAGTGAAGTCTGTGAACAGGGTATCCACCTGGTTGGTGAGCAGATCCACACAGGGCATCGCGACCGCTTTTTTTCTCCTGAAGGCCTGCAACACACCTCTGATGGATTCCCAGTCATATTCAGCCGGACCTACGGTTTTCGCTATGCCCCGCTCCAACCGGATCCGGAGCCGGTCGTCCGGATGTGTCACATAGAAGTTATCGCTGTGGATAATCTTGGTTTTCAGTCCTTTGTCCTTCAGCCCACGGGCAATAGCGTACGAAAGTTCTGATTTACCCGAGCCGGATTCACCCGATATGGCGATCATCCACCGTTTTTTTCCCCCGGTCATGAGTTTCTCAATGATCGCTGCAGCCAGCTGGTGATGGGTTTCGGTAAGCAGCAGGATATCTCCTGTCATAATCGGTCTTATTGTAATTGCAGGCAGCAAAAATATCCATTTCAACAAGAATCGGAATACCTTTGTAAAAAAAATCGATTTGGAGCAGATGCTGAAAGCCGTTGAAAACCTTGTTTTGCGGACTGGTGCCTTGATTGTGGAGTCTTCCGGAAAGCTCCGGGAACAGGAGATAGAGGAGAAGAGCGACAATAACTTTGTGACCTGGGTCGACCGGGCTGCGGAGGAGATGCTTGCTGACGGCTTAAGCGGCATCCTGCCGGAGGCCGGATTTATCCTTGAAGAGCATACCAGGGCTGCGGAGATCAGGGAGTTCACCTGGGTGGTCGACCCGCTCGACGGCACCACCAATTTTATTCACGGCATTCCGCTGGTCTGCATCAGTGTGTCGCTCATGCACACGAAGGAGCCGGAACTGGGAGTGGTTTACGAAGTGTTCGGCAGAGAGATGTTTACGGCGCAACGCGGGCAGGGGGCCAGTCTCAACGGAAGGAAAATCCGGGTCTCCTCCGGTGCATCCCTGCAGCATGCCTTGCTTGCCACGGGCTTTCCCTACTACGATTATGACCGTCTGGATCAATACCTGGCCCTGTTCAGGCATCTGATGCAGGCTTCGCATGGTATCCGCAGGCTGGGTTCGGCCGCCGCCGACCTGGCCTGGGTTGCCTGCGGCCGTTTCGACGGCTTTTATGAATATGGCCTGAGTCCCTGGGACGTGGCAGCCGGCGCCCTGCTGGTAAAGGAGGCCGGCGGTTGCGTGGCTGACTTCAGCGGGGAGCGGGATTATATCTTCGGCAGGGAGATCATCGCAAGCAATGCGGCCATGTATCCGGAGTTCCTGTCAACCATTCAAAAGTTCTTTTAATTCTGTACCATGCGCAAACGATGTTTTCTACCGGCCTTCCTGATGTTGATTCCTTTCTTCCTGTTTCCCGGCCTGCTTGAAGCGGGTGGGGGAAGCCCCGCGAAGGTGCTGGTATTCCCGGTAAAGGAGATGATCGCCCCTCCCATCTGGCATAAAACGAAAAAGGCCTATGCCTATGCAAAGGAAGAAGGTATCGACCTGATCCTGATACATATGAATACGTACGGAGGCATGCTGGAAACGGCGGATTCCCTCAGGACCCTCTTCCTGCAGTCCGACATCCCGGTCTGGGTGTTTATCGACAACAATGCCGCTTCGGCCGGTGCGCTGATATCCATTGCCTGTGAACGTATCTTTATGAGGCAGGGCGCCAGTATCGGCGCTGCCACCGTGGTGAACCAGGAGGGGGAGAAGATGCCGGACAAGTACCAGTCGTACATGCGCTCCATGATGCGGGCCACAGCCGAGGCCAGGAACAGGGATCCGGACATCGCTGAAGCCATGGTCGATCCTTCGGCTAAAGTCACACATCTCATCGATTCCGGAAAAGTGCTTACCCTGACGGCCTCCGAGGCCATGAAGCTGGGATTCTGCGACGATGTTGCCGAAAGTGTTCATGAAGTGCTGAAGAAAGGCGGCATTCCTCAATACGAAATCAGGACTTTCAGGCTCACCGCCCTCGACAAGGTTATTGCTTTCCTGGTACATCCCGCGGTCAGCGGTTTGCTGATCCTCATCATCGTGGCAGGTATCTATTTCGAGTTTCAGTCGCCGGGAGCCGTCTTCCCCATTGTGGCTGCCCTGATCGCGGTAGCACTGTATTTTGCTCCGCTTTACCTGGAAGGACTGGCGGCGCACTGGGAGATCATCGTCTTTTTCATCGGACTGATCCTGATAGCGGTGGAGATCTTTGTGATCCCCGGCTTCGGTGTTGCCGGCATCAGCGGGATCTTCCTGGTCATTGCCAGCCTGACCCTGGCCATGATCAACAACCTGGTCTTTGATTTCTCCCATGTCAACGGCAATGCCTTCCTGCGTTCGTTCTTCATTGTTGTCATTGCGATGTTCACAGCTGTCACAGGCTCCCTGCTGCTGAGCCGTAAGTTGTTCACTTCGAACTTATTCGGCGGCCTGGCCCTGAATACGACCGAAGACCGTTCCGAGGGCTATATCGCTGCCGACAGTTCGCTGGAACGCCTGGTGGGTATGGAAGGCACAGCCCGCAGCATCCTCCGGCCCGGGGGTAAGGTGATCGTGGAGGGCGAAATCTATGACGCCGTGGCTGAAACAGGTTTTGTCGATCCCGGTGAACGTATCCTGGTCGTGCGCTACGATAAAACTCAGTTAGTGGTAAGAAAGCTTTAAGCTTTCACTGTCCTGGTTTGAACCCGGGCGGGATATAATTCTCTTCACCCGCACAAACGGCCTTTGCAAAGGCCATTCCGCTACGGATGCTGCTTTCCCACTGTCCTGAGCTCCAGTATTCGATGTTGTCCCTGTTCGCATGCATGCCCCAAAGTGCATGGATAAAACCGGCATTGAAGCTGTCGCCGGCCCCGACGGTGCTCACCGGTTCAATTTTCTTCACCGGCAGGGTAAGTCGCAGGTTCCGGTACAGGAAATCCACCTGTCTGTCACCGGCAGTCACCACCAGCACTTTGTCCGCTCCTCCTGGGATGACATCCCGCAGCGCTTCCGGTGAAGCCTGTCCGAATACAAGCCGGAAGTCTTCTTCGGAACCTTTGATGATCTTTGCCGCCCGGAGGTTGACGAGCAGGTGGGGCATGACTTCCCCGAGCCGGGACAGATGGTTGTTTCTGTAGTTGAGATCATAGTAAAACAGGCAGCGGCTTTCCGCCACCTGCTGAAGGAGCTTTTCCATCACGGGCCGGCGAATCGGATCCACGGCAAAGAAAGAACCGGCTGCAGTGATGCCGGAGCTGTGGAGTGCCGGGATGTCGGGTTGGACAGGCGGAGCGGGCAGGGGAGGCTTATAAAAGGTGTATGTGGCATCATGCTGTTCACCGAGCCAGCAGAGGGTCACCGGGGTCAAATGATCCGGAAGCTGTTTGATCAGGGCAGTCTGTACGCCCTGGGATTCAAGAAAGTGTTTGATATACCTGCCGGCTTCATCCTGCCCGCTCAGTCCGCAAAATACCGGCCTGTTGCCTGCCCTTGCCAGGGAAACCGCGGTATTCAGCATCGATCCTCCGGGAAGGGCGGTCAGGACCTTATGGTTCCTGAACAGGATATCAAGGACGATCTCTCCGGTGAGGACAAGTTGCGGCATGGTTTACGGAAAGGGCAAAGGTAAAGCGCATTTCTCAGATTTCATCTGTGGCAGGTTTAAACCGCAGAGGCGCAGAGACGCAGAGAGAATGAGCATGAGGCAATCAGACCCCAAAGGGGTCATATGTTTATAGCAGCAGCAGGAATGCACGGTTAATCTCCTGACCCCAAAGGGGTCATATGTTTATAGCCCGGTGATGTCCCGTTTCGTTCCCGACCCTGACAGGGTCGAATGATTGTGCATGATGTCATCCGGGTGGTTTTTTTGCTCAGTCCGCTCCCCCAGGTTTCTCTGCCAATCCTGGAATCGTTGCATCTAAGCATCCCACACCGAAGACACTAAGACCCGGTTTGCTTGCATTAATTTTAAGATGTTGAATATGAATAAACTAAACCAAACTAAACCAAACTAAACTAAACTAAACTAAACTTCTAAACCTCTAAACCTCTAAACTCATCCTTCACTTCTGCTCCGCTGATTGCCTTCTGCGCCTCTGCGCCTCTGCGGTAAAAAAATCAGCCGGATAAAAGCCATCCGCCTTTCATCATCCTGAGAAAATCACCCCGGGAAATTTCCGGGCCTGGTGTGCGCATGTGATTAACAGCAGAGACGCAGAGAGAATGAGAATGGGAATGGGAATGAGAATGAGAGAGGGGGGGGGAGAAACAGGGTAGCCTGTAGTTTGGGCTATATATATAATATGGTATGCGCAAAGGCCTCGCTACCCGGAGCGGAAACCGGTTGCAAACCCGGTTTCAATGTGAACACCACAGACCCCAAAACCCAAATGGTTAACTATCAGACTGATAGGTCTTCGCGTCTTCGGGTCTTCGGTGTGTGCTTCCCGCTGCCAGGCAGTTTCCGGCTAAGTGAAGGCCGGGGGGAGGCGAAGCGAAGCAGGCCGGCATGGGACTTCCCGATAACTTATCAACAATTTTCCTTTTTTTTTAAGCATCCCTTGAATCACCGTAGCTTAATATTCGTATCTTTATTTGCTTTTTCGGGGATTGCGCGCATGCATGGGCTGTGATTGCATGTTTTTTATACCGGGATGTAACCAAAAGCAGCGTGTTTGCGTATCATTGCCTGTGAAAGTGTTGAGAAAGCCACGGCCGGCCTGCCCGGATGGCAGCCACCAGGGCTTCTTAATGTTTGTTAATTATTTTTGAAAAAAAACAAAAATTGTTGCATATAGGACGTTTTTTTTATTATTTTGCGCTTGTAAAATAGATGTTTACCCTGTACAGCAAGGAAAAAGCAATCAAAACATACCTGATAATCAGTGGGTTAATTCCCATTGATCACTTTTTTTTTAGTCATTAATGATTCAAATAAACAATAACCAAAAATGTACATTATGAAAACAAAACTGCTACACAAGTTTATCGGAACCCTGCTGGTGTTCCTGGTAAGTAGTACCTTCCTCGTGGCACAGACCACACTGGCAACCTTCCAGTTTACGGGTTCGAATTTCAACCCGGATCCCGGTGCCATAGGTTCGCCCTCGTTGTCAGTTTATAGTGGTGATTGGGATTATAACTTTCTTGCAGGCGATCCCTCAATACCTGCTATCTACACAACCAATAGTGGCGACCTGAGGCTGGTTATTTCAACAACCGGCTACCAGGATATTGAGATTTCCTGGTCAGGAAGGAAGGCTATATGTTTTTCCAGTTGCAACAATCCGACACTGGCACTCAGCGGAGATCCTACAGGTGGTACAGCGTGGGGATCTACTATCTACACTCAGACCATCAGTGGAGCCTCTTCAACCTGGTTCGCTACCGGTTGGCAGGCGTTGGATGCCTCCTACAACAACCAGGGTTCCATTTCCCTCCTGATAAATGGTTATGATGGTAACTGGTATCTTTCAATTGACAATATCTCTATCCGTGGCACTGCTGTCGGAACACCTCCCACCGCCGGTCCCATCACCGGTGCCTATCCCTATCTCTGTGATGCATCAACTTTCACCGCCGTGAACGGGAATCCGGCCGACGGACTGCCTCCCTTTATCCATGCCTGGACACAGGCCGGCCCAGGCGCTGTCTCATTCAGCGCTCCCGCTAACCAGTCCACGAATGTGACCGGACTTACTTTTGGTGAGGTGGTTATTACTTACACCGTTACTGATGCCAATCTTGCAACCGCCACCGCCACTTATGCCGTCCAGGTGCTGGATTGCGGCGGTGCCGTTAACATTGCGAACAACTACCTGCCAACCGACCCCTGTGCCTGTAACGATGACCAAACGGCCAACGGCGCCCAGGACGGCAGCTTTGATGAAACCGCCAGCATACTTGGAACTCTCGCAGGAGAATCCTGGACAGTCACCGGCATCACCAGCCTCAGCGGCAGCCCGCTCTTCCCGACCGGCATTGCCGTGAACGACCCCCTGGTTTTTGATGGTGTCAGTGCGCACAGGATTACTTTCCAACACTATGATGATGCAGGCTATGACCTCGATGTGGAAGGTCCCAACCCCGTCGGTACCCCCGGCAACGTGACCTTTACCATCACCAACCTCTGCGAATATCCCGTGGCCAGCTTCCTGCCGGCCATCGCACCGGGTTATGCCGTTGCTGATCCTCCCGCATTGTTAAATCTGATTGAGTTAAACGGGAATCCGGGTACCGATGCCTTTACCATCGACCTTGTCGCAGCCACCCAGATTGATCCGGGTGTACTGGCCATTGGTGGACACACAGTTGAAGGCACATTTAACGGAACTTTCGTTGATGATCAGTTCGGAACGGTAGCCAATCCGGCATACCCCGGTTGTGTGACCACGGTTTCCAACACCTTTACCGTTTACAGTTCAACCCCGCTTGCCGATGCAGGCGACGATCAGAACCTGTGCTTCCTCACCGGAACCACCCTTACCGGTTTTGATCCCACCCCACCGGCCGGCTGGTCCAAAACCATCACATGGTCATTGTTCAGCACAACTGATCCCAATGGTGCCATCATCTCCAATCCCAGCTCGGCTGTCACCAATATTACCTTCGGTGACGGAATCGTATGGCCCCCGGCCGGTGATTATACCTATACCTTCGAGATCGAGGTGGAATTCACCGATGGTATCACAACCAACACAAGCACCGATCAGGTAGTGGTGACCAACTACCGTCCGGCTCCCCCTGCCAATGCCGGTCCGGATATTGACCTTTGTTACGTTGGTGCACCCGTGTCCGCCAACATGGCCGCCGTTCCGGTTGCCTATGGCGCAGGTATTTGGTCATGCATCTCCGATCCCGGAACCGCACCCACCATCACCACTCCCGCTTCGGCTACCACCAACGTGGACTTCCCCGTTCCCGGTGCCTATACCATGCGGTGGACCACCAGCAACTCAATTTATTGCGTTGAGAACTATGCTGACATGGTGGTGTATGTTTGGGAACAGCCCGTGATCACCGGTGTGACCATGACTTCTCCCTGGCCCAACCCAGGTGCCGATCCATATGAAATCTGCCTCGGAACCAGCACTGCCACCTTTGCCACAACGTATACAGGCGATGTGTCCGGCTTCCTCTGGCAGAGTTTCGGCGATGGTACCTTCACCACCCCCTTCAACGACAATACCACTTATAATATAGGGATCCTTGACCAGATCAACCAGGAAGCCACCATCACCTTCAGCGTGAATGGCGTTGCTCCCTGTGCAAGCGATAACTTTACCTTCCGCCTGTTCTACGATGAAACTCCCCCGGTTCCCTCATGTAACAGTCTGACCTTACCCCTGGATGCCACCGGCAATGCCAGCATCGTGTGGAACGACATTGAGGACGGCGGTTCAACGGACAATTGTACTCCCTATTCAGACTATGTTGGTCCCTTCCCCGGCGGTGTGATCTTTTTCGATGCTTCGCCATCCGCCTTCACCTGTCTTGACATCGACTTCACCGGGGGTATATTCAACCCGATGAATGTCACCCTCTATGCTGAGGATAAGAATTTCAACAATGCCACCTGCATTTCACAGGTTACCGTAGTGGATCTGCTGCCTCCGACAGCTACCAACCCGGATGATGTGGATGTACAGTGCATTGCTGACATTCCCGCACCGGATATCACCGTGGTTGACGATGAAGCCGACAATTGCGACCCGGCTCCCGTGGTGGCATGGGTTGCCGATGTACCCAATGCCGGTACCGGATGCCCTCTTGATCCGTATATCGTCATCAGGGAATACAGCGTCACCGACCTTTACGGAAACACCATGTCTGTGTTCCAGACCCTGACCGCGATCGATGATACCCCCCCGACTGCAAGCAATCCTTTGCCTGTGGGTGTTCAGTGTATTGTGGATATCCCTGCCCCGGATATTACGGTAGTGACTGACGAAGCCGACAACTGTACCGCTGCTCCGGTAGTGGCATGGGTTGGTGATGTGGATAATGGCGGAGCAGGCTGCGTAGCCGATCCGTATGTTGTCACCAGGGAATACAGTGTCACCGATGATTGCAGCAACACCATCTCTGTGTTCCAGACCCTGACCGCCATCGACGACACCCCGCCGACATTCACCGTACCGGTTGATTTCACCGTTTACACAGATCCTGTCTGTGCTTACGACGCTTCCCCGGCAGTGACAGGCGATGTGATCGATGAACTCGACAACTGCGACCTTACCCTGGATGCAACCTATTCCGATGATATTGTTGCCGGAACCTGCGCAGGCGAATGGGTGATTACCCGTACCTGGAGTCTGGTTGACGATTGTGGCAACCTTACCGAACAGGATCAGATCATCTATGTGGAAGACAATACCCCTCCCACCTTTACCGCTCCGGTAGACGCCACCATTTACAAGGATGCTTCCTGTCTTGCTGATTATTCACCCTCCAACCCCCTGGTTGGTGATGTGACCGACGAGGCCGACAACTGCACCACCACACCGCCGCTGGATGCCACTTATTCAGACCTGTATGAAGCTGACTTCTACTGTATCGGTTCTGACAGGGTAACCCGTACCTGGAGCCTGGTGGATGATTGTGGCAATGCCGCTCTTGACCAGACTCAGTATATTGATATCCTCGACAATACTGCACCTTATTGGTTAACAGCTGTCGGTTCGCTGGATGCCGATGTTTCCTGCGACGATCCCGCCGCCCTGGCAGTTGCACTCGCACTCTACCCGACCGCAGCAGATAACTGCGATCCGGATGTGACTAATATTTACCTTGTCACCGACATTTATACCCCCGATCCTGTTTGCACCTATACCGGTGTGTATTACAGGGAATGGGCTGTGGATGATGACTGTGGAAATACCAGCGTGCTGTTTGCCCAGACTGTTACTACCTATGATATTACCAATCCATACTGGACCTGGGTTCCTGCCGACTATACCCTGAGTTGCGAACTCGCTCCTCCGGCACCCTCTATCACACCGACTGCAGCTGACAACTGCGATCCTGCTCCCTTTGTCGGATACCTCGGTGAAAGTTCCTATCCGCTGGCTTGCCCGGGTAATTATGTGATTGTCCGCCAGTGGGTTGCCACCGACCTCTGCGGAAATTGGATCAACCATTTCCAGTATATCACCGTTGAAGACGTGGATGCTCCCACTTGGGTAACCCTTGCCGGTGATCTCGACAGGACCGTCGATTGCGACGATCCCGCCGGATATGCCGCCGCACAGGCCCTCTTCCCCGTTGCCATTGACAACTGCGATCCGGATGTCACCAACATCGTAAAGGTGAGCGGACCCTTCGTAGCCAACCCCGGCTGCACCTGGACCGGAACCTATACCAACACCTGGACTGTAACCGACTGGTGCGACAATACCAGTCTTGTTTACACCCAGGTCATTACCATCGTTGACAATGATCCTCCTGTTTGGACAACTCTTCCGGGAGCCCTGGATGCCAGTGTTTCCTGTGACGATCCTGCCGGCCTTGCCGCCGCCCAGGCACTCTTCCCTGTTGCATCCGACAACTGTGATCTCGATGTGAGCGATATCGTTGAAGTACCCGGTGCTTTTGTTGCCGGTGCCTGTCCCCAGGCCGGTACTTATACCAATACCTGGACTGTGGAAGACGATTGCGGCAACGTGAGCGCTGTGTACACCCAGGTGATCACCGTATATGATATTGTTGCTCCCACATGGACAACTTTACCCGGTGCCCTCGATGCAACCCTTTCATGCGAAGACGCTGCTGGCCTTGCCGCCGCACAGGCCCTCTTCCCAGTGGCTACCGACAATTGTGATGCCGATGTTACCAATATTAACAAGATCAGTGGTCCGTTCGTACCTTCCGGTTGCCCGTTCTCAGGCACCTATACCAATACCTGGACTGTGTATGACGACTGTGGCAACCTGAGCGGTGTTTACACCCAGGTGATCACCATCACTGACCTGGTCTTCCCCACAGCCGTTTGTCAGAATCATACTGTTTACCTTGATGCTGCCGGAACAGCCACCATGGTAGCCGCTGATATTGACGGAGGCAGTTATGATAATTGTGGTACCGTGAGTCTGAGCGCATCACAGCTTGCCTTCGACTGCGGAGATATGCCTTCTGTAACCGTTACACTTTATGTTGAAGATGAGTGCGGTAATGTGAGCCAGTGTGATGCTACAGTTTTTGTGGTGGATGACCTGCCTCCCACAGCGCTCTGCCAGAATGTAACCATCTATCTTGATGCCAGTGGAAATGCCTCCACCACCGCCGCCGATGTGAACGACGGCAGCTTCGACAACTGTACCGCTCCCGGTGACCTCCTGCTTTCACTCGACCAGACTGACTTCACCTGTGCCGATATCGGTCCGAACCCCGTAATCCTCTCAGTGGAAGATGAAAGCGGTAATGTGGGTACCTGTGGCGCCACCGTTACTGTGGTGGATGCCATTCCGCCCACTATCACCTGTCCGGATGATGTGCTGATGTGCCTGCTGCCCGGTGTACCTTCAACTACTGTCAGCGGTCTCGATCCCGTTATCTGGGATAACTGCACCTACGTGCTTACCTATTCACTTGCCGGTGCCACTCCGGGTGCCGGAACTGGTTCCGTGAGCGATGTGGTCAGCTTCCTCCCCGGTCTTACCATAGTTACCTATACGGTTACTGATGCAGGTGGAAATGTAGTGAACTGCAGCTTCAGGGTGAATGTGATCAACATCGCAAATCCCAACGGCGGCGAAGACCAGAACCTCTGCGAACTTACAACCGCCACCCTGATTGGTACACCCGCTGCTCTTCCCCCGGGAATTTCAGTGGTGAGTGTGAACTGGAGCTATACTGGACCTTCCGTACCTGCCGGTGCTCCGGATCCCATCCTGAACCCCGTTGGCGGCGCCAGCAATGTGAACGTCTTCTTTACCAATATTCCGCCGGACAATGATTATGTCTATAACTTCCTCTATGAAGTGGTTTATACCGACGGTTTTGCTACCTGCACCGGGTCAGATGCCGTGTTTATCAAGAACTGGAGGGCACCCTTCATTCCGAATGCCGGTCCCGACCAGGATATCTGTCACAGCAATCCGGTTGTTTCCACCTTTATGGCCGCCATCCCCGTAGATTACGGTCTGGGCACCTGGAGCAATGTAACCTATCCTGCAGGTCACATGGCATCGATTGTAGATCCGACCAATCCTTACACCCAGGTGTTGTTCGATTATCCCGGCGTGTATGAGTTCAACTGGACCACTACCAACAGCAGCTACTGTCCGCCTTCCAATGCCAGCATGCTGGTCTATGTATGGGATCCCCCGGTGGCTTCCATCCCCTCCGGTGACATTGAGCTATGCCTCACCCAGACCGCTGTACCTCTCGTGGGTGCCTGGACCGGTGATGCTGCAGGCTTCCAGTGGCAGAAGAGCCCGGGTGCCGATGGTACCTTCGCCAACCCCTTCGATCCTGTTACCATATATTATATGGGACCCAACGATTACCTGACACAGGAAGTCTTCCTGACCTTCAGCGTCCAGGGTGTTGCTCCCTGCGGTAACAGCGAGGCCACCATCAGGGTATTCTACGATGAAACCCCGCCGGTGATCAGCGCTTGCGCACCCGATGCCGATCTTAACATCAACAGCACGCTTTACAGTTGTGAAGCTACCATTCCCGATCTCACCGGGCTCGTGCTTGCTACCGACAATTGTACCAATTTCACCGTTACTCAGGATCCTGTTGCAGGAAGTCTGTATGCTACCAGCCACAACGGCCTGATACCTGTTACCCTGACTGTTACGGATGACAACGGCAACTTCGATGATTGCATTACCACCCTCACTGCAAAGGATGTGTCTCCTCCGGTATGGCTCACCGCTGCCGGCACCCTCGACCGTACGCTGTCCTGCAGCGATCTGATCGGTCTTGCCGATGCCCAGGCTGATGAGCCTGTAGTTGGAGACAACTGCGATGCAGCACCCGTGATCACCAAGATCGCCGGAGCCTTCGTGCCGGGACCCCTCTGCCCGCAGGCCGGTACCTATACCAATACCTTCACCGCTCAGGATGCCGCCGGTAATGTCAGCGCCATCTATACGCAGGTGATCACTATTTATGACAATGAAGCTCCTGCCTGGACAACCGCTGCCGGTGCACTGGATGTCAGCGTAAGCTGCGATGATCTTGCCGGGCTTGCTACCGCCCAGGGACTCTTCCCTGTTGCCGATGACAATTGCGACCTTGATGTCACCGACATTGTGAAGAACGCTGGTGCCTTCGTACCCGGACTCTGCCCGCAGGCCGGTACCATTACGAATACCTGGACTGTTGCAGATGATTGTGGAAACACAAGCACCATCTATACCCAGGTCATTACCATCTATGACAATACCGCTCCTGTCTGGACAACCGCCACCGGTGCGCTGAATGTGAGTGTAAGCTGTGATGATCCCGCCGGATTGACCGCCGCTCAGGCACTCTACCCTGTTGCCAGTGACAATTGCGACGGTGATGTGACCAATATCGTGAAGACAGCCGGTGCCTTCGTACCCGGTGCTCTTTGCCCGCAGGCCGGTACCTATACCAATACCTGGGTAGTTACCGACGATTGTGGCAACACCAGTGGTGTCTTTACCCAGGTGATCACCATTTATGACAATCTGGCTCCTGTCTGGACAACCGCCACCGGTGCCCTGAATGTTTCCGTCTCATGTGACGATCCGGCCGCCCTTGCTGCCGCCCAGGCACTATATCCTGTTGCCAGTGACAATTGCGACGGTGATGTTACCGATATCGTGAAGGTTGCCGGTGTATTCGTTGCCGGACCGCTCTGTCCCGAAGCCGGTACCATTACCAACACATGGACCGTTGCCGATGACTGTGGTAATGTCAGCGCCGTCTATACCCAGGTGATCACGGTGTATGACAATACTGCTCCCACCTGGACGACCGCAGCCGGAGCCCTCGACATGATCCTGTCATGCGACGATGTGGCCGGACTGGCTGCCGCACAGGCGCTGATGCCTGCTGCAACTGACAACTGTGATAATGATCCGGTAGTAACCAAAGTTCCCGGACCCTTCGTACCCGGTGCGCTGTGTGCACAGGCCGGAACGTATACCAACACCTTCACTGCTGTTGACGATTGCGGTAATGTAAGTACGGTGTTCACACAGATCATCACCATTTACGACAATACCAAGCCTTACTGGACTTCCTTCCCGGCTGATATTACCATCAACTGTGATGAACCGCTGCCTCCGGTCGCAGCTCCGACTGCTGCTGACAATTGCGATCCTGATGTATTCGTGGGTTATGCAGGCCAGGTAACCGTACCCGGCGCCTGCCCGAATGAATACTATGTGGTACGTGAGTGGAATGCAGTGGATGATTGCGGTAACTATGAGAATGGTTACCAGCAGATTCACGTCGTTGACGTGACAGCTCCGGTCTGGACAACCGCTGCCGGCGCCCTGGATGCAACTGTTTCCTGTGAGGATGCCGCTGCACTTGCCGCTGCCCAGGCGCTGTTCCCCATAGCTGACGACAATTGCGACGCTGACGTGACCAATATCGTGAAGAATGCCGGTTCCTATGTACCCGGAGCACTCTGCTCACAGGGCGGTACCATCACCAACACCTGGACGGTTACCGATGATTGCGGCAATGTCAGCAATGTGTTTACCCAGGTGATCACCATTACCGATGACATTGCTCCCGTGTGGTCAACCGCTACCGGTGCCCTCAATGTCAGTCTCTCTTGTGAAGATGTTGCCGGACTGGCAGCTGCACAGGCACTGATGCCGGCTGCAACCGACAACTGCGATGCCGATCCCGTGGTTTCCAAGACCGCAGGTGCATTTGTGGCCGGTGCATGCCCGCAGGCCGGTACTTATACCAATACCTTCACAGCCATCGACGACTGTGGCAATGTCAGTGTGCTGTTCACCCAGGTGATCACCATCTATGACAATACCGCTCCCGTTTGGACAAATGTTGCCGGTGACCTCGATGTTACCGTTTCCTGCAGCGATCTCGCCGCTCTGGCTGCCGCCCAGGCTATGGAACCCGTTGCCACTGACAACTGCGATGTCACCCTCACCCCGGTGAAGGTTGCTGGTACTTTCGTACCCGGTGTTTATTGCCCGCAGGAAGGTACCTATACCAATACATGGACTGTCGTGGATGATTGTGGCAACCTCAGCACCGTGTTCACCCAGGTGATCACTGTGGAGGACAATACCGCTCCTGCTGCACTTTGCCAGAACATTACCGTCTATCTCGACGCTACCGGTTATGCCTCCATCGTTCCCGCCGATGTGGACAATGGCAGCAGCGATGACTGCGGACCCGTGAACCTGAGTGTGGCTCCGTTTGAGTTCACTTGTGCCAACGTCGGTCCGAATGCTGTTGTGCTCACCGTCACCGACCTTTGCGGCAATGTGTCACAGTGTGACGCTACCGTTACTGTGGTTGACAACATGCCTCCGGTGGCTATCTGTATGGATGCTACCGTTTATCTCGATTCCTATGGACAGGCCTCTATTACCACAGCCGATGTGGATAACGGAAGCTGGGATAACTGCGGTATTGCAAGCATGACCGTGGCTCCCGATGCCTTCACCTGTGCCAATATCGGTGCTAACACCGTGGTGCTCACCGTAACGGATGTGAATGGTAACGTCGCTACCTGCGAAGCTGTTGTGACAGTGGTTGATGATACCCCGCCCAGCCTGGCATGTCCCTACGATCAGATCGTATGTTCACTGCCCGGTCTCAGCTATACCCCGGTTGCCAACATTGATCCCGTGATCACTGACAACTGCAGCTTCACCTACGGATACACCCTCAGCGGTGCAACCCCGGGTGCCGGCCTCGGTTCTGCCAGCGATGTGGTGAACTTCAACGTGGGCGTAACCACCGTTACTTACTGGGTGCTTGACGAAGGCGGCAACTTTGTGGATTGCTCCTTTACCGTTGATGTACACCAGTTCCAGTACGCCGATGCCGGTCCTGACCAGGAGTGGTGCAACAACGAAAATGCATACCTGCTTGGAAACTTCCCCGATCCGGGTTACGTACCCTTCTGGGCTCAGGTTTCCGGACCTCCTGCCGTGATCTTCCAGGTTGGAAACGAAGCCGTTGTGGATGATCTCATCCCCGGTGAAACCTATGTGTTCTCCTATACACTGGATGATGGCATCTGCAGCCATACCGATTACATGACCCTGACCAACTGGGCTCCGCCGACTCCTGCTCTCGCAGGCTTCGACCAGGAACTCTGCAACGTGGCCAGCTTCCAGCTTGATGCCAACGTACCGACTGTTGGTACCGGATCATGGTCGTTACTCAGCGGTCCGAATGTACCCACTTTCAACCCGGCTGATCCTGCCGCTGTGGTAACTGACATCGTTACCGGAGAGTACGGATTTATCTGGACCATTGAAAACGGTGTATGTCCTCCGAATTCCGATGAAGTACTGATCACCAACTTCCCGATGGTGGTGGTGAATGCAGGACCGGATGACATCGTTTGTCCGAACTTCGGCAGCTACACAATTGCCGGAGCCTCTGCAGCCGATCAGGCCAGCCTCTTCTGGAGTGTAAGCGGTACCGGTTACTTCAACGATGTTACCGCTGTGAACCCGACCTACTTCTTCTCACCCGCCGATATCCTTGCCGGACAGGTCACCCTGACCCTCACCGGTTACGGACTTGGACCCTGCCCCTCAGCTCAGAGCCAGATGGTGCTTACCATCAATGACTTCGAGAATCCGGTGATCACCACCTGCCCTGCAGATATGGATGTGAACCTGGATGCTGACTGTGGTCTCCTCGTACCCGATATGACAGGTGATCTGGTTGCTACCGACAACTGTGTGGTGTTCGCCGTTACACAGGATCCTCCCGCAGGAACTGTGCTGGCTTCTGCTCACAATATGACACATACTGTTACTTTCACCGTAACAGACCTCGTAGGCAACGCAGTGACCTGCACTGCCGAACTCACCGGTATTGATGTGGATGCTCCTGTAATCACGACATGTCCTGCCAACAGGAATGTTGATCTGAATGGCTCCTGCCAGGTGATCGTTCCCGACCTGCTGGTTGACCTTGTGGCTACCGACAACTGTACCTGGACTGCCGTTCAGAATCCGGTTGCCGGAACTGCACTGGCTTCCTCACACAATGCAACCCACAATGTGACGATTACCGTTACTGACGGCGCCGGACTTACCGATGTATGTACAGTAGTGCTTACCGCTAAGGACGTAACTGCACCTGTAATCAGTGTATGTGCTCCCGACCAGAACATCAACCTGGGTGCAAGCTGCAGCTTTGTGGTTCCCAACCTGTTGCCTGCCGTGACGGCTTCTGATAACTGTACCTTCACACTCAGCCAGTCACCCGTTGCCGGAACAACTATCAGTTCAGGACACAACTTTACACATAATGTAACGATCACCGCTACCGATGCTGCCGGCAACATCGCCACCTGCGTGGCTGTGCTGACTGCAAAGGATATCACTCCGCCCAGCTTCCTCACCTGCGCCATCGGCGTAACCAGGAACAGCGATCCCGGCCAGTGCGGTGCCATTGTGAATTACCCCTTACCCACCTTCACGGATAATTGTACCGGTGCTACCATGGCGCTCATCGCCGGTTTTGCTCCCGGTTCATTCTTCCCGGTTGGTGTAACCAATGTTACTTACCATGTGACTGACCTCGCCGGACTGATTGCCACCTGTTCGTTCAATGTTACCGTTAATGACATCCAGAATCCCGATATCACCTGTCCGGCTGACGTCGTACAGAACACTGATCCCGGTTCCTGCGATGCCGTTGTATATGGTCTTGAACCGGTAGCTACAGACAACTGTCCCGGCGTCACATATGCTTACACCACAAGCGGTATGACTATCCTCAGTGGTCCTGGCAGCGCCAGCGGTCAGACCTTCAACAAGGGTGTCACAACTGTAACTTACACAGCTACTGATGCCTACGGCCGTACCGATGTTTGCAGCTTTACCATTACCATTAATGATAACGAGGCTCCGGTCATCGAGTGCCCGCCGCTTGCAATCTATCCGAATACTCCGGGTGCCTGTGGTGCCATAGGACTGGTACTTAACCAGCCTGTTGTCACCGATAACTGCAGCCCCGTGGTGAACATCACTGTAAGTAACAATGCTCCCAGCTTCTATATCCTCGGAAGTACCGAGGTTATCTGGACCGCTGTTGACCAACTCGGCAACGTGAGCACCTGTCTGCAGGTGGTTGAAGTGATCGATACCGAAGATCCTACCATTACCTGTCCACCGGATGTCACCGTCTTTGCCGATGCCGGCCAGACCTTCGCCAGCAATGTGGATCTCGGAGTTCCGACGACCAACGACAACTGCTGGGTTGCAACCATCAGCAACGATGCTCCGGCTGTCTTCAACGAAGGAACAACCGTAGTTACCTGGACGGTGATCGACGGTGTGTTCAATGAGGCAACCTGCACCCAGACTGTGACCGTGCTTCCGAACAACCAACCGGTGTACAACCTCGGCGGACGTCTCTCCTACATGAATGCCGGAGAAACCCCGCTGACCAACTCCACCGTACAACTCAGAACCAATGGCAGTGTGGTTGCCACCACAGTGACAAACAGCAATGGTGACTATCTCTTCAATGATGTACAGGCCGGAACCTATACCGTTACGCCTGCCATCACCAAGCCCTGGGGCGGTGCAAACGCCACGGATGCTCTGATCGTGATGAGGCACTTCACCCAGTTGCTCGAACTCGACGGACTGCCCAAGATTGCTGCCGACGTGAATGCCAATGGCTACATTAATTCACTCGATGCACTCTTCGTTGCCAAGCGGTTTATCAACCAGATCAACAGCTTCCCCGCCGGTGACTGGGCTACTGAGAACCCGCTGGTTGTCCTCAACAACAACACAACGATTGATGTATCTGCACTCTGCATGGGTGATGTGAACGGTTCACATACTCCCGCAGTGAAGATGCCTGCTACCGTTAGCCTGAACACCTCCGGAACCCTCTATGTGAAGTCACACGAAACGGTGAATGTACCTGTCAGGACATTCAACAAGCTGACCACGGGAGCTGTCTCCATGGTGATCAACTACCCGGCTGATCTGTTCGAAGTCAGTGGCGTTGCCATGGCCGATCGCGACATCGACAACATGATCTACAATGTTGAAAATGGAACGGTCAGGATCGCATGGTACACCACCAGCAAACTTACCCTCAACCCGGATGAAACACTGCTCACCCTCTCACTGAGAGCTAAGGATCTCAGCAGTGTGGATAACCTGGATCTCACCCTCGACGGTATCACGGAAATCGCTGATGAAACCGGTATCGTACAGTGGGTCGACCTGACCATGCCGAAACTGGCAGTGGCTCAGCAGCACAACAGCGTGAGCATCTATCCGAATCCGTTCAGGAACAGGACTGAGTTCAGCTACATCCTGACTGAAGACGCCCAGGTCAATATCCAGGTCTATGACATGCTCGGTAATGTCGTCTCCAACCTCGTGAATGAAAAGCAGGCCGCTAACGCCTACACCTTTACTTACGATGCTTCAGGCCTGCTGCCAGGCGTTTACACCTACAAAGTGGTGTTCAACAATGGCAGGAGTGAAGAAGTGAAAACTGGAAGACTGGTCATCACCAGATAGTCAAACCGGTTTGAACCGAAAAAGAGGCTGCCTCACAAGGGCAGCCTCTTTTTTTGTGACCTGCGGGAAATACATTCTGTAGGGGCATGCCATGGCATGCCCCTACAGAATATTTAATGGCATACCCCTGCAGAATATTTAATGGCATGCCCCTGCAGAATATTTAATGGCATGTCCAACAGAATCAATGAACGGCATGTTCATACAGAACCATAGATGATATGTTCCAACCTTCAATTTTCTGTAGAAATATCACATGGAGTTTTAATGAAGGCCATCGTTCAATGCAGACGCTATGAATTCGGTTGCAGCAGCCTGATCACGTTTGGTGGGCTGTAGGGGCATGCCATGGCATGCCCCTGCAGAATATTTAATGGCATGCCCCTGCAGAATATTTAATGGCATGTCCAA
>CAZSQJ010000024.1:0-1463 GCA_964608665.1 uncultured Bacteroidales bacterium | reverse complement strand
TGCAGCAGCCTGATCACGTTTGGTGGGCTGTAGGGGCATGCCATGGCATGCCCCTACAGAATATTTAATGGCATGCCCCTGCAGAATGTAAACGGCAGGCCCCTTTTTGACAGGGACATTGACTGATTGATATAGATCAATGATTGGTTGATAAAGTTCAATCATTATCATGTTGTATTTAACCGTTTCAGAAATCTACTGATATAGTTTCTTTTATATGTTTACATTCGGAAAATAAAGGTGTCAGACACCTCAAAATAAAGGAATCAGTACAATTCAATAATTCACTAAAAACCAAATGAAACCTATGAAAAAGCGTACCTTTTCATTTTTACTGGCAATAGGGGTTGCTGTTACTGCAACAAGCCTTTTCCTTGCCGGTTGTACCAAAGAAGGGCCAATGGGTCCGGCAGGCCAGAATGGTCAGGACGGTCAGGATGCCAATGCTACCTGTACCGTTTGCCATACCGGCGATGCGAAAATTGTGATTGCGGAAACGCAGTTGATGGAATCACCGCACGGTGCAGAGTTCGTCCTGGAAAATGGCTCCAGTTGTGGTTCCTGCCACACTCACCAGGGCTTTATTCAGAAGCTGGCCCTGCCCGATACCACCATCGTGTTGTCTGCAGCAGTGAACAATGGCGTTCACCTGAATTGCTACACCTGTCACAAGATCCACCAGACTTATACAGGAACTGACTGGGGACTCACAGCTTCAGGTGCGTTTACGATGAAGGTACCCAACACCACTGTGAACAATGGCAAGGGAGGACTTTGTATCCGCTGCCACCAGACCCGTCCCAGGACTCCCTGGCCCGCCACCTTCCCCCCTGCTGCTACCGACTCACTGAACATTACATCCGGACACTGGGGTCCGCATTACGGTACACAGGGCGTGATTTACAACGGATTATCACCCTTTGAATTCGGAACAGGCTATCCTACCGGAAATGCCCATGTCAGCGGCATTGCCGACGGTTGTGTGGGTTGCCATATGAAACCGGGTGCTGTGGAGGTCGGAGGACATACCTTCTCCATGAGAAACATCGAAGGCGGTATCAATGCCACCAATTCATGCAACGGCACAGGATGCCATACCGGCCTGAACACTTACGACAAGGACGGCAAACAGACCGAAATTGCCGGCCTGCTTCACCAACTTGAGGTTAAACTGGCCCAATTGAATGCTTTTGATACAGTTAACCATGCCATTAAAACTGGCAAAAAGCCTACGAAAGTCGTTTGTGCTGTTTATAATTATTTGCTCGTGGATAATGACGGCAGTCTTGGTGTTCACAACTACCAGTACACCAAAACCCTGCTTACCAACACCCTGGCAGTGTTGAACTAACATTTTCTGTCTTTTTAATCAGCGGGTGTTTCAGCGATGAAGCACCCGCTTTTTTTGTTAACATGCTTTGACACAGCGAAAAAATTCATGAAGAAATTAATTCTTTTGGAGT
>CAZSQJ010000023.1:0-50582 GCA_964608665.1 uncultured Bacteroidales bacterium | reverse complement strand
GTTATCCATCACCCAGTCTCCTGCGGGAAAGCTGTTGATCATCTGAACAAAGCGTTGTACCACCATCATGGCATCAGTGGCGTTCACATATCCTGAATTGTCGGTGTCGGCGGCGAGGAGGGTAAGCCCGGTCAGTTGCTGCATCCCGGTAAAGTGTTGCAGGATGAGGAGGGCGTCGACCGCATTTCCTGACTGCCAGGGCGGCATCCCGGTGATCTCTACTGTATAGGTACCGTCGGGTACATCGCTGAAAAGGTATTGCCCGTTATTGCCGGTTGTGGTCTGGTCAATACTTAAACCAAGGTTATTGACCAGTTCCACGGTGAGGCCGGGTAGGGGTGTGGCTGTAGCATTATGATACGTCACAGTTCCTGATACATTGTGCAGGTGTGTGCGTGCCGAATCGGGATAAAGCACGGTGATGAGCTGCCCTTCTTCTGTGATTTCGAGCACCGGCAATCCGAGGTTATCCGTGAGCCACTTATATTCGGTGAAAATCCTGTTCAGCGGATAACCGGCATTCAGTGAATCCAGGTAGATGCTGTCGAACTCGGTAACTACGGATTTCACCCTGATACATGGAAAAGTTCCAAAGGGCGTGCTTACGTTGCCCCATCCGTCCACATGATTAACCCTGTGTCTTGCGGTGGACAGGTACCCGATACCCGGAATACTCAGAGAGAACGCGGCATCGGATGAATCAGCGGTTCCGGGGGCAAGCGGGAACCGGAACAGGATGTCCGGGGAGTTGTATTTGATGGGAAGGGTAATCCCGCTGATGGTAGCTCCCAGTCCTGTAAAACCAAAGAAGGTATTGGTTTCCCGGAAAAAAGTGTACACATTCTCCAGGGTGATTCCTGCCAGGGAGTCAGGGACGGCTTGGGGAGATGCGATCGTGGAGCGGTTTGGATCAAAGATATTGTTAAATACCAGTTGATACGCAAGTGGTGTGGTATTTACGGCTACGAATGTATCCAGGAGCTGGCTTACCCAGTCCAGACTACTGAAATCCCATTGGTGGTTATTCCCGGTGGAATGGTAATCCAACCCGCTCATTGTAAAGGTTTGAGACCGTCTCACGGTGTCGCCCGTATCCGGCATGTCGTTGCGGTCGATCAGGATTTGCGCACCCAGGGGAAGGGGTAACAGCAACAGAAAAAGAAACCTAATGACAAAATGTTTCATATTATTACAGTTTTCACAAAAATATAGTTTTTAGCACATCCTCAGGCAGAAAAGACTGAACGGAAGTTTGTATCTTTGCACACCTAATACGTGGGGATTATGGGGCAAGACAGGACGCTGGACACTATTGAATCGGCCATTGAGGACTTCAGGGCAGGCAAGGTGATCATTGTGGTGGATGACGAGGACAGGGAAAATGAAGGGGACTTCATCACCGCTGCCCAGACAATCACACCGGAAATCGTAAACTTCATGGCTACGCATGGCAGGGGTTTGATATGTGTTCCACTTAGCGAGAAGCGCTGCACGGAGCTGGAACTGGAATTGATGGTCAGCCGCAATACCTCGCTGCATGAAACCCCGTTCACAGTATCAGTCGACCTGCTGGGGCATGGTACCACTACCGGTATTTCGGCAAGCGACCGTGCAAAGACCATTCGTGCCCTGGCTGATCCTGCCACCAGTCCGTCAGATCTGGGCCGGCCTGGTCATATCTTTCCCTTGAAAGCCAAGGATTCCGGTGTTCTCCGGAGGGCTGGCCATACGGAGGCTACCATCGATATGGCCAGACTTGCGGGTTTGTTCCCTGCCGGGGCCCTGGTGGAGATCATGAATGAAGACGGCAGTATGGCGCGGCTTCCTGATTTATATGATATCTCCGGAAAATTCAATCTGAAGATCATCTCCATTGCCGATCTCATCGCCTTCAGGCTTAGGAACGAAAGCCTGATTCAGCGGCTGGAGACAGTTGACCTTCCAACGGAATACGGCCATTTCAAACTGATAGATTTCAGACAGACGACCACAGGCGTTGTTCACCTGGCGCTGGTAAAAGGACAATGGGAAAAAAACGAACCCATCATGGTCAGGGTTCATTCCTCCTGCGTCACAGGCGATATTTTCGGCTCTCACCGCTGCGATTGCGGGGAACAGTTGCATGCATCCATGCAGATGATTGAAAAGGAAGGCAAGGGCATCGTACTGTATATGAACCAGGAAGGAAGAGGGATAGGCCTGGTAAATAAACTGAAAGCATATCATTTACAGGATCTTGGCAGGGATACCATTGAAGCCAACCTGGAACTGGGCTTCAAACCCGACGAAAGGGATTACGGGATCGGCGCCCAGATATTGCGGGAACTGAACGCTTCCAAGATCAGGCTGATATCCAACAATCCAAGGAAAAAGGCCGGGTTAATGGGATACGGGATCGAGATCATCGAGAATATACCACTGTATTTCAAACCCAACCAGTTCAATTTTCATTACCTGAAGACCAAAAAAGAGAAATTTGGCCATAATATAGAAATAGAGTAAAGCTTAGGGTGCCGCTTGCGGCGGCCGGCTTTTCCTGCGCCCTGAAAACAACTCTCCCAGGTCATCGAATTCCTTTCTTGAAAAACGGACCGATACCTTGAATATTGGAATTTGATCTGGTTGATGCATGCAGTCAAAAAGATAATCAAGGTACTGTCTTATATATGCGGTGCCTTGTTGGTTATGTATACTGACACGGAATCATTTTACAAAAAAGTACCTCTTGCACATGCACGGTATAACTCAGCCTAACCAGCTTTGCGTCCGCAAACCTGTCAAACCTGAGTTTATAAGTGATGGATTAATCTAATCGTTTTTAATAAAATGATAATTAGCATGTTATACATGCCTCTTCCATTCCTTGTTTTTTAATATAAGATTATTTTGGATTGATGTGTTTTTTATTGTACATTTATAGGGTTGATAGTAATTTGAGGGTTAATGTCGGAAGTCATCAGAATCATCTTGTTAAATATAATAGTCCTGGAGGATCTTTGCATCTGAATGATTTGTAAACAATATCCAAAAACCGACGGTTATGAAACAATTCATTATTTTAACATGTTTCTTGGGAGCTTTCAGCTTCGGATTCAGTCAATGCGTCACCATCACCAACCCTTCTGATCCATTGGTAACATTTCTTGAAGGCCAGAGTGTAACTTTTCAGGGCATCGCTTTACCTGCGCATCTGGTAAAGCTGTATATTACATCTACAACGGATCATTTCGGGTGCGAACCATTGAATAACCTGGTCTGGTCTTCAGAAACATGTTCAGACGCAAATGGTGCATTCATGATATATGCCAATAACAGTGCTTTTCTTAATCTTCTTCCGGGAACATACTATTATTGGGCTTATTGTCCTGTTAGCTCGGCATGTGGTGGCATTGGAACCGGATGTTGTGACTGGTTTTACCGAACTCTTCAGATCAGTGCAGCAGGGTTCGCGGTGGATGGCCGGATCAGTTATGACAATGCAGCAGACCTGCCTCTTGACAGTGTATCACTGGCACTGAAAGACCAGGGCGGAAATATAGTCCAGGTGACTATGGTGAATTCCGGGGGTATATATGGATTTAGCGGGATACAACCTGGAACTTATTCTATTGTCGTGACCTGCAGTAAGATGCCAGGCGGTTACAATGCTGCTGATGCATTGTTATGCCTTCTTTATTTTACCGGCCAGACATCCTTATCCGGTCTTCGCCTGCAGGCTGCCGATGTCAATGCAAACCAATATGTGAACGCTGCTGATGCTTTGACCATCCTGAAACGTTTCGTCGGAATGATTCAGACCTACCCTTCAGGTGATTGGCTCTTCGAAATACAACCACTTGTTGTAACCAACAACAACATTATCAGGAATATCAGGGGAATATGTGTGGGTGATGTGAATGCAGACTGGATTCAATAATCATAACTGCCTGCTGTCATGAAATCACGCTTATTATGTTCACTTTTACTGCAATTGCAAGTAGTTTTTTCCTGGTCCAATGAGTGTGTAACGTTTAATACCCCAACGGTCCCGGTTCACACCATTGAGCAAGGAGAAACCTTGACTTTTCAGGGCATTGCTTTGCCTGCACATATGGTTAAGCTGTATATCACATCAACAACAGATCATTTCAATTGCGAACCGACGAATAACCTGGTCTGGTCTTCAGAAACCTGTTCAAACGGAAATGGTGAATTCACGATTTATGCCAATAACAGTTCTTTCCTTAATTTGCAATCCGGAACATATTATTATTGGGCCTATTGCCCGGAAAGTACTGTATGCGGTAATACTGGAACCGGATGTTGCGACTGGTTTTACCGAACACTCATTGTTGAAGCATGCACTGCGCCGGCTGTCACTCCCAATGCTTTTTCTCCTTCTGGAACTACTGCAAATCCAATCAGCTTGCAGTGCTCACAGGTTGCAACAGCGACAAAATATTGGTTCCAGGTGGCCACCAATCCATCTTTTTCTGGTGGTTCTGTCATTGTGGAGACTCAATCAGCTTTAGGTCCTTCATGGAATGTCCCCAGCTTAGCTTCAAATACATATTACTGGAGGGTTGCTGCAGGAAAATGTCAACCACTTGCCTGGACAACCTGGTCCAATACCCTGACTTTTACAATACCAGCCACGCCTTGCGGAAAACCGGTAAATTATAGTCCTGCAGGTGGAAGTGCAGTATGTACCCTTACACCAATCTTGCAATGGGATAACTCAGGTAATTGCACTCAGTCACAGTTTGAATTATGGCTCGATGATCAGTCCAGTTTTTCTTCACCCATCATTAACCAGCAGCAGTCCTCTGCCTATGAATCCTTTCAGATAGCGCCAGGTTTGCTGTCTTACGGAAATACTTATTTCTGGAAAGTGAAAGTTAACAACGGAAACGGGTGGAGCGAGTTTAGTACTTTCACGAGTTTTTCTGTTTCGGATCAGTCCATCCAGGTTACCACACCTCCGTTACTGTATGTCGGGGATTCATACGAAATTGAATGGAGTTTCTGTGGAGTCAGCGGGAATGTTAATATAGATTATTCGATTAATAATGGTGTTCAGTGGAATCAGATCGCTTCCTCAGTGAATAATTCAGGAGCCTATATGTGGGATCCAATACCATCGCCTCCTTCTCAGAATTGCAAAATCAGGGTTCAAGCAGTTAATGGTAATATAACAGGACTTAGTCAACTTTTTGTCATTCAAGATACTACAACCCAGGAAAACTGTTTGAACCTGGAACCCACTGGCTTTTTGCAACTGTGTGCAGATGAATTCACGGATACCACCGCCAGCGGAAATGTAAATATCAATAATCTTTTGTTTTTCAGCGGAGACCTGAAACACAATATTTATGGGACCTTTGACACAATAATGATTTCTGGAAATTGCGAGATGTACCTTGAAAATATTCCGGTTCTCGGCCATGTAAGCCTCTATGAGGATGATTTCGAATTAAATTTTTCACTGAAGGTCAAATTTAAATACCCCAGCCCATTTGGAAGCAAATCGAAACTGGCAATGATGACACTGGATATTGATTCGCTTGAGTTATATAATGATGCACTACATGGAGTTGGCGTATACGGTAAACTGCTGTTTCCTGACGCATTGTCCTTTTTCGACATAAGCCTGCAAAAAAGAACACGACTGAAGCTGGAGGTGAATAATGTCCGGTATACACTCGAGAATGGACTGGAACTCCTGGCTCAGATCGAACTCAGAAATTACTGGATCACACACGGCGTAAAGCTCGAATACCTTAAATTAGGTTTTAACTCAGTTTCTGAGGATACACTCGGTGGAATTGCTAAATTATTCTGTCCCCCGATGTTTCCTTATATCCTGGCACATGCAAGGTTAAGGGAAGGGGAACTCGAATTTATCAGACTATACCTCAAAAACAACAAAGGCTGGCCTTTGGGACAGACCGGACTTGCAGTGGATTCATTGTTCGGTGCCATTGAAGATATCAACAATCCGCCATTGCTTATCAAAGCTTCTTCCCGTATCATTCCATATGCACCACTGTTGTCCCAGGTGACTTCACTTTCCATGCTGACTAATTTCGTGGTTGATATTGAGGCGCATCTCGGAAGTTCTTTCCAGGCCAACGGGTATCTGAACCTGTTCAATGCACCGGCTGCAGATATTGGTATGTATGTTACTCCAGGGAATTGTTCTGTTTCAGGGAATTTTAACTTTGGAGGTGGAATACTTGAAGGGCACAGCAACTTCTCTGTATTTAAACAGGATGAGGAACTCAGAGTCAGGGGATACCTGGATGCGGTTTTCCGCAAACCAAATATCACCAGCCCTGATTACATCGCCGTCCCCCTGAATGCGCTCTTTCCTATGAACGGACAAACATTGGCAATTACGAGAAACTATTTTACAAATAGTTATATTGCCGGTTATGCTGACATAAACCTGAACTATTGTGTGCCGCCATTTAACTGGCCTTGTTTCTTGCTTCCAAGGATTTATTATGCCTTGAATTGGGATAATGGACAGTTATCCCCGCAATATGGAACGAATTACCAGGTATTGCCACTGGATGCCCAGCAAATATTCGGAGTCAATCAAAAAAGAATGCTGGCGAATATAAATGATCCTTTGGAAAAAACAATGATGACGACTTCTGCTTCCCTGCAGGTGAATCATGCAACAGAGAGTGTTGTTATATGTGCGTACGGTCCGGGTGGAGTGCCTGACCTAAAGCTTACGCTCGGCGACAGCACTATCGTTAAGGATACGACAGGTTATTTAATTCCCGGTTTTGATTATTTCCACTCCCCTGTCAACAACTTCACGGCATTATACCTTAAAAATCCAAAAGTTGGTGATTACCTTATACAATCTGATTTAGCTGATTCAATCAGAGTGATTAGGGCCAATGTCCCTCCTTTTATTGTGCTGGACAGTTTTAATATGAATGGAACGCTACTCACGTTGCATTATGTATACAGTGATCCAGATGACAAGAATTTTCTTTCCGTTGGTCTTGACCATGACATGTCAGGCTATGATGGCATGGTGATTGCAGACTCTGCATTGATATACCAGGGACATGGATCAGTGAGCATTGACATTGAAAATGTTCCCACCGGAAAATACTATGTTTATGGCTCGGTCACTGATCCCACCAGGCATCAGTGTAATGCCTATTGCCTAAAAGCGGTAAATATTCATAAAAACAATGCACCGCAACAACCTGGCAATCTTCAGGTGGTGGCATCTGATGATTCTACCATCACCCTTTCATGGGATTTGAACAACCCCAGGCCACTGTTCGCATTTCTTTATTACACTGATGATTCGACGGAGGTGACCCAGAACAGTACGAACATCCTTGTGGGAGATACCAACCAGTTTACATTCAACAATTTCAAACCCGGATGTTTCTATTCCTTTGCTGTCAGCGTGATGGATACTTTAAGAACCGTACTGGTGAATGATACTTTATCCGCAAACAATCAAAGCATCTTGTCAGAACCGGTAAGTTTCTTTTGGAAAAGCAATGTTCTCAACAATATTCCACATTTCAATAACCATAAGAATCGTTATCATGCTTATACCGGCCAGCTTTTCAGTTTGCAGTTGGACGGATGGGATGCAGATACTAGTGATACCCCTGCTTTCATTCTCAGGTCGGCACCTTCGGGTACATCTATAAGTCAAAACGGACTGTTTCAGATTAATCCAGGTTCAGATTTGATTGGATATCATGAAGTTCGCCTTGGGTTAACTGATGGCAAGGATACAACCGAAAGTTCCTTCCTGCTATTAGTGCTGGATTCATTGAGATCCATCGCCAACCTGCATACAAATAAGTGTTTGTATGTAGGATATGATGATATTGGATTGATATATGTCTCTGATCCTGATTTTTTGGGTACTACTGATATCATTGACAGTCTGTCTATTGCTGTTTATTCTGAAAGTGATATAAACGGCATCAGTATCTACGCTTATGAGAGCACACCATCAAGCAATTATTTCATTGCCAGAGTATTGTTTGATTCAATTGCATCCTCTGCGGAAAAAATCCAGGTAAGCAAAGGAGATACAATCTGGTTCAGATATCAGGATAGTCACCCCGTCTCCGAGCGTATCAATTTCGCATATTTTACACGGTTTAAAGCTTCTTTCAAGGTAGCGGATAAATATGTCTGCGCAGGAAACACTGTGCAGTTCATCAATACATCAACAGGGGATGGCTTAACTTCGTATTGGTCTTTTGCCGACTCAACATACAGTCACGTTAAACATCCCTCGCATGTTTTCGTTGTAACAGAAGGATATGATACGCTTGTATTACCCGTTATCCTAACTGTTACTGATTTCAGGGGTAGTACAGATATGTTCATTGATACAATATATGTTAAAGAGGGTCCTCCGGTTATCGGTTTGCCAGCTGATACCTTATTTTGTGAAGGAGACACTATTAACTTAAGCATATCAACTTTAGCAGGAAATGTTGCTTATTCCTGGTCTACCGGCGACAGTATATCCTCTCTTCCTGTGAGTGAATCAGATACTCTTTATGCTATGGTGCGGAACTCCAACCTCTGCTGGAGTATCCCTTTCAAGGTAATTACAACTGCCAGTCCCCTGCCACCAAAACCTGTTATTACTCTGTCTGATACCAATGAGTTTTGCCAGGGGGGACAGGTGATACTTTCAGGTCCGCTTGGGTATAATTATCTGTGGTCTAATGGAATGCAGACTCAGCAACTCCCCATTGATACCAGCGTTATCATTACACTGAAGGTTATTGACCAGTACTTGTGCATAAGTCAGCCCGCTGATACGGTCATGGTTAAGGTCTGGCCAACTCCGTCCGAACCTGAAATAAGCAGTTCCAACGGGCAGGTGATTTGTGAGGGTGATTCTACCCAGTTATGTGCCCCAGACAGCATTTACCTCGCACATTGGGTAATCCCGCAATCATTGGAGCCATGTATATGGGTCTCAAACACAGGATCATACGGTCTCTGGATAGAAGATCTGCACAGGTGTATTTCAGATACCTCCGATTTCATCCTGAACGTTCAAAGTCCTCCACCTGTCCCCATAATTGTAAATACAGGGAGCCAGGTACTTTGTGAAGGAGATTCTGCAAAGCTGATTGCCAGTAGTATTGGAGTTGGTATGTACATCTGGGGCAGAAATGGCCAGGCATTTGATACAACAGGGCTACCTGAAATCTACGTAAAAATTCAGGGTGACTACCAGGTCAATTGTTATGGTACAAATGGTTGCCTGAGCGACACCTCTGGTACAGTATTCATCCAGGTAAATCCAAGTCCTCCAGCACCACAGATCAATTACATCGGTCCGCAACACCCATGCAATGGCGATAGTGTAATACTGTGCGGCCCTCCTGGTTACCTATACTTTTGGTCCAATGGCATCACAAATCAGTGCCAGACTTTCCAATTCAGTACTGACAGTATATTTCTTGTGGTCAAGGATCCACTGAACTTATGTGCCAGCAATCCTTCCGAGACAGTTCAACTAACATTTGGCTATCAGCCTGTTGTAGTGTTGCCGCCTGTTATCAGCAATTGCGGATCGCTTTTTCTTAATGCAGGTAACACCGGTTGTAACTATCATTGGTCTACCGGAGACAGTCTGCAAGTCATTACTGTAACACAATCTGGTAATTATTGCGTTACAGTTTCAAGCGGCTATTGCCTCGACAGTGCCTGCTCTATGGCAACAGTATACCTGGTTCCTTCTGTTCAGGTTTCCTGTACATCCGGAAACTATTGCGATTCAGTAATGCTCATAGCCAGCACAATGAACTGTCTCAGCTGCATCTTTGCATGGTCTACTGGAGAAAATTCATCTGCGGTTGTGATTGATACTACCGGCTTTTACAGCGTTACTGTCACTTCTGTCGGCGGTTGTACGGCACAAGACGGTATATTCCAGGAAGTGTTCTATGCGCCACCTGTGCCTGATTTCCTTTGCAGCACGCTTACAGCATGTGATACAGTTTTTATCGATTGTTGTCATTCAGGATATCATTATCTCTGGAATACTGGGGATACCGGACAAGTGCTTGCTGTGTCCGTTTCGGGGAACTATTGCCTGACAATCAGTGATCCACAGTCACTCTGTACCTCTCATAACTGTGTGAGTGCCCTTGTCAACCAAAGCCCGCCAGGAAGTTTGCCTGCCACTGTGGACAGTTGTTTTCAGGCAATCCTTTCCATTCCTTACCAGCTTGGGAACCATATTCTTTGGATGACCGGGGATACCTCATGGAATACTCTTGTAACCTTTTCTGGACAGGCTTCGGCTTTATTGTGGAATGCCGATTCAAGCTGTACGACTTTTTTAGAAAGCAATGTTCATATTGAAACAAAACCGGTATCAGATTTTAGGTATGAATATATTGAACCCTGGTATACGCTTATCGTGTTCTTTAAAGATACGTCCTCCCCTAATACAGTTGGCAGGCTGTGGAAGATCGGGAATGTTACCGTGAGTGACAGCCTGAGTTTTTATTACACATTTCCTTTTCAGGATACCACCGTCTTGGTAACCTTAATTGCTGAGAATCAGTGTGGATTGGACAGCATAGTGAAAAGCATCGTTCTTCCGGCCAACATTAGTGTACCTGAGATCAGAGAGGACTATACCCGTTTTCATGTATTTCCTAATCCGAGCAGTGGCTTTCTTACCCTTGAGGCGCTGTCTGTAAAAAGGGAAGTATTCCGCTTATCCCTGTGGAATGTCTTCGGGCAGCTCGTCAGCGTTCAGGAGGTTGAATTTCAGTCCGGATTGGATAGCAAGGCAATGAATATCAATAACATACCACCTCAAACCTACCTGCTGATACTTGAAAACGACTACAGCCGGTTTCTCTTCAGGGTAATCAAACTTTGATGTCCATGAATGTTTTTGGATGATGAAGAAAATAATCCATATATACCTGATGGTTGCGTTGTTGGCATGTGTCACCCTTCAGATGTCCGCGCAGAATATCCGCGTTAATACCATGCCTTCCTGGTTGAATAATCCGAAAGAGGGAAATGTGGTTGTTGGAACGCCTGTTATTATCTGGGGGACAGTATTCGGAACAGCGCTCAGCCAGCTAAGCTCGTATCACCTGACCGTTGACAATATTGATATTACATCTGATTCTCTGCCTGATCCATATCCCCCGGCAAATGATGCCTATGCATATGATCATTATGTTGGTCGCAGCTATACATTCAATACCTGTGGTATACACCGTGTAAAGATGACTGTTAATACTCCAGATACAATATATTCAAACGAGTCATTTCTTTTTGCCTATGAGCACGACAGCCTTGTTCCGGATTCACTTAAAGTGGATATGATGATTGATAAGGCCTTACTTTACCTGTTTAAAAAAGTGATATACAATACGACTTCTGAAAGACTTCTCGTGAAACCAATAGATAATAGTGATACATATGAATACGGTGCCACTGCAGCATCTATTCTCGCATTTGTGGAACGAGGACATTTCTACGATAATGATCTTAATATTGATCCTTATGCTGAAATGGTTGCGCTATGTTTAAAATACATCACTGAAGAGTATGCTGATTATCAAGATATTCAGGTTCAGGATGGACATAATACGGACCTTTATCCTGGACCTAACTTACCCAATATTGGAGCAGGAAAGGGTGTTTATCTTTTTATTGATGATTATAAGCCAATGTATGCAAATTGTCTCGGAATCTTAGCATGTTTTCTATCTTTTCCGACAGTTGAAAAAGCTCAGATGTACATCATTAATGAAGGTGAATTATCAGATTTCTCAATATATGATGCGCTTTTAAATTGTCTTGATATGATATATTATAATCAAGGGAATTTGAATAGTCACCTGGGAAGTTGGCGGTATGAAGTTGATTCTGATAGTTATTCAGCTTATGATGGTTCAACGCAACAATGGCCTTTTCTTGTTTTGCGCGCTGCACAACTTTTATGGAATAATACAATACCAGATTGGGTTATAGCCAACGGATTATTTGCATATAATCAGATTTCTGCTGATAATGGGGGGGTCGGTTATACTAATACTTCAGGAGGATCTTTAGGGAAAACTGGAGGGAAACTAATTGGCTTGGCTACGAATAATGAGTATTATCCTAATGCCTCTTCCTCCTATGAAATTATAAATGAATATTTTCGGGATTTTTACTGTAATAAGACTAATGACAATTCTGTTGCTGGTTGGCCTGGTGATTTATACTCAATGTATTCAATTAAAAAGGGACTATACTTTCAGGGTGTGGATTCACTACTGGTTAAGAATGGATCAGATTACATTAAAAGAAAATGGCATCATGATATGATTTCATGGCTTTCAGGAGGGGTTTTATACAATTTGCCCTCAAGGTTAGTGCAAAATAATTCAGGATTAATGGATGTTGATCATACTTATGGTCAATGCAACGATGGTCATTGGGAAGGTTCTATACATATAGGTGACGAGGTCGTTGAGACTGCATTTGCCATATTAATACTGAACCCTCATGAATTGACACCATTTCAACAGGACAGCATCGCAGAATTTCAACTTTGCGCAGGAGATAGTTTAATGATTATTTCTGATTCTGCACTGATAATTTCCATAGAACCTTCAGATGATGTGGAAGTATTGCAGCCTTACCACAAATATATTCTTAACCCGGCTGTAAGTAAAAAATATAGTATTTTATATATTAGAAGCGGTGAAATTTCAGATTGTCCCGATTCAGTTAGTTTCCTTAATGTTAGCGTCTTACCTCCACCGCAAATAGCACTTTCCAACCATTATTGCATCCACAAAAATGAGCCTTTTCTGCTTCAAACAGCAACTGGTGGAACTGCGAACACATCAAGCTGGGAAATCATGGGTACATCTTCAGGCCTCTTACAGGAGCTATATTTCACTGCGCTGGATAACACTACAACGACACTCAGGCTAACAGTAACTGATAGTAACGGGTGCAAGGTTGTGGACACCACACGGATGATTGTGGCTGATGTGGAAGTGGTTAGCGCCGATACCATGTGCTGCGTGGGGGAAGAATGTAACATATCGGTTCAGGGCTCTCCTTCTTTTTTTTGGAATATTGGCACTGGTTCAGGAAATATTCAGGTCTTCAATGTTTTTAGCAATACGGTTGTTAATCTTCAGGGTATCAACGATGCCTGTACCACTTCAAAGCAAATTACGGTGCATGTGTTTGATAACCCGGCGCTCTTAGCCAGCATGCCTGACTGTAATACCTATTGCACGGAGTACTGCTTTTGTGGGCAGGATAGTATTTCGATCCAGGCATCGGGAGCACAGTATTATCAATGGAATGGAATCAGTGGGGGGGATAATTTCAGTGTTGTGCTGCAGTCTTCAATGAATGTTTTGATATATGGATGGAATGAGTATTTTATTGGGAGTGATTCTGCAATCTGTACTGATACTACCAGTATAAGTCTCGCAGTCAAAGCATTACCTTCAGTGAACATAATTTCAGACAAAGCATACCTGTGTGTGGGTGATACGATGATGCTGCAAGCTGTTTCCGTTGAAGGTATCACCTGTCAGTGGAGTAACGGAGAAACTGAAATATCAGTGAACGTTGCACCGCTTGCTGATACATGGTATTCTGTGACAGCCACAGATACTTGCGGTTGTAAAGATTCAACCGGTATCCTGGTTAAGGTGTATAATAATCCCGCCCTCAATCACATGCTAAACGTTCCACTCTGTCATGGAGATACAGGCTCAGTATTCCTGTACCCCATATTCAGCAATTCGCTTGGTCTGACTTATCATTGGGCTCCACCACATAATTACATAAATGTCTCCACCTTAACAGGAATACCGCAAGGAACTTACCAGGTGACGGTGTCAGACACTTTGGGATGCAGTACTTCACTAATCCTCACCCTGCCTGAGCCACCTGAATTAAGTTACCAGTATAATTTGACACCGGGGAGTTGTTGCGGTGATCCTGGTTCCTTACAATTTGTACCAGAAGGGGGAAGTCCTCCCTACTTGCTTAACTGGTTCGGTCAGCAACCCCTTTTCAACGCCGGCAATATTTATTACTTCAATCCGGCAAATATGGCTATCCAACTTGTTGATGCACACCAATGCGATACCGTACTTAATTTTTCCATTACGGCTCCACCACCATTCAGCTTTACTAATGTTATAAATATGCAGGATTCTTGTTTCGGAGATTCAACCGGTCAGATAAACATCTCGGTAGAAGGTTGCGCCTCTCCTTACCAATGGCAGCTTACTCACAACGGTAATCCATTCTCAGGTGGGATCATTGGAACTGCCGCACCCTTTACATGGCAACACGCAGGATTGCCTGCAGGAAATTATCTGTTCACAATTACTGACAAGGATTTATGTGATACTACATTCCATTTCACTATCATTCAGCCCGGGCTTCTGCAGGCTCAATTGAATATACTTAACACCGTTTTCCCATGCCATGGAGACAGTACGGGAAGTGCCACTGCATGGGTAAGCGGGGGTTCCATGCCATACAGCCACCATTGGTCCAATGGTATGACCACCCAGCAAGTGAATCATGTTCTTCCGGCCGGACCTTTTACCGATACCATTACTGACAGCAGAGGATGCAGAACGATCTTGCAGGGTCTCATGACAGAACCGGATGTATTGGAGTTGCATCAACAGGTGCAGATCCCGAGCTGTTATGCATGGCATGACGGGATGATTGAAATGTCTGCTACAGGGGGTGTCCCATTATATGTATTTATTAATCAAGGTGATACGCTTTCAGGAACGATTATTTCGGGCTTGGCTACAGGTAATTATTTTTTAACAGTCTTGGATGACCTGGGATGTACCAAAACAGACACGATCTTTCTACCCCAACCAGATTCTATTCGATGGAAAACCATCCATGACGACGTCACCTGTCCAGGAAAATCCAACGGTAACATCACACTTGATTCAATCAGTGGTGGTACACCATTATACCATGTAAATGGAGATTTGCAGGATTCCCTGATTCTGAATTCAATAGTATTCAGTGATCTTGGAATGGGTACTTATGCATTTTACTTGAGCGATGCGCACAATTGTCCGACTGATTCAGTATTTGTTACCATTGGGTATAAGTCCAAACCTGAGGTGGCGATAGGGTGGGAGTATGAGAATGTGTGTAATCCTAATTACGTTTCAAAAGACACGGCGATACTATGTCTCTCTGATTCAATGACGCTTACCGCCAGTCAAATACACGGCTACGGTCCCTTCTCATACTCCTGGTTTCCATTGGAATGCTGTTATACTCCGTACAATAGTTCAACAATTATTTTCCCTGACACCACTATTAATCTATATGTCGTTGCTACTGATTATACACTTGACCTTGAATGTAGGGACACTGCAAGAATAAAAATCAGAGTGGAAAAAAAGCCTTCATTCTCAATCCTATCCAATTGTCTGGATGAATCTGTTGATCTTAGACCTACCGATGTCTCCAATCAAGGCATGAATGATCGTTATGAGTGGTTTGATGGACAAAATACATATGAAAACACTATTTACGACCCTGGCACCTACTGGTTACGGATTTGCAATGACTTTTGCCCTGGTTATGATACTGTTCGCATTGTTTATTGCCCACATATTTGGATACCTAATTCTTTTTCACCTAATGGAGATGATATAAATGATATCTGGTTACCAATTATGAATTTTATACCCTTGGAATTCGAACTTGTGATAGTAAATAATAAAGGCGAAATTGTTTTTTTAACCAATGATATTTCAACGGGATGGGAGGGAGATTTTTACAGGTATAGAGGATTATACTATTGTAAGGGAAGACATATGGGACCTGCACCCGAAGGGATGTACGTTTATATTATGAAAGTAAAAATTAGTAATATTGATGACCCTGATGTAATAGTGGAGGAGAAACGAGGGAGTATTCTTTTATTTCGATAAGATCAGGCTGATATCCAACAATCCAAGGAAAAAGGCCGGGTTAATGGGATACGGGATCGAGATCATCGAGAATATACCACTGTATTTCAAACCCAACCAGTTCAATTTTCATTACCTGAAGACCAAAAAAGAGAAATTTGGCCATAATATAGAAATAGAGTAAAGCTTAGGGTGCCGCTTGCGGCGGCCGGCTTTTCCTGCGCCCTGAAAACAACTCTCCCAGGTCATCGAATTCTTTCCGGAAAAAAATTCCAACCCCTTGGGTATAAGGTGCATTGTTCTCAAAAAGGGACACGTTGTTCGATTTATTGTAGGCCTTAACCCTGAACCGGCCATCCCTGGTCAACCTGACTTCAACCTTCACATCTCCCACGATATTGGAGGCGTTTTGCCCTGCAGATGCCGCACTGCGGTCGGTTGCAGCATACCCGAAATTACCGTCAATGCTGATCCTTTCATCGAACAGTTGTGTTGAAAGTGCAACCGTCAGTTGGTCGCTGGTAAGGTTTTTGTCGCCCGGTTTGTAGTTGATCCCGACATCGAAGTCGTTGCTGATCTGCGACAACCAATTGTTCAGCTGGCCTGATAGAATGTCCCATGAGGAACTTCCTACACTGGCGTTCAGATCCAGAGGATTGCTCTTTTCCACTGGTTTGAATTGTTTCAGCACAAGCAAAAAGATCATCTGCTCACTCATTTGCTGCTGGTTAGTGGTATCTAACTGGCTGAAAAGGATGCGGTTGATCTCGGGATCTTTCTCTGGTGTTGCCAGTTTAAAACTCAGATCAGGGTTGAAAAGGCTGCCATGCAGGTCTATGATGCAATGCACCGGAATCTTCCTGCTCATACTGTTGGGCTGGTCCTGGGTACGGCGCAGTCCTGAAAGCGGCACGTCAAGTTTATGTACCGCCCTGATATTTAGTTGTGTTGCGTAAGGATTACCGGTGAATTTGATGATTCCTCCCTGCTCGATCTCGAACAGGCGGTTCACAACATTCTGCAGGGTGAAAAGAAACTGACCCTGTTGGATACGGTAATCTCCGAATATGGTGAAATCTCCGGCCGGAGTCACCTCCATCTTGAGTTTTCCGTCGCCGGTGGCTTTGATGTTGCCCATTTCTCCCGGCATAAATATCCTGACCTGGGCTTCGGGTGTGGCATCCAGACTGAAGTCGAGATGTACCCCTCCGGAAGAAGGTGCCGGTCTGGACGGCAGAACCATGGTGTCCTGCAGACCTGACTTGAAAATCACAAACTCATTATTTCCGATATCTGCCGTGGTATTGATGGGCATAAAAAACTGGGTACCCTTGTCGGTTTTTGCCTGGATATTGAAGTTTAATTGTTCCGGCGGTCCTTTGATCTGCAGTTCACCACTTGCAAAAGCCTTTCCGTAAAAGAGCCGGTCATCGCCGGCCGGCGTGTTCAACACCAGCAGCTTATCCGGCTTAACCCTTATGTCAAGCAGGAAACTCCTGAAATCGTCATGCCTGATTCCTCCCGTAATCATTGCGGTATTCCCAAGAGAATCCATGGCTTCAATACCGTCGAGGGAAATATAGTCTTTCCTGATCTCAAACACATGGTTGAAGGAATAATCGGTATTGATGTAATCAATCTTCAGTTCACCTCTTTTCACCTGCACCGAACCGCTCAGCTCCGGTTCCCTGAGTTTTCCCCTGAGATTGAGGCTTCCTGATGCCAGTCCGTTGAACCTGGAACTGAAACTTCTGAGAAAATGAGCGATCGTCTTCAGTTTGAAATTATCGATATCTATCTGAAAATCAAGGTTATTATCTTTCGACAGTGGATAATAATACCCCTTAATACTAACCGGCCTGCTTTCACCAATATTTCCCCTGTAAATAATGTCTGCATTTGCCTGAAGTGCTTTCATGGCAGGTTCCCAGTGTGTTTTAATCCGGGCTGTACCGAGTTTGTCGCCATTTACGGTAAGGTTATCAACCAGAATATCGGATAGCATGTCGGGCCTTTCGTAAAGGTTTCTTAGTTCCACTGCTCCTTTGATATTTCCGTTAAAATCGAAGCCCTGGGCAAGGGTCAGGAAGTCGAAATTTGAAAGGTCGAAGCCTTCAAACCTGACTTTCACGAAGTCCAGCGGATCAGGTGAAATAAGTCCGTCGAGGCTGACTTTTTCATCTCCGCTGAGGAATACCAGGTTGCTGATCCTGATGCGCTGGCTGTCAACTTCTACCAGGTTATTTCCGGGGATGGTCCAAAGGGAATCATTGATAATAGTATGGGAATGGTCGAGGTGGAGATTAAAGCACCGGGGTCCGAGAACATGCAGGTACCCGTCGAGGTCGCCTGTATTGGTAAGGATGGCCTGGCGGTTAAACCAGCCGGTGCTGAAGTGCAGTGAATCGCTGTTGCCCTTTGTTTCAAAACTGAAGTTCTCAATGCCAAGCTGATCGCTGAAGCCTATCTGATCCGCCTTGGCTGTGAGATGCAATTCATGGTCAACAGCCGTGACGTTAACTTCCGGAGCATCAATGCGGTTCGACATCCAGTTGAGCCGGCTGCCTTTTACCTTGAGCAGGAAAATGGATGCCTCGGGATTAAACGTCCCTTCGCAGGTGGTATTGTCAGCCAGGGTGAGTTTTGGAAAAAAGATCCGGCTCAGATCCTGCGTGTTTTTCAGATGAAGTCCGAAGACAAACTGGGGTTGGACACTGGCGGATGGAGGAGCCGGCCTTGTTTGCAAAGCCGGGAACCAGCGGTAAAAATATGCAAGCAACGAAGAACCAAGGGTATTGACGCTGAATGAACCGCTAAGGGTACCATCGATAAAGTCGGAATTAAGGATCAGGTTTCTGCTTCCGCTTTCAAGTGGAACAGCAGACAACCTGAGGTTATTCATATGATAAGCGGACCGGTTAATATGCAATGTGGTATTTGAAAACGCGATGGTCCCGGTCAGGCTGTCAGGTTTATAGTCGTTGAGGTCTGCAATGATCGCGGTGCTGAAAAGCATGGACGAATCACTGTTAACAAGGTTTAGCCGGTTGAGGTTGGCCTGTTTGATATTTGCGGTGAAATTAAACAGGGGTTTGTCTCCGCTCAGATCGGCATAGCCGTCAAAGTCGAGGTTCAGCCTTGGATCTATCACCTGCAGGTTTCCACTGAGCCGCTGTTCAAAGAAACCTCCCGCAAGCCGGATCTCATTGAAGCGGTTATTAAGAAAGTAAAGTGAGTCGATGGTTCCGTCGATGTTGAGCGTAAGGTTCTCCGCCCTGATGCCGGTTCCGGTGATGTCTGCCTTCAGGTTCAGGTTTCCGAACCAGTGTTGCTGCCCTGTAAGGGCTCCCAAATTAAACTCCCTGGTTTTTATGCTGCCGCTGTAGGCTATCTGTTCATTTCCGGCAGTCTTCAACGAAATATCTGTTGAAACACTGCCGATATCCGTATTGAAATAGGCATATGAAACAAAATCGGTGATGAAACCGGTAAAATTGCCCCTGATCCTGATATTACCCAGTTTGCTGATCTCTTCAGGTACAACCAGATTTTTCCCTCCGACACGGATTGTGCTGAGATCATAATGGTTGGTATACAAATTTTTGACATTAACCTGGATGAAAGTTTCGTCGATCACCGGTAATCCGCTTAACCTGACGTTTCCTGAGAATTTGCTGAATGTGCCATAATCAAGGATAAGATCTTTGATTTTCAAGTTATTGATCCGTCCTTCTACTGTACCTTCCAGCATCAGCCGGTTTTCCATTCCATCCAGGGAAGGAGCAAAAAACACCAGGTCACGCATATCGATTTCGCTCGGCAGGAAAGCAGCTTTCATTCCCACGCGCTCTGCAAAGTCATTGAAATCCCGTGCACTTTCAAAGGTGAATGCCAGGTCGGTTTCAATATGCGTATAATCTGTGCTGAGTTGCAGGTTTCTCATATCTAACAGACTGTCCGTGATCATGATGTCTGCCTTGCACTTTCTCAGCAGGAATCCGCTCTTCTCTTTGATTCTCAACTGGTCGAGCCTGGCGAACAGGCTGTCTCCCGTGATCCTGATGCTGCTGATCCTGACATCGAGCGGATTGATATGGATGTGATGATAGTCTATGCCTCTGTTAACTGCCTGAAACCCTTTGTCGGTATACCGGAATGCCGCTCCGTTCAGCTGCAGTCCTTCAACTGAGATGTGCCAATCCGGGCCTTTGGCGCTTGAGGTTTCTGCCGCACTGAAGTAGTCGATCAGGAACTGAAAGTTCATGGAATCATCTTTCGCTGACCTGCTCAGGTGTATGACCGGGCGGTTCAGCGTCAGCGTTTTTATTGCAAGCTGATGCTTTTTGTATCTGAATTCCCTTATATCGATGATGGTTTTTCTGATATAAATGAGGGTGTCGTGATGCTGATCACCCAGGTAGAGATCCTCCACCACGATATCGAGGAACCAGCTGATATCCACACCACCGGCTCTTACCTCGGCCCCGAGCTCCCGGCCCAGCCAGTCTGTGAGTTTTCCTGAAAGGAAGGTCTGGACGCGGCTTGTCCGAAGTATTCCGTATAAAATGACAGGTACCAGGATTAAAATGGCAAGGGTTTTGATCAGTATCCTGACCCGGCGTTTCCGGAAAAAAGTATTTCCCTTTACTTTTGTCAATGAAATAAAGCGTTCAGCGTGATATATATTCTGGGTATAGAGTCTTCATGTGACGATACTGCAGCTGCTGTTTGCGGTGACACCAAAATTCTTGCCAACATCATCGCCAACCAGGAGGTGCACCGGCATTTTGGCGGTGTTGTTCCCGAGTGGGCCTCCCGGGCTCACCAGCAGCATATCATTCCAGTGGTGGAAACGGCGCTGCAGACTGCAAAGATAAGCAAGGAGCAGCTTCATGCCATCGCGTTTACGCGGGGTCCGGGCTTGCTGGGTTCTCTCCTCGTGGGAACTTCTTTTGCCAAAGGATTGGCCATGGGACTGGGTATTCCGCTGATCGCAACGGATCATCTCCAGTCGCATATCCTTGCACACTTCATCCAGGATCGTGAGGAAGAAAAAGCAGTTCCCTCTTTTCCTTTCATCTGTCTTACAGTGTCTGGCGGCCATACTCAGATTGTTCTGGTACATGATTGTTTTTCTACCGAAATCCTGGGTCAGACCATTGATGATGCTGCCGGAGAAGCTTTCGACAAGGCTGCAAAGATCATGGGCATGCCCTATCCCGGCGGTCCTCTGATCGATAAACTTGCCAGGGAAGGAAATCCACATGCATTCAGCTTCAGGGAGGGTAAGGTCCCCGGGCTGGACTACAGTTTCAGCGGGCTGAAAACCAGTTTTCTGTATTTTTTACGGGATCAGCTGAAAAAAGATACCGGCTTTATCGGGAAACACCGGGCAGATCTCTGTGCATCCATACAGTATGCCATTGTTGCAAGCCTGATGAAAAAACTGGTCGAAGCAGCCCGGTTCACAGGTATCCGTGAAATTGCCATCTCGGGAGGTGTTTCAGCTAATTCAGCCCTGCAAAAGGCAGTGAGGGAAACAGGGGAAATGGAAGGCTGGAAGGTGTATATTCCTCCGCTATCATTTACCACAGACAATGCTGCCATGGTTGCGGTCTCGGGCTATTTCAGATACCTTCAGGGCGATTTCGCCACACTGGATGTCATTCCGTATTCAAGGCAGCAGGACTATGTCGGATGAAGCATTATTGCAACGGCTCAGAAATCCTGAGACTGTAAACGCTGCCTTCAGGGAGTTGATGAAACTTTATCAGGAGAAAATCTACTGGCTTGTCAGACGGATGGTGCTGAACCATGAGGATGCTGATGACCTGGTTCAGAATATATTTATTAAGGTGCACACCAACCTTCATTCCTTTAAAGGGGCATCATCCCTTTACACCTGGATATACCGGATTGCAGTCAATGAAGTTTTTTCCCACCTGAAATCAATGCGGAAGAACGTTTTTGTATCCTATGAAACTGTTTCGGCAAAACTCGAGAACAGCCTGCGGTATGAGCCCGCCATCAGTTCCGACAAGATACAGGAAAGATTCCAGAAAGCCATGCTCAAACTGCCTCCCAGGCAAAGGCTTGTCTTCCAGATGAGGTATTATGACAGCGAACTGACTTTCGAGAAGATGTCTGACATCCTGGATACTTCGTCGGGGGCCCTCAAGGCTTCCTACCATCAGGCAGTGAAAAAAATTGAAAAAATGATGCTGGAGGATTAAACCTTTCAATATTTAATCAATCAAAATATTTGTGAAATCCATCACGATGGATACAAGAGACGACATAGAGAAGATTTTTCCGGAACCCGATGACAGGGATGAGAAACCCGCTTGTTTTCCCGGTGCCGGCAATAATCCGTTCAGGGTTCCTGAAGGGTATTTTAATACGCTTACAGACCGGGTTGTTCAGGCTTGTGAACCGGGAAAACGAAGTATGACTGCAAGGCGCTCATCGCTGATGCCCGCCTTATATGCAGCAGCCGCCGTCTTTTTGTTCGGTCTGGCGGTACTGGCCGTTCTGCTGAGCAGCGAAAAAAGCAACAATGAACCGGTACAGCTTTCCCAGATTATCGACAGCGGCCTGAAAGACAGCCTTCGCACCGGCAGCAGCCTGGATAGCCTGCGCAAGGCCTCAGCTACACCGGATCAACAAAGCAGTAGAGCGCTACCCGGAGAGTCAGCAACGGAGATCGCTGCCACACCGTCTGTTCGGGATCAGGGTGAATCCGTTCACGGGCAGGTACTGAACAATATCAGCGATGAAGAGATCATTGAATTCCTTCTTCAGGAAGACTATGATATCACCGACCTAACCTATTAATAACCAAATATATGAGATCAAATGCATCTGTAATTGCGGCACGGTTCTTAATAATAATGGTGTGTTTACTCACAGTCTGGCCGGTTTTCGGGCAAAGACCGCGTCCTCACCGCCAGCTGCCTGACAGGAATGGGGATAAAGTGGGAGCCCTCCAGGTGGCCTTTCTTACGCGGGAATTAAATCTCACGGAAGCGGAAGCAAAGGTTTTCTGGCCTGTCTATAATGATTTCAAAGAAAAAAGGAAAACACTCAACAAGCAGTTCCGCGAGAAATACGGCGACAAACAGCAATCCCCTGACAAACTTACGGATGCACAATGTAAGGAAATAGTTGATAATCAAATTATTCAGGAACAACGAATGTTGGATCTGAAAAAGGAATACCATGCCAGATTCCTTGCTGTACTGCCGGCCTCCAAAGTACTCGCACTCTATGAAGCGGAAAAGAAATTCCGGAAAGTGCTTCTTGAAAAGCTCAGGGAAAGGGGGCCCCAGCGTGACAGGCCGCAGATGCGACCACCACCTGAGGATGCCCCTGATGACGGAGATTTTTAATACCGGCCTGCTTCCGTTTATAAGACTCCCTTTCTTCAGTTAATGGCATGCTGCCTTTCCTGATTTTCATGTTTGGGGCTTATCCTTACCTTTGCCCTTGCCGGAATGGTGACAGCATTCGGGATAGGAAGCAGATCTCCTTATGCCGGAATTGTTAATAGAAAACCTCTCAAATACTTCAGTTGCAGAAGTCATTGCGGTGATTACCGGATTGCTGAGTGTATGGTATGCAAGGAAGGAAAGCATTCTGGTTTACCCGGTAGGCATTGTGAGCGTGCTGATCTATGTATGGCTGTGTTATACAGCAGGACTTTACGCTGACATGGGTATCAACGCATTCTATTTCCTGATGAGCGTTTACGGTTGGATCAAATGGAGGGAAAGAGACGAAGTAAACCATGCATTCAGACCGATCACTGTTTCATCTTTTTATGAAATCACCGGATACATCGGGATCATACTGTTTTTCACCGTGGTCTTGTTTTTCCTGCTCAACCGCTTTACCGACAGCACGGTACCCCTGTTGGATTCCCTTGCCACGGCCATCTTTATCGTTGCCATGTGGCTCATGGCCCTGAAAAAAATCGAACATTGGATGTTGTGGATAGCAGGTGATGCAATCTGCATCTTCCTGTTCCCTTACAAAGGTTTGGTGTTCTCTGGTTTTCAGTACCTTATTTTTCTTATACTGGCAGTTTCGGGTTATCTGGAATGGAAAAGAAGATGGAAAACATCAGTGGCAGCCCGGTAATCCGGATTGCGGTCACGGGGCCCGAATCCACGGGGAAATCCGTGCTGTCAGCTTCCCTGGCTGATCACTTTCATACTGTCTGGGTGCCTGAATACGCCCGTGAATACATGGAAATCCATGGTCCGCAATATACCGTGGCCGACATTGAGAAAATCGCCAGGGGGCAGCGCGATGCAGAACTTCAGTTGATTCACAAGGCAAACCGGTTTCTTTTTTGTGATACCGATCCCCTGGTCACCATGATCTGGTCGGAACATGCATTTGGCCGTTGTCCGGCATGGATCTCCGGACAGTTGAAAACCCATCCGCATGACTTTTACCTGTTATGTGATATCGATCTTCCCTGGGAAGCTGATCCACTCAGGGAGCATCCCCATCTGCGGGGATACTTTTTTGAGTTATATCGTAAGGAGTTGATATCATTAGATTTACCTTACAGTATTGTACGCGGAACGGGCAGGCAGCGGCTTGAAAATGCAATTTTATTACTGGAGGAACGCTTTCCATTCATACATTCACGGGATTGAAACTGAAACAGAATTACCGGAAATCAGGCTATGCCCTTTTTCTTCCGAGGTGGTATCCGAATCCGCTGGATGAGCAGCTTGGCGTGTTTGTAAGGAAGCATGCCCGCGCGGTTTCCGCATTTATGGATGTGGTTGTGGTGTATCCCTGTCCCATTCCCGGGGGTGCGCATCTGAAGGTTCATTCAGCCGGGTATGACCATGTGACCGAAACCATGGTTTATTACAGACCAATCCGGAATCCTGCATTTTCGTGGCTCAATGGGTTCCGCTATCTGAGGGCGCTCTATCTGGCGCTCCGGCATACATTCCGAAACCATGGCAAACCTGCGATCATTCATGCTCATGTGTTGCTGCGGCCGGTTCTGGCAGCCTGGATACTGAGCCGGTATTTGCGGATTCCCTTTGTGATCACGGAACATTGGACCGGATTTGTGTACGGTGGTTTCAGGAGGAGACCCTTGTATTACCGCCTGCTCAGTCGCCGGGCCTGTTCCCGTGCCAAAGCCATTACGGTCGTTTCTCAGGGTCTGAAACAAGCCATGATCAGGGCTGGGATCCGGAATCCGCAATTTCTGGTCATCCCGAATGTGGTGGAAAGAACTTCATTTCCCCTCCCGATTCACGCAAAAAGGGATGTTCCGCTGGTTCTGACCGTAGCGGACATGAACGATGCCAGCAAGAACATCAGTGGTGCCATCAGGGCCATCGCCAGACTTTATGAGAAATATCCCGGGCTGGAATATCATGTGATCGGGGGAGGAAAGGATGAGGAGATACTGAGGGAACTGGCAGCCAGCTTTGACCGGGAAGGAAAATGGATTTTTTTTCATGGTCGCCGGGACAATGATTACGTAATGCAATTCATGCTGCAGGCCTCTTTTCTGCTGACCAACAGCAGGGTGGAAACCTTCTCTGTGGCAAGCGCCGAAGCGCTGGCGCTTGGCAAACCGGTGGTGGCCACCCGGAGCGGCGGGCCGGAAGACTTTATTGGGCCTGAAAATGGAATTCTTATCGATCCTGACCGTCCGGACCAACTGGATGCAGCCCTGGAAAAGATGTTGCTGACTTACCGTCATTACGATCCTGAAAAGGTTACTGCCGGAATCATGGAAAGATTTGGTCAGGAAGCCGTAACGGCCTCCTTCAGAGACCTTTACCTGAAACTACTCAAACAGGAGCAGACGCATGTTTAAAAAAATCATCGGGACAGCCGGATCGCGGGTCATCATTGCGGTATTGAGCCTGCTGATGGCCTTTATCTCCACACGCTACCTGAATGCGGAGGGATACGGTACCATCGGCATGCTGGTACTGGGGATCACCATAATCCTGCTGTTCACCAGCCTTGTGGGAGGCACCATCCTTGTATACCTCACTTCCCGGGTTTCTCATTCTAAATTATTGTTTGTCAGTTATTTGTGGGCAATGATCGTGTCAGTCATCTTTTGGCTCGTGATGCGCTTTGTTCCGATGGTTCCGGAAGGATATGAGCTTCATGTAACGCTTCTGTCCCTGATGTTCTCTTTTGCAAACACCAATCTGTACCTGATGCTGGGAATGGAGAAGATCAAAAGCTATAACCTGATCAGTACCCTGCAGTTTGTCCTGCAAATGCTTGCTTTATTGCTGTTCTTCCTTGTCCTGGAATACCGGACAGTGATGGCATACCTTTTCAGCCTTTACATTGCTTATGGATTCACATGGTTATGTTCATCCTGGCTGGTATTCGGCAAGCTGCAGTGGTCGGGAACAACCAGCCTGCTGCCCGTGATCCGTGAGATCTTCCGCCTGGGCTCCATGGTGCAGATTGCGTACATTATCCAGATGATGAATTACCGGCTGAGTTATTTCATTATCAATGAATACATCGGCAGGGCAGGGGTTGGATTGTTCCATCTGGGGAATCAGCTGGCGGAGGGAACATGGGTGGTTGGCAAGAGCATGGCGATTGTGCAATACAGCAGGATCAGCAACACCAGCGATCTGGATTACGCCAGGCGGTTCACATTGCGCCTGCTGAAACTGACTTTCCTGGCCACCTTGCTGATGATCATTGTATTACTGTTATTGCCGGAGTCGTTTTTTGCCCTCTTCGGAAAGGAATTCACCGGGACGCATGCCATTATCATGAGCCTGGGTGTCGGGATTCTTGCCAACGGTTCAGGCATGATGTTCAGCCATTATTTTGCCGGCAGGGGAAAACCCCATATCAACACCATCGGATCTTCGGTGGGACTGGTGTTTACCCTGATCCTGGGGTTCTGGCTGATCCCTGAATATGGCATCATCGGCGCGGGGATTACCGCATCCGTTTCATATTCCTTCATATTTGTCTATGAACTGATGATGTTTATCAGGATTGCAAGGCCATCACTGAAGGAATTCATTTTCAGCCGCGATGATTACAGGATGTTGAAGGATGAGATCCGTAAGATCACGAGGAAGGACGATCTGAGAGGAGAGAGCCTTCCGGGGAATCTTCCGTGATATCGGGATTCCACTGCAGTTCGATGCTGAAACTGCCCTTTTCCGCTGGCATGTTTCTTTCTCTGAAGTCCTGCATGATTGCAGGGGCATAGACGGCGCAAAGCGTATGGGATACATGGAAAAGGCCCGTGTGTTTTTCATGGGGAAGCGCATCGAGAATGGCAGCAAAGACTTCGGGCCTGACGGTTTCTGGATTCCTGCCGTAATCATGCCAGACAACAATGCTGTTTTCATGTGCCACATAGCGAAACACATTGCGGGTATCCTGCAATATGGATTTATAATGGTGATCTCCGTCGATGAAGATCAAATCATAAGGTGCGTCAAGGGATGAGAAATCGAAGGTTGCGGAATCGGCGCCGATCAATCTGATATTGTCTTTTCCTTTAATAAAACGAAAATGTTCGTTGGCATACTCCCTGCTGCCTCCCCGGGCAATGATCTCTTCCCGGCTGAGGTTGAGGGTGGTGCAGTGATGTGCCACATGTGCCACATTGGATGTGCTTTCTCCCCGCCAGGTACCGATCTCGAAATAGCGGCAGGATTGGAATCTGGCAGCCAGACTTTTAAGCAGAAGCAGATCGGTCGGGAGTGATCCTCCGTCGAGGGATGCAAAGGGTTCTATGCGACCCCGGGTTCCGCAAACGGTATGAAAAGGAATCAGCGGAAGCCTGATTGATTTGCCAAATTTGTCCTCCAGACGATGTTGCCACACCTGGTCATGCTCCAGGATGAGGTTCAGCATCCAGGGTTTTCGCAATAGAAGACCAATCGCTTTAAACGCTTTCCCGGCTTTCATCGATCTCCGGATTCATTAAAACCTGAGCGAGATACCCATAAAGAAGTTCTGGTTGTATCTGTTGATGGGTGTATCGTTAACCTTATAAGAATAGAGATACTGAAAGTGGGCCTTCAGGTATTTATACCCTGCCCTGAAGGTGATGGCAGGTTCAATGAAGTAATAGGGGTTTTTATCCAGGTCCCATAACTCCAGTGATTCGAGGTCATCCTGTGTGAAATTTTTTACTTCCGGGTTTATAAACTTCAGTTGCAGTAATCTTGCAGAAAAAGCAACATCAATATAGTCGTTGGAGATTCCGATGGCAGGCTGCAGGAAAGTTCTGACCATGGTCGCCTCGTAATCCCTGTCCTGGGAAAGCCAGTCATCAAAAAAGTGCAGCTTTCCATAACCTGCACCGCCATATACCTCAAAATACTTATTGTCTTCGGTCTTTTTCCAGTAGCCGGCTCCGCCTTCAATGAACTGTCTTTTTGCCTCATAATCAATGTCATTGTCTTCAGTCCACTTGTTCCCGGAGGACTGGGCATTGAGCATCAGTCCCACATGCTCGGCCGGTGCAAAGGCAGCCTGAAAGTTGGCCGGTGTCAGGTTGGCCTGCACTTCAAATTTTTTCTGAAGCAGGGGTACATTTTCCATGGAAGGAATATAGGCTACGTGACAAGCCTGGAAAAGCATCAGGGATGATGTCATCAAGATGCTGAATATCAGAGTTCTGGATGCTGGTTTCATGATGTGGCACATGTTTGTTGTCTGCAAAGGTAGCATATTGGCCGCTACGACTGGCTGATTATTCCGGATTGCAGTTTTATTCACCGGGGATTGTTAGCATTTTAAATCGCCGGATTGCCCGGGTGCATGTATCTTTGTATCCGCAACAGAATATTATGTTTGATTATACGGAGGATAGTGTCCGTTCGCTCGACTGGAAGGAGCACATCCGCATGCGGCCGGGCATGTACATCGGCAAACTGGGCGACGGTGCCTCGCATGACGACGGGATCTATGTGCTTATCAAGGAGATCATTGATAATTCGATCGATGAATACATGATGGGATTTGGTAAGACGATCGAGATCAGCATCCGCGACCAGATGGTAAGTATCAGGGATTACGGGCGGGGGATCCCCCTGGGTAAGGTGGTGGATTGTGTTTCCAGGATAAACACTGGCGCCAAATACGACAGCAAGGTTTTTAAAAAAGTGGTGGGATTGAATGGCGTGGGAGCTAAGGCGGTCAATGCACTTTCCTCTTATTTCAGGGTTCAGTCTGTCAGAGACGGCTTTGGCAAGGTAGTTGAATTCCAGCATGGAGAGATTTTCAGCGAGGAAGCTGAACAGCCTTCAGAACTGCGAAGGGGCACTATCGTTACATTTAAGCCTGATATACAGGTTTTTGGAAATTATCATTTTCTAAGTGAGCATATCGAGAAGTTGCTGTGGAATTATGTGTACCTGAACACAGGTCTGACGATAGTCTTTAACGGTCAGCGCTTCTTTTCCCGCAATGGTCTGATGGATCTGCTTGAGACCAATATCGACGGACCCATCCTTTACCCTATCATCCATGTCAGGGACAATGATTTCGAATTTGCCATCACCCACGGGGAGAAAATGTACGGGGAAGAGTATTATTCCTTCGTCAACGGCCAGCACACCACCCAGGGCGGTACACACCAGGCGGCTTTCCGCGAGGCGGTGGTAAAAACCGTAAGGGAGTTTTACAAAAAGGATTTTGATCCCGGGGATATCAGGACGTCCATTATTGCCGCACTCAGCATAAAAATACAGGAACCGGTTTTTGAATCCCAGACCAAAACCAAGCTGGGCAGCCAGTACACGGCACCCGACGGGCCGTCTGTCAGGAATTTCATCATGGAAGTTGTTAAGAGGAACCTTGACAACTACCTGCATATCAATCAGGAAACGGCGGATATCCTGTACCGGAAAATCCTGCAGTCGGAAAAAGAACGCAAAGACATTGCCAATATTAAGAAACTGGCCAAGGACAGCGTGAAAAAAGCCAGCCTGCACAACCGCAAGCTCCGGGACTGCCGTATTCATTACATCGACAATCACGAGAGAAGGTTTGAAACCACGCTGTTCATCACCGAAGGGGATTCGGCCAGCGGCAGCATCACCAAATCCCGTGATGTGAATACCCAGGCAGTGTTCTCGCTTAAGGGCAAACCCTTGAACTGCTTTGGACTGAGCAAAAAGGTGGTTTATGAAAATGAAGAGTTTAACCTGTTGCATGCAGCCCTCAACATAGAAGAAGACCTTGACAATCTGCGGTATAACAACATTGTCATTGCTACAGATGCCGATGTGGACGGCATGCATATCAGGCTGCTGATGCTTACCTTTTTTCTTCAGTTCTTCCCCGATCTGGTGAAGGCCGGGCATCTGTATATCCTGCAGACGCCTTTGTTTCGTGCGAGGAACAAGCAAAAGACCATTTACTGTTACAGTGATGAAGAAATGCAGGCTGCCATCGCGCAACTGGGAACCAAACCGGAGATCACCCGGTTTAAGGGACTGGGAGAAATATCTCCCGACGAATTCAAACACTTTATCGGCCCTTCCATCCGCCTCGATCCGGTGATCATGAAAAAGGAAATGTCAATCCATGGGATTCTGTCGTTCTACATGGGTAAAAATACACCCGAACGGCAGAATTTCATTATCGATAATCTGAAACTCGATGAAGAGATTCCCGGTAATCCACTCATTGAAGAGGAATTGGCAACCGCCGGTCCGGCACTTCTTCCTGAAGAAAGTCCGGTTTCTGTATAACAACAAGCGGTTCAGGTCTGCTGATTCCCATCCGCCAGATCCGACACTTTTAAGGGGTTCAACCCAGGTGGATTGACAGTCAGGAGGTAAGCATGCTGAAAGCCTGGGGGAGCGCATCGATAATATCCCCGGCGATCAGCGCATTTTCATTCCCGCCGGAACAGGCGGTATCACCGGCCAGTCCATGCAGGTAGGTTGCAGCAAGGGTTGCATACGATGCAGTGTGTCCCTGCGCCATCAATCCCAGCAGGATGCCTGTCAGCACATCTCCGCTTCCTGCCGTTGCCATTCCGGGGTTTCCAGTGGGATTGAAGAACATATTTCCATCCGGAAAGGAAATACAGGTATATGCGCCTTTCAACACGATATAGAGATTATATTTCACTGAGAACTCCCTTTGCAGGGCATTCCGGCTGAAACCCGATGCAGTTTTCTCAGTGAGTCTTTCAAATTCTTTCGGATGGGGAGTCAGGATGCTTCCGGGCGGCAGGAATGACAACCATGTCTTGTTTTGGGAAAGGATGTTCAAAGCATCGGCATCCAGGATCAGTGGGACGGGAGTGTTCTGTATCAATAGTTTAAGCGCCGTTGCCGTTTCAGGAGCGGTTCCGGATCCCGGGCCGGCCGCAATGGCATCGTAGGCGGAAAGTTCCGGCAATTGGGAAAAGCAGTGCAGATTCCTGTCGATACTGACCATGCCTTCCGGAACTGCGGTCTGAAGGATGTGGCAGCCTTCGACCGGGATATGGGTGGTGATCAGACCGGCTCCCGACCGCAGGGCAGCCCGGGTGCCAAGAACGGCAGCACCCATTTTTCCATAAGATCCCGATATCAGCAGGCCATGACCGAAATGCCCCTTGTGTGCAAAAAGCGGCCTTGGTTTCAGGGCGGAACGGATGTCTACCTCTTCCACCAGATAGTGATGACTTTCTGCCTTTTCCAGGAATTCCCGGTCAAGGCCGATCGGGATCAGGGTCCAGTCTCCCGTGAATTTCCACGCTTCTGCGAAAAAGAAAGCCAGGCGGGGCACTTCGAAAGTCAGGGTGTGACTGGCATGTACCACCGCACCGGCAGCAGGGTCAGTTTCCCTGTCGCAGAAAAAACCCGAAGGTACATCGATCGAAAGCCGGAAGCAGGACTGCCGGTTGATAAAGCGGATCACATCCTGCAGCAGGCCGGTCACCGCTTTGTTCAGACCCGACCCCAGCAGCGCATCGATCAACAGTTCATCATGGACGGCCGTGTGCAGATCATCCGCAGTAAGGATATCGGATACTGGTACTATCGCTTGTTTTTTAAGTCTTTCCAGATTCGTTTCGAAGTCGGGGGTGGCTTTGTCACTGTGCCTGACCACGAAAACCCTGACCGGCCTTCCGCCGGCAGCCAGCAGGCGGGCCATCACCAGACCGTCGCCTCCGTTGTTGCCCATCCCGCAAAAAATGCAAACAGGCATACCGGCCGCAAAATGATCGCGTATCCATTCGGTACAGGCTGCAGCTGCACGTTCCATCAGATCCACCGAAGCCACCGGCTCATGTGCGATGGTATAAGCGTCGGCCTGCCTGATCTGATCGGTGCTTAATACTTTCTTCATGGTAAGTCGCAGTTGATGCCCGGATGCACCAGGCCGGTTGAACGCTAAAAACCGTACTTTTGACGGGCTAAGTTATTTAAAAGACAGGGTTGAAATGTCGCAAACGGAAAAAATCCTTCAAAAGGAGCAATTTAACAGGGAAGATCTGGTGAGCCTGCTGCAGACTGATCCTCAGGAACGTGTGCTTCTTTTCAAAAAATCGGCAGAAGTAAAGCAGGATTTTGTTGGGAACAAAGTGTATTTCAGGGGATTGATAGAATTCTCAAACCGTTGTACCAAAAATTGCCTGTATTGCGGGGTGAGGGCAGGAAACGCCAAAGTGATCCGTTATGATCTGACTGACGAAGAAGTGCTTGAAGCTGCACGTTTCGCTCATCAGAACCGTTTTGCCAGCATTGTGATACAGTCGGGCGAGAAAAGCACCGCTTCTTTTTCGGCAAGAATAGAGACCCTGCTCAGGAAGATCCATGATGCTACGAAACATGAGCTGCATGTGACCCTGTCGCTTGGTGAGCAAAGTGAATCCACCTACCGCCGCTGGATGGAGGCCGGTGCACACCGCTACCTGCTGCGTATCGAAGCGAGCAATCCGGAACTTTACAAAAAATTGCATCCTGATAACAGCAAACATGATTATCATCGCCGCCTGGAGGCTTTACACACGCTGAAAGCACTTGGTTACCAGGTTGGTACGGGTGTGATGATCGGCCTGCCGTTTCAGAGTCCGGGCGATCTGGCGGACGACCTGCTGTTCATGCAGTCCTTCGATATCGACATGGCCGGAATGGGCCCCTATATCGAACATCATGACACCCCGCTGTACCGGTTCCGCCATCTGTTGCTGGACCGGATTGACAGGTTTTATCTTTCCCTCAAAATGGTGGCATTGCTGAGGATCATGATGAAAAACATCAATATCGCGGCTACAACCGCCATGCAGAGCATCGATCCCCAGGGAAGGGAAAAAGCCATCAGGGTCGGAGCCAATGTGATCATGCCAAACCTTACCCCTGTGAAATACAGGGAGAATTATTTGTTATACCAGGACAAACCCTGCATTGATGAAGAGGCAGAGGAGTGCCGCGGCTGCCTTGAAGCAAGGATCCATATGGCCGGAGCAGAAATCGCCTGGGGAGAGTGGGGGGATTCAGATCATTACCAAAAAAGGCAAACGGATGTTTCAACCCCCGACTGAGACCTTTTGAGTGCTGCTTATCAATGCATAATGTGCTGTCCGGACTGTTTTTAGTTTTGATGTATACCGACACGGAACAGGTTTGCGAAAAATTGTGTAATAACGGTGTACGGCATAACTCAGTCTTCACTGGTTCTTTGCAGCAATGCGCAGCATTGGTGCTTAGAACCAGGAATGCCGTACACTGTAATGAAGCACGCTTATTGCACATTGCTTTACTGTGTCGGTATAAACAGCTTTGCATTCGCAAACTTGTCAAGACTGAGTATAAAATACTAAAAGGATGATAATGAAGATGAAAGCTTGTATTTTGGTGTTGTCGTGGCTTCTTGGAGGCTGCCTGTCAGCCCAGGAACAAAATCCCAGCTATGATGAGGCCCTGGCTAAGTCCCTGGGGGCCGATGATTACGGTATGAAAAGCTATGTCCTTGTAATCCTGACGACCGGTAAAAACGATACTAAGGACAAAACCTTCACCGACAGTTGTTTTGCAGGACATATGGAAAACATGAGCCGCATGACAGCGCAGGCTAAGTTGGTGGTGGCAGGCCCCATGGGAAAAAACGATCAGGGGTACCGGGGTATCTTCATTCTCGATGTAACATCATTTGAAGAAGCAGAAACGCTGCTGATGGGCGATCCGGCTGTCACCTCAGGCATCCTGGATGCTGTCTTGTTTCGCTGGTACGGTTCGGCCGCGCTCGGAACCTATCTTGAAGTGTCAGATAAAATCTGGAAGATAAAGCCCTGATCTGGTGTTCCGGAAAAACAGGAACGCAAAATATTGAACAGGATGAAATATCCGTAAGGACTATCGTTCATTCAAACCGGCGATGATCAGTGATGGATATTCTACCGCTTAGCGGGAACCATTGAAATCAGAACAATAATCAGATGAAAAGAAGAAAAAAACCATTGCCATTGTACGAGCAGGTTACCATTTGCGATGCGGGTTCAGAGGGAAAAGCCGTAGCCAGGATCGGGGACCTGGTGATTTTCGTGCCCTTTGTTGCTCCTGGTGATGTGGTTGATATACAGGTAATTAAAAAGAAAAAAACCTACCTCGAAGGCAGGGCTGTTCATTTTCATCAATACTCAGAAAGGCGGGTGACCCCGTTTTGTACCCATTTTGGTTTATGCGGAGGTTGCAAGTGGCAGCACCTGGATGATGAAGGCCAGCTTTATTACAAGCATAAGCAGGTGAAGGATGCCTTCGATCGCATTGGGAAATTGCAGTACCCGGAAATTCAACCTGTTATTCCCTCGGTTAACACCCGTTTTTACCGTAACAAACTGGAGTACACTTTTTCGGCAAGGCGTTGGCTGGAAGGGGAGCAAAGCGTGGAAACCCCCGATATGAGGGGATTGGGTTTTCATCTTCCACAGTTATTCGACCGTATCCTCGATATCAGGGAATGCTACCTTCAGGAAGCTCCTTCAGATGCCATCAGACTGTATGCCAGGGAAGTATGCCTGGAAACCGGGCTTTCGTTCTACGATGCCAGGACAAACCAGGGCTTTTTCAGGAACCTGTGGATCAGGAACAGCAATCAGGGCGACTGGCTGGTGATTCTGGTAACGGGAGAGCGGAATGAGCCGGTAATCCACCGGGTACTGGAACGCATCGGCGAAAAATTCCCCATGATCAATTCATTGATGTATGTGGTGAATGAAAAGGTCAATGACAGCATTGCGGATCAGGAAGTGATCCTTTACAAAGGCAGGGGCTGGCTTGAAGAAAGGATGGAAGATCTGGTGTTCAGGATTGGCCCGCAGAGTTTTTTCCAGGTTAATACAGCCCAGGCTCTTGCCATGTACCGGCTGTGTGCCGAAAAGCTGGAATTTCAGGGTAGTGAGCTGGTTTACGACCTGTACACCGGCACCGGGACCATTGCGTCATTCATTGCAAGGCAGGTAAGAAAAGTTATTGGTATTGAATATGTTGAAGACGCCGTAAAGGATGCAGATGAGAACAGTAAAAGGAACGGGATTGCGAATGCGGCATTTTTTGCGGGGGATATTGCCGCTGTGATGACAGATGATTTTTTGCGCAGGCATGGGCATCCCGATGTGGTGATCACGGATCCGCCCCGCTCCGGCATGCATGAGAAGGTGGTGCAGCAGATTTTACATGCGGCTCCTTCCAGGGTAGCCTATATCAGCTGCAACCCGGCCACCCAGGCCCGCGATCTTGCCATGATGGCGGATCATTATGAGATAAAACTGGTACAGCCGTTCGACATGTTCCCGCATAGCCATCATGTGGAGTGCCTGGTAATTCTAAAAAGAAGATCACCTGCCCTTAATCTGTCTCCAGTAACGGAAGCAGCTTCTGAATGATCCCGCTTAAGGCCAGCCCCGTGATATCCAGGGTGATGTGAGCCTGCCGGTAATAAGATTCCCGGCTTTTAAACAGTGATGCCAGGTTTTGTTCCAGTTCATGTTTTCCGGTGTCCCTGATCAACGGTCTGGGTTTGCGAGACTCCTGCAGGCGTTTCATCAGATGTTCCCAATCAAGTTTGAGATATACCGATACCCCGTGTTTCAGAATAAAGGCCATGTTTTCGTGAAAGCAGGGTGTGCCTCCTCCCGTGGACACCACGACCTTATCCATGGATGCGGTTTTCATCAGGATACCGCTTTCCATCCTCCTGAAAGCTTCTTCACCGAAGGTTTCAAAGAAACGGGGGATGGTAAACCTGTATGTTTCCTCGAAAACAGCATCTGTATCGAAGTGATTGTATCCCAGTTCCCTGGCCAGTTGCTGTCCGGTAGCGGACTTACCGCTTCCCATAAAACCGATCAGGTAGATCTTCGACACGAATGGCGCGCTATTCTCCGATAATCTTGAATTCTGTCCGCCGGTTTTCCTGTCTTCCTTCTGCAGTGGCATTGGAAGCGACAGGCTGGGATGGACCGTATCCTTTAAAAACCAGTTTATCAGCCCCGATGCCCTGGTCGGTCAGGTATTTCACCACGGCTTTGGCACGGTTCTCGGAAAGGGTCATATTGGAGCTTTCTGAACCGACGTTGTCGGTATGTCCGGAAATCTCAATTTTAATACCCGGTTTCACCCTGGCCAGGTCGCGGATCAGGTCTGCAAGCCGGTTCAACTCATTAAAAGACTCGGGTCTCAGCACGAATTTCCCGGTATCGAAGAAAATATTCTTCAGGATGATCTTACAACCGATACAGGCTCCCTTCAGCCTGATCTCCTTTTCCACCATCTGGTAGGAGCTCGTCAGAGGAAGGTTGAAATTTTCTGAGTGGAAAAGGTAGTCTTTCGCTTTTACGGCAATGCCGTAATTGAAGCCGGCAGGGAGGGATACCAGGAATTTCCCGCTGATGCTGTTGCTGCTGAAAGTAGCGATCACCGCATTTTTCACATTGTCGATGATGTCGATTGCAGCACCCACGGGCTGACCTGTGAAATCATCCAGTATCCTTCCTTTTAAAATCGTCAGGTTTTTGGATTCCACGTCAACCATCCCCTTCAGCTTGTCGTCCCGCTGCGGCGCCGCCACATCCGCCAGAAGCTGGTCCTCATATGCCGGTTGCGGTTGTTTTACCGGTCCCAGGTAAGTGATCCTGAAGATGTCGAATCCCCCTTTGCTGCCCTCCGGACGGTTTGAAGTGACATAGGCACGTTTGCCGCTGGCAGAAAGGACATAAGAGGTTTCATCCCAGGGAGTGTTTACGGGATAACCAAGGTTCTCGGGTGTTGACCACCTTCCTGCAAGCCGCGTAGTCTTGTAAATATCGTAGCCACCCATGCCGTTATGTCCTTTGGAAGCAAAGTATATGGTCTTGTCATCAGGATGAAGGTAGATGTATCCGTCATCCCAGGGCGTGTTCAGTTCCGAACCAATGGTCATGCCTTCTCCCCATATATTTTGGTTTCTGTCCATTACTCCGCTGAAAAACAGGTCTTTCCCTCCCTTGTTACCATAGGTGTGTTCTGTTACGTAATATATTTTTATCCCGTCAGGAGTGAAGCAGGCGCCGCTTTCATGAGAGGGGGAGTTGATTTTGTCGGGCAGGCGCAGGGGCGATGTCCAGTTGCGTCCTTCCAGTTTCGAAACAAAAATGTCTTTGTTGGATCCCTGTTTACCCATATACAGGGCCTGACCATCGTAACTGACGGCAAAGGATTCATAAGTGCCTTCCGGGTCATAAGGGGTTCCGAAAGCTTTCGGCAGCGACCACCGTCCTTTTTCACGGCTCGTAACCAGCACCTTCAATGATCCGGGCTCAGATAATTTTGACCTGTTAAACACCAGCATGGATTCATCGGCGGTGATACTGGGCGCATATTCGTCATCTGAGGTGTTCCAGTCTTTAACCGCTTCAACCCAGATCCTTTCCAGCGGTTTCTCAACCATGGCCTTTGCAGACTCACACTGCTGGATGTCGCGGTTCAGTTCTGCCGTCATACCGGCAATGACTTTTTCTTTTTCCTTCGACTTGTACAGGATGAACTGGGCTTTGGCTTCATCAAAGCTGTAGTTGAGCTTCAGGGCTCTGCCGAGCAGCAGGTGGACATCGGGCTGACAGTCTTTTTCGTTCAGGATCAGGGCTTTCTTAAGGTGGTCGATGGCAGCGATCTCCTGACCGGTGTAAAACATGCATTTTCCGATTTTATAGTTCAATTCGGCATTATCGGGATTAAACGCATTTGCTTTTAAAAACGACTCCAGGGCGGCGGAAAATCCGGGAGCAGGATTGATTCCTTCTTCAATAGCTTTCAGGGCTTCCTTAAAGGAAACATTCCCGGATTCAAGCTGGGCTTCCGCAAGCCTGAACTCCTCCTTCCGGTCCTTAAACTGGGATGCCTTGAACTCGATATTCTGGGAAATCACCCCCTGTTGTATAAAAATGATCAGGAGGAGCGGCAGATAAAAAGGCTTCTTCATCTTACAATACATTTATTCACAGTCCATGGTATAATACTGCTGCGCTGTTTTCAGCCCGAGTTCGGCAGCTTTTTTCCAGTCAGCACAAGCTCCTTCGGCATCTTTCAGCATCTCTTTTGTAATCCCCCTGTTTAACCAGGCCACGGAGTTTTCAGCACTGTATTCAATGGCTTTGTTGAAGTCAGCCAGGGCAAGCTCGTATTGCTCCGTTTTGTGGTAATATATCCCCCTGTTGGTTAAGGCTGATGAATATTTCGGATTGATTTCCAGTGCTTTATTAAAGTCCTTCTGTGCAAGGTCAAATTTCCCCTGTTCAAAATAAACTCCACCCCTGTTATTGTAGGCCAGGTAGTATGCGGGATCTTTGGCGACAGCCTGGGTGTAAGCTTCAATGGCACCTGCCGGGTCATCCAGTTTGCGTTTGATACTGCCGAGATTATTGTAAAAGAAAGCCTGGGAGGGGTCAAGCGAAATGGCTTTTTGCTGATCGCGAAGGGCGTCCTGCAGCTTTTCGGTCATACGGTGGCATGAGGCCCTGTCGTTATAAGCCCTTGCGAAGTCTGGTTTGAGACTGATGGCCTTGTTAAACTGGTTCAGGGCGTCTTCATAGCGGGAGGTGAGGAAATACACCTCGCCCAGCGCGTAGTATGCTTTGTATGACGAGGGATCTCCTGCGGTGATGGCCAGGTAGTCTTCGGCCGCCTGAGGATAATCACCCTGCCCTGTAAAGGCTTCCGCTCTTTTCATGCGTACTGTTGCATCAGCCGGATTTTTCAGGAGCAATGCATTCATGTCGGAGATACACCCAGCATAATCAGCGATTAGAAAGGCAGCAACCCCCCTGTTGTAAACCGCTTTGTCGAATTCCGGGTTCAGGGTGAGGGATTGGGTGAAAAGCCGGATTGCCTGGTGGTAATCCCCCTTGTCGAATGCCTGCACGCCTTCGTTGTAGGCTTCCTGCGACTGTTGCAGTATTCTGGCTTTTTCGTTGACCATGGCCACGGAATCCCTGAACCTGGATTCCTCAGGGCTCAGGGTGGTGTCTGTAAGGGGAAGGACCTGTGCAGACAACGGAATTGAAAAAAGTAAGCACAGTACCCACGGTAATAAATAATACTTCATGGTCGATGTGTTTATGGTCGGCATTCATGAAAAAAGCGCTTCTGTCAGGCAGTCTGATGACAAAAGCGCTTTTTTGGACCGGTGATGATACCTAACGGATCACCAGTTTTTCTTTGAAAATTTTACTTCCTGCCTGAATTTCTGCAATGTAACTGCCCTGTCCAAGCATAGAAAGGTCGATCTGTTGGTTATAGGAAATCAGGTTCTGGTTGGTGGCAGTGTGATAAACCTTTTGTCCGACCATATTGAAGATGTTGATCTGAATATCCTGGCGTTCAAAGCCAACGATGGCGAAGTTAAAGTACCCGTTGCCAGGATTGGGGTAGATGTTGATGCCGCCCTCTTTGGGATCGATGGCAAGGATCCCGGTCAGGTTACCATTGTATTTATACATTCCGCCAAGGGTGGCGGGAGTAGTGGCATCGGTAAAGTCTCCGGCCCATCCGGTCTGAGTGTTAATCCATTCGGTTTCGAGGAACTGCACCCCGTTGGTGCCGTTGAACTCGGTCCAGGTATGACCGCCGTCGTAACTGTATGAACAACCCGACAGATTGGTGGCGGCTCCCGTACAAACGCAGGTGTTGGTGGTGCCGGGAACCCATGCGAAATCGTTGGTATAATAAGGGCCGGAATAGGGGATGAGTGTCCAGGTGGTGCCACCGTCGAGGGTTTCATAGAGGGCGGTTGCATTCTGACCTCTGTCAATGGCAATGCCGTGGGTTGCGGTTAAAAAGGCCACATCAATGTAGGTGGCGGCCACACCGAGGCTGGAGACCGTCCAGGTCAGCCCTTTGTCGGTTGATTTGTACACCCGTGATTTCTGGGTACCAAACCAGATATTGTCGCCAACCACTGAATAATATCCGACAATTCCCCATTCGCCGGAAAGCGGTGCGGGAATATTGGCGGAAGGAACGCGGGTCCAGGTTTCGCCTCCGTCGGTGGTGGTATAGATCTCAAAATATCCGCCGGTGGCATCTCCCATACAGAAACCGTCATTGGCATTGAAGAAATGCACTACGTTGGGGAAACCGTCCGGAGCAGGGAATGCGCCGGTGTTTTTCTGTACCCAGGTGGCTCCGCCGTCGGAGGTTTTCATCAGGACACCGCCTCCGTTGGGTCCGAACAGGGGTACCCATGCGGTGTTGTAATCGTGTGCATAAATCATGGATGTTCCGTATGTGGAATATCCGGGAATGGAACCTGCTGTCCAGGTAGTACCCCCGTTATTGGTACGGGTAAACACCTGCAGTTCGGCGGTACCGCCGCTGCCGTCATATCCGAGCGCCCAGACCACATTGGCATCCACGGCACTGATGTAGTTGATACCCACCGATGGCAGGGGAAATCCCGTAGCCTGGGGAATCCACTGTGCATGGAGCATCATTCCGGCAAGGACAAAAACACTTAAGAAAAGTAACTTTTTCATCATTTTTTGATAATTATTGGGTTTAACAATCATTTTTCAAGCACAAAGTTACAGTAAATTTTTAAATTGCCAACCCGCCTGAACGCCGGAGCCGGAAAACTGAAAGCGGAAATTGGAAAGGACAGATATTGTGCCGGGTAAAATGAGCTTGATTATCAGGGGCTGTATCTGGATTTCGATGATGGTGTTATGGCATGTAGCCTTCAACAGGATCGCTTATGGAAATAATTGAGAATAAGTCACTTGATAGACTTAACACCTTCGGGATCAGGGCCAGCAGCCGGTTTTTTACTTGCGTTAGCACAACTGAAGATTTTATCGAAGTTGCAGCGGTTCTCTTTCATCGCTACCCGGAACTCTTCATCCTCGGGGGTGGCAGCAATGTGCTTTTTACACGGGATGTAGCGGGACTGACGGTGGCCGTCCGGAATAAAGGCATTTCCATGACGGATCATGGGAAGGATGAAGTATTGCTCACGGTGCAGGCAGGGGAGAACTGGCATGAACTGGTACGGTTTTGTGCCAGGGAGGGACTTTCCGGCATCGAAAACCTGGCGATGATACCGGGGAATGCCGGCACTGCTCCGGTTCAGAATATCGGCGCTTACGGGGTGGAACTCAAAGATGTGTTTCACAGCCTGGAGGCCTTTGTGCTCGGGAGTGGGGAGCGGATCGAAATGGACAGGGATGCGTGCCGTTTCGCATACCGCGACAGCATTTTTAAAGGAGAATTGAAAAACCGTGTCCTGATTGCCGCTGTGACCCTGAAGTTGTCAAGGCAGTATATCCCGGACCTTTCTTACCGGGGCCTGCGTGAACATCTCGATGCTGCCGGTATCAGCGCACCCTCGCTCTCCGAAATGGTTGATGCCGTCTGCAGTCTGAGGGCTTCCAAACTTCCTGATCCGGAAGTAACGGGCAATGCGGGCAGTTTCTTTAAAAACCCCGTGGTCAGTAATACGAAATACGCGGAGTTAAGCTCACGCTTTCCCGGTATTGTGACTTATCCACAGGAGGATGGTTCGTTTAAACTCGCGGCGGGCTGGATGATTGAACAATGCGGCTTGAAAGGAAAACGGCTGGGCGATGCCGCCGTTCACGACCGCCAGGCCCTCGTGCTGGTAAACCATGGAAATGCCGGCGGCCGGGAGATCCTCGATCTGGCAACACTGGTGCAGGCTTCTGTGATGGAAAAGTTCGGAGTGAAGCTGGAATTTGAGGTGAATATCGTTTGACAAATTCGTTGTTGTTGAACTTCTCAACAACTAAACAACTAAACTTCTAAACCTCTAAACTTTCCACACCGAAGACGCAAAGACCCGGTTTTCTTGTTGCAATTATATGGTGTTGAATATGAATATCCTGTATATCCTGTTTATCCCTGTGAATAAACTGTGTTTATAATGCAAGAATGCCAGAGTGCCAGACTGCCAGTATGCCAGAATTGAACTGAACTGAACCAAACCCTAAACCTCTAAACCATCCGCACCTGCCTTACTTCAGGAATCAACTCCTCCCTGTAGATGATATTTTCTTTTGATATTGGATGATCTTAAGTACTTTAGCCGCCATTATCCGGCTTCACAATGGCACACGGTTCAAATCTTAACCGGCTTACATTCAGCGGATTGGTAATCACGCTGGGAATTATTTACGGGGATATCGGCACATCTCCCCTGTATGTTTTAAGGGCGATCGCCAACGGAGCGGGCGGGATCACCCGGGAGGTAATTATGGGGGGCATTTCCTGCATCTTCTGGACGCTGACGCTTCAAACGACCCTTAAGTATGTGCTGATCACACTCAGGGCCGACAATAAGGGGGAAGGCGGAATTTTCGCACTCTATGCCCTGATCAGAAAGAAAGCCCGCTGGGCCTTTATCTTTGCCATCATCGGCGGGAGCACCCTGCTGGCCGACGGCATCATCACTCCTGCCATTACCGTGGTGTCTGCTGTGGAAGGCCTCAAAATGGTGAATCCTTCCATTCCCATCATCCCCATTGTGCTGGGGATCATCTGCCTGCTTTTTCTGATACAGCAGTTTGGAACCAAATGGATCGGAGAGTCCTTCGGTCCCATCATGTTCATCTGGTTCAGCATGTTAGGGACCCTTGGCATGGTACAGGTGATGGAAATGCCGTTTATTCTCGATTCGCTCAATCCTGTGTACGCATACCGCCTGCTGGCCGAACATCCTGAAGGGTACCTGTTGCTTGGAGCCGTGTTTCTGTGTACCACGGGTGCCGATGCCCTTTACTCCGACCTGGGTCACTGCGGGGTGAAAAACATCAGGGTTTCATGGATGTATGTGAAGGTGACCCTCTTGCTGAATTATATGGGACAGGGTGCCTGGCTGCTCTCCAATCCTGAGGTCGACCTGTCTATCAACAATCCCTTTTTCAGCATCATGCCGATCTGGTTCCTGATGCCGGGCATCCTCATCGCCACTATAGCCGCCGTCATTGCCAGCCAGGCCATGATCACGTCTTCCTTTACCATCATTAGTGAAGCTATCCTGCTGAATTTCTGGCCAAAAGTTCAGATCAGCTACCCGACGCAAATCAAAGGGCAGATGTTCGTCCCCAGTGTAAACCGCTTCCTTTGGATAGCCTGTATCCTGGTGATTCTTTTCTTTCAGAAATCTGCCAATATGGAAGCCGCCTATGGTCTGACCATCAACATCACCATGCTGATGACGACCGTGCTGATGGGCTTTTATTTGTATTACAGCAAGATACCTTCTATGCTGGCCGCACTTTTCGTGGGGGTCTATCTTTTAATTGAAGGATTGTTCCTCTTTTCCAACCTCAACAAGTTCATGCACGGCGGTTGGGCCACCTTCCTGATCGCAGGTGTCATGTTCATCATCATGTATGTCTGGTTCAGGGGAAGATCGATTAAAAACCGCTTCATCGCCTTCAGCAAGGTGGCCAATTATCTCGACTGGTTCAAAGACATCAAAAACGACGAAAGCATCCCCAAATATGCCACCAACCTTGTGTACCTGACCAAGGCCAATTTCAAATCCGACATTGAAACCAAGATCATTTACTCCATCTTTAACAAACAGCCAAAGCGGGCGGATCTGTATTGGTTTATCCACCTCGATATCGTGGATGATCCGCATACCATGGACTATGTTGTGGATATCCTGATCCCCGACACCCTTATCCGCATCGATTTCAAACTGGGATTCAAGGTACAGCCGAGGGTCAATCTGTATTTTAAACAGGTCATTCAGGAACTGGTGAAGAACAACGAAATAGACATCACCAGCCGCTATGAATCGCTCCATAAGCACCATGTGCCCGGCGATTTCAAGTTCGTGATCATCGACCGTATTCAGAACTACGATTTTGACTTCAGGGCCTTCGAGCAGGCCATTATGGATGTGTATGCCGTGCTGAAGAAGATCGGTGTCTCCGACACTAAAGCTTATGGCCTGGATACCAGCAATGTGTTTATCGAAAAGGTGCCCTTGCAACTTGAGGAGGACACACCGAGCAGGTTGCGAAGGTATTATGATCATTAAAGGGGGAGGCGGTGATGATTGAGCTTGCCCCAGGGATCTCTTCTGAAATGCCTTTTACAATAACCCTGTTATTGTTACTGCTGGTTGCCAGGGTGCTGGGTGAGGCTTTTGAGCGACTGAACCAGCCGGCTATCATCGGTGAGGTACTTGCAGGATTTATCCTCGGTCCGTCACTGCTTAATGTGGTTCATTACAGCAATACCCTTGCTGTGCTTTCCGAACTCGGGATTTTCCTGCTGATCATCCTGGCCGGGGTGGAGATCAGGCTGGAAGAGATCCGTCAGTCTTTCCGGGGAAAGGGAAGCTGGGTGCCCGTCATGGTGTTTATCCTGCCCTTGATTGCCGGCTACCTTACAGGACGGGCATTTGGTTTTCAGAACATGCTTTCACTGTTTATAGGGCTGTGTATGGCGGTGGCCGCGCTTCCTGTCAGTATCCGGGTTTTAATGGATCTGGGCGAGGTGCATTCTTTCCTGGGCAGGAAGATCATCTCGGCTGCCATGTTCAATGATGTCCTTGCATTTCTGATCCTCGGCATCCTGATCTCTGCAAGGGAAACAGATTCGACCATCGGACAACTCGTGGTTTCTGTCCTGGTCACCCTGGGTAAGATCGCCCTTTTCGCCCTCATGATCATCGTGATCCATAAACTGTTCATGTTTATCACCAGGCGGGTACCTTTTGTTCACCATCATCTCGACCTGCTGATCAATTTCCTCAGAGGGAAAGAATCTCTCTTTGCCATTACCCTGCTGTTCGTACTCTTCTTTGCAGGAGTATCAGAGATGCTGGGCCTTCATTTTGTGATCGGATCTTTCTTTGGTGCGGTGCTGTTGCGGAAGGAACTCCTGGGGGATGAGAATTTTGACCAGATCCGCGATAAAACTTCCGGAATCACCATGGGCTTTCTGGCTCCTGTCTTCTTCGCCAGCATGGGTGTACAGTTCAATATCAATGTCATCAGCCACTATACGCTGCTCGTAGCGGTTATCCTGATCGCATTTGTCTCCAAAGTGGGAGCCGGCATCCTGGGAGCGAAACTGGCCAGGCTTTCTGTCAGGGAAGGCCTTATCCTGGGGATCGGGCTCAATGCAGGCGGTATGATGGAATTGCTGGTTGCAAAACTCGCACTGCAGAAGGGATTTATCGACACTTCGGTTTACTCGGTGCTGGTGATCCTTGGAATCATTACCACCCTGGTCAGTCCGTATCTGCTCAGGGAACGCTTCAGGAAACTGAATAAGACGGAAGGGAAGTGAGTGTGGGTGTGGGGATGCAAGAATGCAAGAAGGCAAGAATGCTGGAATGCGGGAATGAAGGGAGTATCAGGAGGTTGGTTGTTTAAGGGAACGGAGCCAGGGTCTTAGTGCGGCAATGACCGGCGGGACCAGTGATATTGCTATGATCGCCAGGATTACCATGGTAAAGTTATTCTGGACAAAAGGGATGTTTCCGAAGAAATAACCGGCAAGGCAGAAAATCAAAGGCCAGATAATATTGCCCACAATGCTGAAAGTCACGAACCGGCGGTAATTCATGGTTCCTACTCCTGCCACGAAAGGCGCGAAAGTCCTGATAATGGGCATGAAACGGGCCAAAACAATGGTTTTGCCACCGTGTTTTTCATAAAATGCATGGGTCTGGTCCAGGTATTTTCTGCGTATCAGCCGGTAATTCTTCTCATACACCTTTCCACCAAGAAAGCGGCCGATCCAGTAGTTGGTATTGTCACCGATGAATGCGGCGATAAAAAAAGTGAAGATCACCAGTTTGATCTCCAGCGGCTGACCCGGCATGGCTGCAATGGTCCCGGCAGCAAACAGAAGGGAATCACCGGGCAGGAAGGGTGTTATCACGAGTCCGGTTTCACAGAATACGATCAAAAAAAGGATCAGGTAGGTAAGTGTTTGATATTCTGTTACAATTTCGAACAGATGTTTATCAATATGCAGGATAAAGTCAATTAAATAAGATATCCAGTCCATAGGTCTCAGAGGTTTGTTTGGCGCACAAAGGTATGCCGAAAGCCAATGCGGTTGAAAAAAATCCCCCGCTGGAATGCGTGTATACCTGGAGATCAGGAGCAGGGTGCCGGGAAAGACCTTTTATACCGACACGGAACAGGTTTGCGAAAAAGTGTGTCATAACGGTGTACGGCATAACTCAGTCTTCACTGGTTCTTTGCAGCAATGCGCAGCATTGGTGCTTAGAACCAGGAATGCCGTACACTGTAATGAAGCACGCTTATTGCACATTGCTTTACTGTGTCGGTATAAACAGTTTTGCATTCGCAAACCAGTCAGGACTGCGTATATTACCCGATCAGGTAGTAAAGCATCAGGAACAGGGCTCCGGAAAGGACAACAGTCACGGGAACGGTCACGAACCAGGCGATGGCAATGCTGCGGACGGTCTTTCTCCTGAGGTTTTTCAGTCCTTTCCCGGCTACCATGGTGCCGGCCACGCCGGAGGACAGCACATGGGTGGTACTGACTGGCAAACCCAGCGCAGTGGACACTCCGATGGTGGATGCGGCCACGAGTTCGGCACTGGCACCCTGTGCATAGGTAAGCGGCGACTTGCCGATCTTCTCGCCGATGGTCACCACAATCCTTCTCCACCCGATCATAGTGCCCAGGCCAAGTGACAGGGAGATCATCAGGATCACCCAGGTGGGGGAGTACTCTGTATATCTTCGCAACTGCCGGATGTCCCCGGCAAGGGTGGATGCAAGGGCTTTCTGTTCCGTTGAGGCGGGATTCTCCCGGAGGTCTTCCAGGAAAATACCGGTCTTCTTGGTTACAAGGACGATGTTCTTCCTGATCTCAAAATGTTCCTTTGCCGGGAGTTCCCTGAAATGTGTGATCGTGTCGATATTTTCCCCGATCTGGCCGACACGGCCCCTAAGCACCCTGTACTGGGCGAGATCGAAATCATTGAGCTGCAGGGTGTCGAGTTTATCCAAGGTGACGGATATCCGGTTGATATCGCGGACCATTTCCGTTACCGGGCGTGAATGATCAAGTGCGAAGTGTACGGGTACGATGGCCATCAGAATAATCATCACCAGTCCCACCCCCTTCTGACCGTCGTTTGAGCCGTGTGAAAAACTGACACTGGTGCAGGTCAGCACCAGAATCGACCGGATCCAGAAGGGCGGCGGGGTTTTATCGGGTGGTTTGTCGAAAAGCCGCTGGTCTTTGATAAGGTACCTCAGAAACATCATCAGGAACATGGCCAGGCCAAATCCGAAAACCGGTGAGATGAGCAGCGACAGGCCCACTTCTTCCACCTTATGCCAGTTCAGCGCCACACCGCCGCTTCCGGGGATCATCAGGAAGGCGATCCCCACCCCGAAAATGGAGCCGATCAGGGTATGTGAGCTCGAGCACGGGATGCCCAGGTACCATGTTCCCAGGTTCCAGATAATGGCGGTTAATACCAGTGAAAGCACCATGGCCACACTGTGGTAAACATTCTGGTCGATCAGGATCTCCGCCGGCAGCAGGTTCATGATCCCCATGGCAACGGCGATGCCCCCGAGGTAAACACCCAGAAAATTGCAGATACCCGACCAGATAACTGCAATGGTGGGTGGGAGGGAATGGGTGTAAATCACCGTGGCAACGGCATTGGCCGTATCGTGGAATCCGTTGATGAATTCAAAGGCGCAGGCGGCAATGATGCAGAGAATGAGCAGGCTTGTGAGCAGCGGATCAAGTCCAAACATGGGGAGTGATTTTTATAGGGTTCCCTGTATTTTGTTCAATGAGTCTTTGTTACCGTTTGTTTACAGGTTCAATCCTCCCACCAGGTCCCGGATCTGTGCCAGCCGGTGGCGGATCATGTAATCCTTCAGTCCGCTGATAATCTCAGGAACTGCCATGGGATTCACGAAATTGGCAGTGCCGACCTGCACTGCCGTAGCTCCGGCCAGCAGGAACTCCACGGCATCGCCGGCCCGGGCAATCCCCCCTATGCCGATGAGGGGCAGTTTCACAGCCCTGGCTACCTGCCAGACCATGCGCAGTGCCACCGGCTTGATGGCCGGACCGCTGAGTCCGCCGGTTACCGTGGAAAGCACGGGTTTCCGCTTTTCGGGATCTATGGCCATACCCAGCAGGGTGTTGATCAGGCTCAGGGCATCGGCGCCCCCGTCGGCAACCGCCCTGGCGATCTCTGCAATATTGGTCACATTAGGCGATAACTTGACAATGAGAGGCCCGGGATAAACTTTCCGTACTTCCGAGGTGACTGCCAGTGCGCTGGGACAGGATGTGCCGAAAGCCATGCCGCCTTCTTTCACGTTCGGGCAGGAGATGTTGAGTTCTATCGCCCTGATGTGATCCAGAGTGGCCATCTTTTCGGCCACTTCCACGTAGCTTTCAATCGTGGAGCCTGATACATTGGCGATGATGACGGTGTTTATCTTCAGTAATTCCGGATAGATATGCGATACGAAATAGGCTATGCCTTTGTTCTGGAGTCCGACGGCATTCAGCATGCCGGATGCCGTTTCGGCCATGCGCGGGTATGGGTTGCCGGCACGCGGCTCTGCCGTGGTGGCCTTTACAATAATGGCACCCGGCAGGGAAGGATCGTAGAAATCGGCGAATTCATGCCCGTAACCGAAGGTGCCTGAGGCGGTCATTACGGGATTCTTCAGCTTTATTCCGCACAGTTCAACACTGAGGTCTTCCATGGATGGATGATTAGATTACGGGACAGGAGTCAGCAATCACGGCAGGTTGATCCCAACCGTTTAACCGCTTGATATTAAACACCGGACCCTCGGTACAAACACATTGGTTGCCTTCCGTGGTGGGCACCACGCAGCAGAGACACACGCCCACGCCGCAGGCCATGGTGTTTTCGAGCGACACCTCGCAGGGGATGGCTGCTTTCAAAGCCGTCAGTGCCACGGCACGCAACATGGCCTCTGGTCCGCAGGCATAGATCATGGTGTAGGGGAGGGACCGGGTAAAGAGGCTGTGATTGGTGACCAGGCCTTTCTCTCCGAGGCTGCCGTCTTCCGTGGTGAGGAATACCCTGCCGTTGCGGTGGAATTCATCTGTTTCAACGATGTCCTTCTCAGTCCTTCCTCCCAGCAGGCAATCGGTCTGTATGCCTCCGGCCTTCAGGCGTTCGGAAAGGAAGAGCAAAGGTGCGATGCCGCAGCCGCCACCCACCAGCAGTACCGGACCTTGTTCCGGTATGGTGAAGCCGCCGCCCAGCGGGTAAACCGTGTTGATGCGGGTTCCGGGCAGAATGCCGGCCAGCCTGCGCGTACCCTCGCCCACCACCTTTATCAGAAAGCTGATGATATTATTCTCATAATCAACTGCATGGATAGAAAATGGCCGGCGCAGGAATACCCCGGTACCTGGCGGTACAAGCAATTCTGCAAACTGTCCCGGTTGACACTCCGGAAGCGGGGATGGCGCCGTGAAATCAAGCCTGTGGTAAAACGGGCTTAACCGGATGTTCTCCCGCAGGACAAGATCATGGATGTGTTTGCTCATCAGTCCCTGCTTCCTGTGTTGTTGCTTCTTCGGATCCTTCAGCGGTATCCGTTGCTGCCGCTGCTTCAGAGGGTTCTTCGGTGAAATCAAGCAAGTTCTTCTCAATCAGTTGGTTATACCAGGCGATGATCTTTTTGATGTCGGAGGTATAGACCCTGTCCTGGTCGAACTCAGGGAGGACCTCTGCGAAGAACTGTCTCAGAATCGCTCCGTCGGATTTGGGATCGATGGCGGCCTTGCCTTCCTGCTTTTCGTACATCTTTTTCAATACGTCTTTCAGGGGTGCATCCTCACCGGTGGTAAAAACGCTGATCTCTTCCAGGGAACTCATTTTCTCGTGGGTGAAGACCGGGAAGCGTTTCCCGTCTGTCATGGATTCCACGATGGCCCCGGTCTTGGTCTGGGCTACCAGCGTGAACAGGCCGCCCTTCCCCGAAATAGTCATGATCTTCGACAGGTCCATGGGATAAATTTTTTGTCAAATGTACAGGAAAAAACCAGGCGCGGCAAGTGCCCTTATTAATTTCACACCGACAACCCTAAGACCCGGTTTTCTTGCTTCGATTTATGGTAT
>CAZSQJ010000022.1:28376-51012 GCA_964608665.1 uncultured Bacteroidales bacterium | reverse complement strand
AAAAAAAATTAAACATATGATTTAACTTAGATTGAGTACTAAATTGAAATTTTAATTTCAGTTCCTTCAACAATGAGGCATTAATCAGGTAACTACTCCACAGATTTGTCATGTCGTTCAACAGGTGTATTTAAGCTTGATATTACCCTCCAATTAATTTCGCAATAATAATATGTCCTATGGACAGAAACTGTCCTCCAAAAAGTTTAGAGATAAAATAAATTGTGTTTATAACCATATAACAACGAGGCTATTTAATATACTTTCTTGTGAATTTATACCGAGGCTGAATGATTTTGCGAGAAATTAACATATCGGTGTTCAAAAGTATGAAATTTCCGTTGCGAATGTCAATCGTTTTTGATATTATTTTGTTCCTGATGGCAACATTTTTATCAGCGGCTCAAGTGTATGACCTCCGGGTCAGGCATCGGAAGTCACGGGAGAAACTTGTTTGCGATAAAACAAAGGCCATCCTATTGCCCGACAAGGGTTACTCTTATGATCATATCGCTGAGGTACTTCTACTGGATAATTCCACTATACGGCGTTGGATTGAAAGAAACCAGGAAGTCGGGATGGACGGTCTTCTTGCCGATTATTATCCTGGTGGAGACTTTATCTGACAGAAGTTCAAAAGAAAACTCTTGGTGATCACCTTAGAGCAAAGATACACATTCCGGACGAATACCAATCGTAACCACGCACCACCAACTGACAGGTAAACCTGCTGCGGTATTCCAGCAGCACGGCTCCCCTGCCGGCCATGAGACCTGGTATTTCCCGGGTGAAGTTCCGGATGGTAATTGGGGTGAGGTACACATGATAACGGATCACAGCATGATGCGGAAGAGAAGCCAGAAAGTCCATGGGAGTTCAGATTATCAATACATTATAACACAATACCCGAAAATAATCATAAAAATTTCACTTTTGTAAACCTTTCCTTACAAATTTGCATATATTTGTAAAATAATTGGCACAGCATGTTATACCGGAAATTATTCAGACAGGTCAGTTCGTTTCTTGAACATAAGAATGTATTGATTATCACCGGCTTGCGTCAGGTCGGGAAAACCACACTGCTCAAACAGTTGTATGATCTGCTTCCTGACAAACCAAGGCTCATGTTCGATTTCGGCAATCCTTTAGATACGATGATCTTCGAGAACATAGATTACAACAGGGTTTATGATGCTTTGAAATATCAGGCCGGAGGAACAAGTGAAAGGTTGTATGTCTTTATTGACGAGATCCAGAATTTTCCGGCGGTCACCATGGTTATCAAATATCTTGTTGACCATTACGGAGTAAAATTTTGTGTAACAGGATCTTCCGACTACTATTTAAAAAATCTCTTCCCGGAGTCGCTCAGCGGAAGAAAATTTCTTTTCCAGTTGCATCCCATGGGGTTCCAGGAATTCCTGTACTTCAAAGGAAAGCTGAATGATGAACAATTACACAGCATGACATTGCTGTCAAACCTGGGAAAGCCTCAACTGATGGCTTTTAACCAGGTTGCACAGGAATACGCGGAGTTTCTTGAGTTCGGCGGATTTCCCGAAGTAGTTCTCACCAAAGATCCTGTCACTAAAACCATGGTTTTAAAGAACATTTTTGCCTCCTTCTTTGAAAAAGACCTGAAAATCCTTTCCGATTACAAGGATGTAAGGGATTTACGTAACTTTATCCTGTTACTGGCCACGAAAACCGGCTCGATGCTTGACATCACGAAGCTATCTTCGGAGACAGGTATCAACAGGATGAGGATCTATGAATACCTTGCGCTTCTGCAGGGCATCTTTCTGATCAGACTGTTACCGACTTTCTCAAAAACAGTGAACAAAAGCGTTGCCGGCGGGAAAAAAGTTTACTTCTGCGATACCGGGCTGTTGCAGGTACTTTCAAGGCTTCACCCGGCACAAGTGCTTGAAAACGCTGTAGTAAACCAACTTTCCGCTTATGGTTCACTTTGCTTTTACCATAAGAGAAATACCGCAGAGATTGATGTAATTCTCGATCAGCAAACCGCTTTTGAGATCAAAACCACGGGTAGCAGACAGGACATTGACAAACTCAGAATATTATCGGCACAACTGGGTATCAGCGAATACTATCTCGTAAGCCTTAACTTCCGGGATCACGAACGATTGGTCCTACCTATGAGTTTATGAGAAGGGAAGCGGTTTGACGGTCAGGCTATGATTTCGAATACGTTTCACACAGTTCACGCACTCACCACCAGCTGACAGGTAAACCTGCTGCGGTGTTCCAGCAGCACGGCTCCCCTGCCGGCCATGCGGTCGAGTATCTCCTGAGTGTAATTCCGGATAGTGATCAGGGTGAGATTTTCATTGTAGCGGATTACAAAGCGGTCTGAGAGTTCGCGAAAGAGGGCTTCTTTTTTCTGCCCCGGATCGTCCATACAAACCGAGAAGCTGATAGCGGAGTTTTGCATCACATTGACCGTCAATCCAAGCCGTGAAAAGACACCGAAGATTTCATGGAGTTTCTCTTCGTTCACATAGGAAAAATCGCGGGTGGAGACGGACAGCAGGAGTTGTTTGTCTTTATGGATATAGCAAGGGATACGGGATTCCGGGGATTCTTCCCCGCAGATGAGGGTACCCTGTCCTGAAGGATCCGCAAAAGACAGTATCCGCAACGGGATATTCTTATTTTGAAGGGGTTTGATGGTATCGGGGTGGATGATACCCGCACCGTAAAAAGATAATTCGAGGGCTTCCCGGTAGGAAGTTTTGCCGATCATCCTGACATCGCTGAAGTAGCGCGGGTCGGCATTGTACAGACCCGGAACGTCTTTCCATATGACCAGCTCTTCCGCATCGAGGGTGTATGCCAGGATGGCGGCGGAGAAGTCGGAGCCTTCCCTGCCGAGGGTGGTGGAAGAACCGTCTTCCGCCCTTGCGATAAAGCCCTGGGTGACGGCCACCGCCTGGAAAAGCGATGCCTCAAAAAAAGGCAGCAGTTTCTGTTTCACGCGGCGGGCCGTTTTTTCCCAGTTTACGGAAGCCCGCCGGTAACGGTTATCCGTTACGATCAGATCTCCCGCATCGAAGGTTGTATTTTGTATCCCGGCATCGGACAGGTACCGGCTCAGGATCATGCCGGAGAACTGTTCCCCGAAGCCCACGATCTGGTCATATTCAAAGTCGGGATTGCCTCCGGGAGGTTGGGCCAGCAGTCCGGTAAGCCGTGCCGTTATGGCCAGAAAATCATTGTACACCGGATGAGCGGGATCGGGGAAGAGTTCCGCGACGATCTTCAGGTGGAAGGAGGTGAAACCGGCAAGCAAATCCTGTAATTCCTTCTCTCCGGCGGTATACGCCTGTACCAGGGCTTCGAGGGAATTGGTCGTTTTACCCATGGCTGATACCACCACCATCAGGGGCCGGCCGGGGTATAGTTTCAGGATTTCAGCCACATTCCGGACGGCATCCGCATCTTTAACCGAGGCGCCACCGAACTTAAACACCAGGATCTTCTTTTGCACAGTTTCTGTTTTTTTCAATTGTTTTATTCGCGGGACAATTTCAATACCTTAGCCCTGAGAGTTTCTTTTCCCGTATTCACAATCAGGATATAACAAGCCGGATCCAATCCTGAAAGGTCAATGCGATCTTCAGGATGCGACAGCAGCATTTGTTTGACCAGTCTTCCCGACAGATCGCAGATCGAAAGCATGGGACTTTCTTTCGGGGGACAAGGAAAATCCAGTCGTACATATTGTGTCGCCGGATTCGGATAAACGGAAAGCAAGCCTGCTTCAGGGGGCCGGATCTCATCCACGGCGCCGGCAGGTTCCAAGGTCAGGCAGAGCAGTTGCAGGTGCTGCATGAACCACAACCTCCCCTGGCTGCCTGCGAGAAAAGTCCAGACCGTTTCGCTGCACAAGGGGGAATTCGAGGCGTCGAAAAAAGACCAGGCATTCCAGTCATAGAGCGCCAGACCGTTTTCAATGCCGTACCAGATCCTGCCGGCCGTATCGATGCCAAGCAGCCCCTGGTCAGGAACAGGCAGGCCGATGTTGTTCTGGTCGTAAACACTCAGGTTAGATCCGTCAAACTTCATCAGCCCGATAAAATTGCCGCCTGAATAAAAGTCGAACCACAGCATGTCATCCTGGCCAGTGTGCAGATTTCTGACTTCCGGCCAGGGATGGTTGAAGAAAGCCTCATCGAAGACCGTCCAGACATCTCCCTGGAGCATGAGCATGCCGCTTTGCCCGTTGCTGAGCCAGACCTCTCCCTGCTGGCCGGCGGCGGCGTCATGCAGGATGTCGATAAAGGGATAGTCCTGCTTCCTGTAAACAGTCCAGGCCGTATCGTTGAATGAATAAAGTTCCCATTGCGACACAGCATGGATCCGTTTGCCGGCATCCACGATCACTTTGGAGATAAAACCCGTGCTCATCGGGGTGTTGGTCCCGTTGTAGCGGATGACGGTATCCTGGGTGATACAGAGCAGGCCTCCGGACCAGCTGTAATCCGCCGCCCATACCCGGTTGGAGGAATCAACGGCCATGGAGACAAAGCTTTGCTGGCTGCCAAAGGCGCGGCAGGGAACGATCTCCGTCCAGGCATCACCGCTGAGCCTGCTGATATTGCCGTCGCCTGCGGTTCCCACCCAGGTATTCCCCAGCAGGTCCTCCACAATGCCCCCTTCACAAACTGCCTGCAGGGTATTGTTGGCGAGCCGGAAGTACACCACCGTATCCGGCGTAAGCATGTTCAGGCCCTGGCCGGTGCCTATCCATAAGGTATCGCCGATGGCGTATGCTGTCCGGATATCATCGGAAACCAGTCCGCTGTTGGCTTTGTTATAAACCTGCCAGATATTGCCGTTGAAGCTGACCAGGCCAGAGCGGGTGCTGACCAGCAGGGTGCTGTCGCTGTATGTCAGACGCCTGATGGTGGTTTGCGGCAGTCCGGAGTTCTGGTGGTTATAGACGGTCCAGTCGTCGGAATCATATTTTACCACCGTATGATCCTCATCATAGGTTGGATAAACGCCATAGGTATGGCAGGCCACCCAGAGGTTCCCCCAGGGGTCGGAGCAGAGGGAACTGATCTGGTCGTATGGCAGGCCGCTGTTGGCGGCGTTGAACACAGTGAACTGTTCTCCCGACAGGCGCAACAGTCCGTGCTGCCAGGTACCCAGCCAGACTTCGTCCTCTTTGACGGCCAGGCTGCTGATCTGCACGTTAAATCCGAGCATGGGCAGATCCCATTCCGTTCGCTGACAGCCCTGGTAGCGGACTAATTTTGTCTGGCCGGTCACCCAGATGGTCCATTGCTGATCGAAGACAAAATCCAGCATGTAGTCAAAACTGTCGATGATGGAGAGGTTACCGGAATTGAAATAGTACAGGTTTCCCCCGCCTGCCACGATATTTCCATTGGGATCGGCATCAATATATACAAGGCCGGGGCATTCGTTGCCCAGGGGGTGATCGAAGCGCTCCATGCTAAGGGTCTGGGGATTGATCCTGACAATGGCATTCATGCCCGACACCCATACAGAACCGGCCGCCGGACAGATATCTTCCACCTGCTGCATGGGTATATACTGCCGCCAGTTGGTGTTCATCTGGGCATACAAGGATGCAGTGGTCAGCAACAGGCAGGATAATACAATATTAAGTTTACAAGGCATGATAAGGCTTTCTAAAAAATTTCCTGTTGCAGAAAGTGTGATCTCCAGTTCTTTACCGTGATCCCATCCGATCTTTGCTGAACAACATCGCCGGCATAAAGAACCAGCGCCCCGGAAACACCGGAGAGTTTCATCCAGTACCTGAGGTTTTTGAAGAAGTCGGCAGTAATGGTACGCCCCGACTTTATTTCGACGGGCAGCAGCTTACCGGCATCTTCCATGATCAGATCTATCTCATGCCCGGTTTTATCTCTCCAGAAAAAAACATCCGGTAAAATGCCCCTGTTGGCATGATGTTTCACCATTTCCGAAACCACCATGGTTTCAAACACAGCTCCTCTAAGCGGATGATTTTCAAGCTGTTGTTCCTGATAAATCCCAAGCAGTGAACAGACCAGGCCTGTATCATAGAAATACAGTTTCGGCTTTTTCACGAGACTTTTTCTGAAGTTCATATAATGCGGCCGCAGCAGAAAGATAATATAACTGTTTTCGAGAATACCGATCCATGACTGGACGGTTTTGGTATCTATTCCCGCTTCGACGGCCAGTGCCGAATAATTAAGTTCCTGCCCGGTTCGTCCTGCAAGCAAACGAAGAAAACGTTCAAATACCAGCAGGTCGGTAATATTCTTCACTTGCCTCACATCCCGTTCCACATAGGTACGGATGTAGTTTGCCATCCAGTCGGGAGCCGGAATACCCTGATCATGGACAGGAGGATAAAAACCTTTGTGCATCAACAGCTTATCATCATCAGGAAGATAGGCACCCTGTTGCATTTCGGGCAATGAGAAGGGAAGCAGGTTCAAATAAGCAATCCTTCCGGCAAGTGATTGTGATACAGACTGCTGCAGGAGGAAATTATTGGAACCCGTGAGAATAAACCGGCCTTTGGCGGCTGACTGGTCGATGAGGCCCTGAAGCCAGGAAAAGAGTGCGGGAGTTCTTTGAACCTCATCAAGCACTGCACCCTGTGCAATACCTGAAAGAAAGCCTTTGGGATCTTCAGTGGCAAATTGCCTGGTATCCGGATTTTCAAGCGAAAAGTAAGGCAGATGTCCGAATACATGCTTTACGAGTGTTGTCTTTCCCGACTGACGGGGTCCGGTGACAGCCACTGCCTTAAAAGCTTCAGCCAGGGCATTCAGTCTTTTTTCTGCTTCTCTCCGAATCATTCATCAAAAATATGGAATTTTATGGAATCAGATTCCATAAAAGGACAGTTTTCTGAATTTTGTTCAGAACGGTGATAGAAACACGACAAAGATAAGTTCATTATAGTCATGTCATGTAATCTGATTTCTTGCTTCCTTCACTTTCAGACATCAGGATACGGAAAACCGGCCGGTTTTTTCCGGCCGGTCATGTAAGCCCGGGTTTTCGCCGCCGGATAATATCTTTTCGTTAAGCCATGCAGTATCCGTAGAATTTCAGACCTTTGCCGGAAATTATCATTATGAAGACATTAATTCAGTTCATCAGCGAGACCCAGCATGATTTTCCATACGCCACCGGGGAGTTGAGCCGGCTGCTGAACGATATCGGGATCGCCGCCAAGATCGTGAACCGTGAGGTGAACAAGGCCGGGCTGAGCCATATCATGGGTTTGTCAGGGCAGGTGAATGTACAGGGAGAGGAGCAAAAGAAGCTGGATGTATTTGCCAATGAGCAGTTTATATCGGCCCTGCGGTATGGCGGACAATGCTGTGCGCTGGCTTCGGAGGAGAATGACGAGATCATCATCTTTGACAATGAAATATCGCGGAGAGGGAAATACGTAGTAGCCATCGATCCGCTGGACGGCTCCTCCAACATCGAGGTGAATGTTTCCATAGGAACCGTATTTTCGATTTACCGGCGTATCAGCAGCCCGGGAGAAGCAGCCACGGAGGAAGATCTGTTACAGCCCGGCACCAGCATGATCGCGGCAGGTTACGTGATCTACGGATCATCCACCATGCTGGTGTACACCACCGGCTACGGGGTGAACGGTTTTACCTACGATCCGTCCGTCGGGCTGTTCCTGTTGTCACATCCCAATATGAAGATCCCTGCTGCCGGAAACATCTATTCCATCAATGAAGCCAACTACATTTATTTCCCCGAAGGAGTGAAACAGTACCTGCATTACTGTCAGGAAGACGACAAGGCCAGCGGGCGTCCTTACACCACCCGCTATATTGGTTCTCTGGTGGCCGATTTTCACCGTAACCTGATCAGGGGCGGCATCTACATTTACCCCGGAACGGCCAGGAATCCCGCGGGTAAGCTCAGGCTGCTCTATGAATGCAATCCCATCGCCTTCATTGCCGAACAGGCCGGCGGCAGGGCGAGCGACGGTTTCAGACGGATCTTGGAGATCAGACCGGAACAAATACATCAGCGCAGTCCCTTCTTTGTGGGATCAACTTCCATGGTCGAAAAAGCGGAAGAAAGCATGCAGACCTACTCTGAAGATTTCCGTAATAAACACTGAATGAACTGATTGTCGTGCCACAGCATCCTTTTGCCGGATTCTATCAGGCACTGCTTACACCACTTCCGGGAAGCGGTGAAAGACATTATTTCAAAAGCCTGAGCGGTTCGCTGAAAGCAGTGCTCCTCAGCCTGTTATACCCTAAATGGAAAAAACACCAGCTCTGTGTCCTTGCCGACAAGGAATCGGCCGCTTACTTTTACAACGATCTGGAAAACCTGCTGGGGCAACAAAAACTGGAACCGGCAGAAAAAAGCGTATTGTTTTTTCCAACCTCCTACAGAAAACCGTACGACATTGAAGAAGCCGACAATGCCAATGTCCTGAGCCGGTCGGAGGTATTATCACGGCTGGGCGGCGTGCACAAACCACTGATCATTGTCACTTATCCCGAAGCTTTGTGCGAAAGGATCATTTCCATGCAGGAGCTGAAGAAAGTCACCCTGCAGCTAAGGACAGGAGAGAACCTCAGCCTGGACTTCATCACCGATGTGTTCCACGAATACGGTTTTGAACGCGTTGATTTCGTGGTGGAAGCCGGACAGTATGCCATCAGGGGAGGATTGGTGGACGTGTTTTCCTATGCGGATGATTACCCTTACCGTATGGAATTTGACGGCGACGTTTTAAGTTCGATCCGCAGTTTTGACCCTTCGGACCAGCTTTCGGTGAAGTCGCACCAGGCAGTGTCTGTTCTGCCAAACATTCATGGCAGCCATATTTCCGAAAAACGGCAGCATTTTCTTTCCCTGTTCGGCAGGGAGGTGCCGGTTTGGATAGAAGACACAGCCTTTCTGCTCGAAAAAACGGAAAAAACCTTTGCAAAAGCCGAAGCGATATGGCGGCTGAAAGAAAGCCCGGTTTCCCACCTTCCGGCTGATGCGCTTTACGCCGGCCGCGAAGAGACCCTGCGCCTCCTGCAGGAACATCCTGTCATTGAATTCGGACTGCACCGCTTTTTCAAGGAAGCCGCCATCCTGGAGTTTAATGCCTCACCGCAACCCCTTTTCCACAAGAACTTCGAATTGCTTCTTCAGAACCTGGATGAACTCAGGCTGAAAGGGTACCGGAGTTTTATCATGAGCGACAATCCCAAACAGATCGAACGCCTGCAATTGATACTGGAAGAACTGCTGCCTTCGGAACGACAGGGAGAAGTCTTTTATGAAGCCCTGTCCCTGACCCTGCACGAGGGTTTTATCGACCACGACAGGAAAATCGCCTGTTTCACCGATCACCAGCTTTTCGACCGCTATCACCGTTTCCGCATCAGGGAAAGTTTTACAGCGAAGGAAGCGATGACCATCAACGAAATGTACGGCCTGAAGCCCGGTGATTATGTAACCCATATTGACCATGGTGTAGGCCGTTTCGACGGGCTGGAGATCATCGAGAACAACGGCCGCAAACAGGAAGCCATCCGGTTGTTTTACAAAAACAACGACATCCTGTATGTCAGCATCCACTCCCTGCACCGGATATCCCGTTTCACCGGGCAGGAAGGCAGCATTCCGCAACTCGACAAATTAGGGTCCGGTGCCTGGCAAAGGCTGAAAGATAAGACCAAGCGGAAGGTCAAGGACATTGCCAGGGATCTGATCAAACTATATGCGCAGCGAAGGAAATCCAAGGGATTCGCATTTTCGGCCGACTCCTATCTGCAGCGGGAACTGGAGGCCTCATTTATCTATGAAGACACCCCCGATCAGCTCAAGGCAACGGCCGACATAAAGCAGGATCTGGAAGCGGACTTCCCCATGGACAGGCTTGTATGCGGAGATGTAGGTTTTGGTAAAACCGAAGTGGCCATCAGGGCGGCATTCAAAGTGGTGGCCGACAGCCGGCAGGTGGCAGTGCTGGTTCCCACTACCATCCTGGCCCTGCAGCACTTTCACACCTTCAGTGAGCGGCTCGGTAAGTTTCCCTGCCGGGTTGATTACATCAACCGTTTCCGCAGCACGGCAGAGCAAAAGCAAGTATTGAAAGACCTTGAAGCCGGCAAGACAGACATCCTGATCGGCACGCACCGGCTGCTCAGCGAGGATGTGAAATTCAAGAATCTTGGCCTGCTGGTGCTCGATGAGGAGCAGAAGTTCGGGGTGGCTGCCAAAGAGAAGCTCAAGAAAATCAGGGTCAACGTCGATACCCTCACCCTGACGGCCACACCCATACCCAGGACTTTACAATTCAGCCTGATGGGCGCCCGCGATCTGAGTATCATCAGTACACCCCCGCCCAACCGGCAACCGGTTCAAACCGAACTGACCGCTTTCAATGAGGAGATCATCCGCAATGCCATTCACCATGAGATATCCCGGGGCGGACAGGTATTCTTCGTTCATAACCGCATCCAGAACATCACCGAAGTGGCAGGCCTGATCCGCAAAACCTGTCCCGATGCCCGGGTTGCCGTTGCCCACGGCCAGATGGAGGGTCATGAACTGGAGAAGATCATGATGGCCTTTATCGAAGGGTTGTATGATGTGCTGGTAGCCACCACCATCATCGAAAGCGGCCTCGACATCCCCAATGCCAACACCATTTTCATCAACGAAGCCCATCACCACGGTCTGAGCGACCTTCACCAGCTCAGGGGGAGGGTCGGACGCTCGAACCGCAAAGCCTTCTGCTACCTGCTTGCACCGCCACTGTCGGTACTGACGGAAGACGCAAGAAAGCGGCTGCAGGCCGTGGAAGAGTTTTCAGACCTTGGAAGCGGATTCAACATTGCCATGCGAGACCTCGACATCCGGGGCGCCGGCAACATTCTCGGGGCGGAACAAAGCGGTTTTATCGCGGAAATCGGATTCGAGATGTACCAGAAGATCCTGGATGAGGCCATTTTTGAACTCAAACAAAGCGACTTCCCGGAACTGGCAGCGGAAGAGAAGGATGCATCCTGGGTGAAGGAATGCAGCCTGGAAACAGACCTGGAACTGCTGATCCCGCCTGATTACGTGAACAACACCACCGAAAGGCTGCACCTATACAAAGAACTCGACAACACCCCGGATGAAACAAAACTGATGCAGTTCCAGGAAAAGCTGATCGACCGCTTCGGTCCCGTTCCGCCGCAAACAGCCGGACTGTTCAATGCCCTCCGGATGAGATGGCTGGCCAGGGAAGCCGGTTTTGAAAAGATCGTGCTGCGAAATCAGGTGATGACGGGTTATTTTATACCGAACCCGGAATCGCCATATTATCAGTCTCAACCATTCTCCCGTATCCTTGCCTATGTGCAGGCCAATCCGCGGAAATGCAGCATGAAGGAAGGGAATGAGCGCTTGTCGCTGACGTTTAAGAATATCCGGAATGTGCAGGAGGGACTGGAGGTGTTGAGGGGGGTGATGGCGGTGGGAATTACGGAGTCAGGAAGTTAAGGAGTAAGGAAGTGACGAAGGGACGGGGTGATTGGTGGAGCTGGATTTTATTATTTTTATGGGTAAATATGGAGGGTATTTATCGATGAGGAACCTGATTTTGCAAGTTGTTTTTGGGCCATTGGTTTTTTTGAATCCGCTGGTGGCGCAGAACTGGCCGACATACGGGGGTGACAGTCGCCGCAGCGGGCTTTCGGAGATCACGGGGCCGCAGGACGCGAATGTCGCTTTATGGACAGTATCGAACAGTGCGCCGACCACCCTGGGGATGGCGGTTTACACCTTCGGCGACCGCTTTGTCACGGCCAGAACCATTTTCAGTCCGTACACCGGCATCGTGGAATGCCGCAGCCTGACCGACGGGAGCCTGTTCTGGACCTCGCCCTTTGTCACGGCCGGGTCCATCCTCTACCCCATCGGATTCACCCAGGATGCAGTCTATGTGCATGATTACGACACCGACAGCCTGTATGCCCTGCATCCGGCGGACGGTTCCATCAAATGGCGCTGCCCCGTGCTGTCGATGACATTCGGTGCGTACCCCGGCTGTGTGTTTGCCTGTAACGGCGATCCGATCGTGAACGGCTATGTGTATAATTCGGTTTTTACCATGAGGATAGACAAGAACACGGGGGATGTGCTCTGGACGAACAACACGGTGATCGCCATCATGCCCTGCCGCGACCTGGTGGCAAGCAAAGACAAGGTATATCACCTGACAGGCGGCATCAGCACACCGGTGAAGCTCACCGCCATTGACATCAACACCGGCATCACCCTTTACAGTTCCGACCCGGTACCGGGTGACCCGGACCAGGAAAATCCCATTGCGATCGGTCAAAACGGGGCGCTTTGCTTCTGGAGAGACAACGGTCATTTGTTCTCCTACACCGATACCGGTTCCGGCTTTATCCTCAACTGGGATTACACTCCCCAGGCAAACGCCAACATCAAGGGAAATATCGCATTTGCGGCCAATGGTCATCTCTACGTGCAGGATCAGGATGTACTGAAGCTGATCGACCATACAAACGGCCAGCTGCTGTTCACTTCCGCCCCTATGAACCTGGGACAGGCTTCCTTCAGTGTGGGAGCCGACGCCACGGTGTACGTCAACACCGGCAACGGGCAGTTCATTGCTTTGTCCTACGATCTTCAAAGCACGATCTGGCAGCTTAACGCCTCCGGCAGTCTGTACTGCGGCCCTGCCCTGGCAAAGGAAGGCACCCTGGTGGTCACCCAGGCAGGCAGCACCATCAGGGCTTACCGCCCGGATCTCGTACTGAAGCCCGTGGCTGATTTCAGCGTCAGTGCAACCAGGGTGGTGACTGGACAAAGCCTGCAGTTCAGCGATCAGTCGTCATATCAGCCCACTGCCTGGCAATGGTCGTTTCCGGGTGCGGTCAGCACCGGTTCCAGCCTTCAGCATCCCGGGAATATCAGTTATGCCAATCCGGGTATCTATGATGTCACCCTTCAGGCAAGCAATGCCCAGGGTTCCGATTCAGTGACCAAACACTGCCTGATAGAAGTGGTGCAACCCGCTGCCCTGGCGGAGGATCACCCTGACACTGATATCACCGTTATGCCAAATCCTGCCACGGACTACATCCGGATTATTCATAACCAAAAAAAAGATCAACTTGTGTATTGTTTCTATGACCTGGCGGGAAAAATCCAGACCCAGGGCAACGTTCCGGCCGGTAATCCTGTCATTGACATCCGTATGTTGCCTGCCGGGATGTATATCCTTCGTCTGGGGAACAGGGATGCCAAAAATATTAAAATCATCAAACATTAAAGAACCACCCTATGACCACAGTTAATGTTTACCTGAATTTCAACGGTAATTGCGAAGAAGCATTCAATTTCTATAAATCCGTATTGGGAGGTGAATTCCCCTACCTCGGCAGATTTGGCGACATGCCTCCCCAGGAAGGGATGCCGCCGCTTCCCGAAGAAATGAAAAACAAGATCATGCATGTGTCACTTCCCATCAGCAAAGAAACCATGATCATGGGCAGTGATACGGGTGGAGAATGGGCGCCGGCATTTCAGCAGGGGAACAATTTCTCCCTCTCCATCAATACCGGCAGCAGAGAAGAAGCGGACCGCCTCTTTCTCGGACTTTCTGAAGGCGGACAGATCACTATGCCCCTGGATATGACCTTTTGGGGAGAATATTTCGGCATGTTCACCGATAAGTTCGGTGTGAACTGGATGATAAGCCATAAACCAGCGTGAGGGCGAGAGCAAGAGCGGGGAGTTATACCGACACTGAACAGGTTTGTGAAAAATTTTGTAATAACGGTGTACGGCATAACTCCTAAACAGCTTTGCATTCGCAAACTTGTCAAGACTGAGTATAATTCTGATTTTGTAATTTGGACTTTACCGGCAGTTTTATAACTTTGAGTAAAAATTCTGCCGGTGAGATATTATCTATTTTCAATTTCTTTGTTCCTTGGTGTAAGCGGTATCGGTTACTGCCAGGGAAATTTTGATTATACCGTTGAACTTCAGTCCTTCACCATTCCGGGTTTGCCCGGCTTGCATTCCTACGCATGGGGAACTCATGACGGGAAGTGGCTGCTGATCGGGGGCAGAAAAGACGGATTGCATGCCCGACAGCCATTCAACACATTTCCGCAAATCCACAATAACACTGACATTTACGTAATTGACATCCAGACCCAGCAATTCTGGAGTGCTTCAGTCAACACCTTAGCTTCCGGATTGAGGGAGCAACTGCAATCCACCAATATGAACTTTTACCAGGATGAAGACAGCCTGTACTTTATCGGGGGATACGCATTTTCCCAAACTGCCGGCGACCATATTACCTTCGACGGACTAATCAGCATTGATGTTCCTTCCCTTATGGATGACATCATGAACGGCAGCTCTATTGACGCGAATTTCAGGCAGATACACGATCCTGCATTTGCAGTTACAGGTGGCAGACTTGGAAAGATCGGTGATTTTTTCTATCTGGCCGGAGGGCACAGGTTCGACGGAAAATACAATCCCATGGGAAACCCCACCTACACCCAGGCATACACAAACCAGATCAGGAAATTCAGAATTCACAACAATAACAATCAGCTCAGCATATCATCCTATTCAGCCCTTACAGATCCTGTTCATCTGCGACGGCGCGATTACAACCTGCTACCGCAAATATTTGAGAACGGGGAGCACGGATATATGATATCCTCAGGTGTATTTCAACAGGGGATTGATCAACCATTTCTATACCCGGTGGAGATCAGGGAGAGCGGATATCAGCCTGTCACCGGGTTCAACCAGTATCTGAGCCATTATCACTCGGCCTTCGCCAGTTTGTACGACAGCCTCGCCAATGAAATGCATACCCTGTTTTTCGGCGGCATGAGCAGGTATTATTATCAGAACGGAACTTTGACAGAGGACAGCCTGGTTCCGTTCACCCAAACCATCAGCCGGCTCAGCAGAGATAATGCAGGCGTGTTGACAGAATATAAGCTTCAGGTGGAGATGCCGGTCTTTCACGGAGCCAGTGCGGAATTCATTCCAAACCATACCCAGGCCTTTCTGCATCATGACATCATACGCCTGGATCAAGGCTCAGCGGATACCATCCTGATCGGTCATGTACTGGGCGGCTTATACAGTCCGTCGCTCAATCCTTTTGCATTGAACCAGACCAATACCACTTCAGCCTCATCCGCCATATATGCCGTTAGCCTGATCCATACAAATGCCAGTGGCACGGCGCAGTTAGACGGCAGCAATCCATACCGTTTCAGATTATACCCGAACCCGGCAAGCGGTAAAGTACATATTGTTTTCGGAGCAACAAAGCCGGCAGAGGTAAGGTACTACCTTACCAACACAGCGGGTCAGCTGCTGGATCAGGGCAGGCTTGTTGATGTGAAGACAGGGTTCAATGAATATACACTGAGGCTTCCAAAGGTATTTATCCAACAGAACGTGACTTTAAGCCTTGTCTTTGAAGGCACTTACACTCAGAGTAAAACTTTCCTCCTCTATTGACAACAGAAACGCTGCAATTACCGGAAGAACATGAGAGTACGAACAACGAATTCCCAGACTAAGCGGTTATACTGCAGTGATTGTCGAAATATCCGGCAGAATTCCGGGAAAAAACATTCGTATGCTTGAACAAATCATAGGTTTCAGTATCAGGAACAAACTGATCGTAATCCTTTTCACGCTCACGGTGGCAGGATTCGGACTGTTTGCGGTGTGGAAGATACCGGTCGGGGCAGTTCCCGACATCACCAACAACCAGGTACAGGTCATTACCACATCCGCCAACCTGTCGACCCAGGAAATCGAACAATTCATCACGGCTCCCGTGGAAATGGAAATGGCTAACCTCCCCGGGGTCAGTGAAATACGCTCAGTGTCGAAATTCGGGATTTCTCTGGTCACCGTGGTTTTCGAGGAGAAGCTCGGAACATATCTGCCCCGTCAGCTCATTGCAGAAAAGATCAGGAGTGCAGGCGAGAAGATCCCTGAAACCTTTGGCAAGCCGGAAATGGGACCGGTGAGTACCGGACTCGGTGAAATCTACCAGTATACGCTTGAGGTGGAAGATGCCTACAAGAACCGGTACACTGCAACAGAACTCAGGACGATACAGGACTGGATCATTAAACGAAGGTTATCCGGCATCCGGGGAGTGGTGGAAATCAACAGTTGGGGGGGATATTTGAAACAGTACGAGGTTGCGCTTGATCCATACCGTTTAAGTAACCTGAAAGTCAATCTGCTCGAGGTTTTTAACGCGATTGAACGGAACAACAGCATACAGGGCGGGGCCTACATCGAGAAAGCAAACCAGAGTTATTTCATCAGGGGTACCGGAGGGATGTCATCTGTTGAGGATATCGGTAATACTGTTGTGAAACACAATATGGGATTCCCGGTCCTGGTCAGGGATGTGGCAGATGTTCGCCAAGGACACGCGAACCGTTTTGGTGCCATCACAGCCAACGGGAAAGGGGAAACAGTACTCGGACAGGTGATGATGCTGAAAAATGCAAATTCGAAGGAAGTGATCAGGCTGGTGAAAGAAAGAATTGCCGAAATTCAGGAAAACCTACCCCCAGGCATTCATATCAGTCCGATCGTTGACAGAAGCGATCTTGTATCCAAAACCACCTTTACCGTTGCAGAAAACCTGATCCTGGGGGCGCTCATCGTGATGTTGACAGTTATCCTGCTGCTCGGCAACCTGCGCCTTGCCCTGGTGATCGCTTCCATCATCCCCCTGTCCCTGCTTTTTACCATTGCGTTGATGTATCTTCTTCACATCGACGCCAACCTGATGAGCTTGGGTGCACTTGATTTTGGTGTGATTATAGACGGAGCGGTGATTATCGTTGAATTCATTGCCCTCAGTCTGGTTGCCGGACACTCCGGCCTGGTTCAAATGAATCGCAATGAGCGCCGGGAGTACCTGGACAGGGTTGCATTCACCGGTTCATCCAGGATGATGAAATCGGCCATTTTCGGTCAGATCATCATCCTCATTGTGTTCATTCCCATCCTGTCGCTCACCGGAGTGGAAGGAAAGATGTTCCATCCCATGGCCCTTTCATTCTGTTTCGCCATTACCGGAGCCATGATCTTTGGACTTACCTGGTTGCCTGTTGCATCAGCCATGTTCATCAAACCCATACATCCGTCCGGTAACAGGATTACGCGATGGATCATGCACCAGGTATACCGTTCCTACGACCCGGTAATTTGCTGGGCATGCAATCACAAGGGGATCGTACTCACAGCAGCACTCATCTCGCTGATTTTCACCTTCTTTTTGTTCTCAAGTATGGGTGGTGAATTTGTACCGACACTCGACGAAGGTGATTTTGTAATCCAGCCTGTTTTAAAAACCGGCACTTCTCTGGCAAAGACCATAGAAACGACCACACACATGGAACAAATCCTCATCGGGAAATTTCCTGAAGTGGACAGAATCGTAAGCCGCATCGGTGCAGCTGAAGTGCCAACCGACCCCATGTCGATGGAGGAAGTGGATATGATCATCCGGCTGAAGCCCAAATCTGAATGGAAATCCGCAAAGACGAAGGAAGCGCTGGCAGAAAGGTTCAAAGAGGCGCTGGCAGTGTTGCCGGGCCTGGAGTATGAGTTTACCCAGCCGATTGAAATGCGGTTCAATGAATTGATCACAGGGGTCAGGGCAGACATCGCCATCAAGATTTTCGGGGATGACCTGTGGTATATCGACCGTAAAGCAAATGAAATCAAGGATTTAATCCGGAATATCGAAGGAGCGGAGGATGTACTTGTTGAAAAAACAGCGGGCCTTCCGCAGGTGAGGGTTCAATATGACCGGGAAAAGATAGCCCGCTACGGTACAGACATTCAAACACTGAACCAGTGTCTGTCCACTGCAATGGGAGGGGCGGCAGCAGGTGTGGTATTTGAAGGTGAAAGACGATTTGACCTTGTCGTCAGATATGATAACAGGAACCGCACAGGGATCGAAGATGTCCGCAAGCTACTGGTACCTCTCCCTGATGGTCAGTTAATGCCGCTTTCAGAGTTTGGCGATATCGTTTATACGGAAGGACCGGCAAAGATCTCAAGGGAAAACACCCATCGCAGGGTGGTTGTCAGCGTGAATGTCAGAAACAGGGATCTTCAGTCAGTCGTGGAGGATATCCGTAACACAATCGAAACCAGGGTCAATATGGCGCCGGGGACTTTTATCTCCTACGGGGGGCAGTTTCAAAACCTGCAGAATGCCTCCAGACGGCTCATGTTCGCCGTCCCGGTGGCATTGCTGCTGATATTCATTTTCCTGCATTTCGCATTCAGATCATTCCGTGATGCCTTTTTAATCTTTTCCGCCATTCCGCTGGCAACAGTCGGAGGTGTGTTTTTACTCTGGATCAGAGGGATGCCATTCAGCATCTCAGCAGGTGTAGGTTTTATCGCCCTCTTTGGTATTGCAGTGCTGAACGGCATTGTGCTGATCGAACACCTGAAAGAACTTCAGCATCAGGGAATATCCGATATCAGAAAACTGATCACGACCGGCGCCAGGGACAGGCTTCGTCCGGTACTTCTCACTGCAGGTGCGGCTGCCATGGGCTTTCTTCCGATGGCCATATCGACCGGAGCAGGAGCAGAAGTGCAACGACCCCTGGCAACCGTGGTCATCGGCGGACTTGTCACCTCCACCCTTCTGACAATGATCGCACTGCCCCTTTTATACGAGATATTCCATAATGTAAAAGGAATCCGTTTGTTCCCCCCGCGTCTGATCCGGAAAAATCAGGCATTGTTACTGCTTCTTTTTATTCCCGGACTCAGTTCTGTATACGCTCAGCAAGAGCCAATCAGCCTGGAAAATGCCATAGATATTGCATTGAGAAACAATAAAGGGGTCGAAGGATACAGACTCAAAGCCAGAGAAAGTGAAATACTGGAGAAAACCGCCTTCACTCCTGAAAAAACAGTGATCTCCTATGGTTATGATGAAAACAATATCGCCGAAAATGGATATCCCCTTACAGTTTTCGGTATTCAGCAACAATTCAGTTTTCCCACCCTGTATACCTCCGAAGGCAGGCTCAGGAAAATCAACCGGATGACTGTTGAAACCGAACGGGAGATTTTTCTGGACGAGCTTCGCAAAGCAGTGAGCAGCACATATTTTGAGGTACAGCGCAATCAAAGGATATGGCAGGTATATGCCGAAATGGACAGCCTGTATACAAAACTGGCGGCAGCAGGGACGCTGAAGTTCAGTCTCGGTGAGATCAGTCAGCTGGAGAACCTCAGTCTGACAGCCAGATCGCAGCAAATCCGCCAGCAGTGTCAGGCTGCGAAACTGGATATGGATAATGCCATTGAAATGCTCAGAACCCTGATGGGAACCGACAGTGGTTTCGCTGTCAGCGCTGCTTTGAGGATACTGGAACCCTGTGAAAAAGATGGTTCGGCTGCGCCATTTTTCCGCTTGCTTGAACTCAGAATGACGAAGCAAAAGGCACTTGAAAAGCTGGAAAAACAACGCTTGCTGCCGGATCTGTCACTTGCTTACTTCATTGGATCCAACAGGAAAGCGGAAGCCCGGTATTATCAGGGATTTGAATTTGGCCTGGCCATTCCTTTGTTTTTCAGATCACAAACTGCCAGCATTATGGCAGCCAGGGCTGCATCCCAGGCTGAATTCTGCTTTTCAGAACAAAAAAAGCAAGCCATGATGACAAGGAACAAGGCCCTCCTCAGGGAGCAGGCCAAACATCTTGAATACCTTAACTACTATGAGACAACAGGAAAAAACCTTTCGGAGGAAATGAAACGAACCGCCCTTGCCAGTTACCTTAAGGGTGAAACAGACTTCTTCCGGCTTGTAAGCAGCTATGACAATGCCATGGAGATCATGACCGGATATTATGAACATGTTTTCCGGTATAATCTCTGCACGCTTGAATTAATGTACTTTTCAGAATAAATCTGCAAACCATGAAACTAAAACCGGTCCTTTTACTGACGATTACGGCCCTGTTGATACATTCATGCAACAACAGGCAGTCTGAACCTGAAGAACCGGATTCGGTAATCCGGATCAGCAGGGCTCAGTTCCTTGCCGACAATATGGAATTAGGCACAGTGGCGCCTGGACTCTTTGAAGAAACCATCACTGCCAGGGGGCAGATCAAGCCGGCAAGCGGCGCCCTGGCGGTGGTCAGCGTCCCGATCAGCGGCCTTGTCCGGAATATCCGCTGCAAACCCGGGCAGAAAGTTGCTAAAGGCCAGGTAATCTTCGAATTTTCGGGAATTCCGCTGATCGATCTGCAGAAGGATTATGCAGCGGCATATGCTGCAACTGAACGACTTAAAGGCGATTATGAAAGATTCAGGGCCTTGTTCAGAGAAAAAATCGGATCGGAAAAGGAGCTCCTTCTTGCTGAAAGTGAATACCTTGCTGCCAGGGCAAATACCAATGCCCTGAAGCTCAAACTGGAAATCCTTGGTCTTGATACACTCCGGATAGCCGGCGGTATTTTCTTTCCTTCCTGCCCGGTGCATGCACCCATTCAGGGCGAGATCAGCAATATGACCCTGATACTGGGACAATATGCAGAACCCGGAACAAGCCTGGTGGAGATCACCGACAGACAGCAACTGGTAATTGAACTGATGGTTTTTCCGGAGGATCTTCCACGGCTCAGGGAAGGACAGCCGGTCAGGTTCAGAATGCCGGGAAGTGAAGCACTGAAGTATTCTGCAAAGCTTGTAACTGTAGGGGTAAGCCTTGTGGAAGATACCAGGTCAATTCCCTGTCAGGCTGTGATAAACGACCCGAATTTCGTATTTGGAATGAACGGACTGATCACAGAAGCTGAGATCATCACCGGGAGTGACAGCCTTCCGTCTGTTCCGGCAGATGCTGTCATAAAATCAGATCATGAACAATTTCTGTTGGTGCTGGTGAAAGAAGACAGCAGTCATTACTATTTCGAAAAGCTTGGGATTGTTGGCGGTCCTGAGCATCACAACAGGATTGCCCTGAGAAATAATCCGCCGGATGGCCGTATCCTGGTGAAAGGTACATACAACATACAAACGGAATAAAACCCCGGCCATGTTTATCCCCGGGGAATCCTCGTCCACACGGGCGCTTCCTACTTTGCGATCCCGGTCACTTTAAATGCATCCACTTCCCAGGAAGCTGCCGTATTGCTGGTAACCCCTGAGGAACGATACTGGAATGCCACATACACCACGCCCTGGTATGCAGAGAGATCGATGTCGCCACTGCTTGTCCAGGTCTGGCTGTTCGTTGGAGAAAGCGTACAGTTCAATGGTGTCCAGGTGGCAGTTGTCGGATTCCCGCTGCCGCTGTAATTGGTGGAAATCATGACATCGAGCGGGTTGGCAAGCCCGGTATCCGTATAACGGGTCCAGGTCCTGAAAGAAAGAAGCGGATCCTGCACACCGCCAAGATTGATAGCGGGTGAGATCAGCCAGTCGTTGGAGGGTACATCCCCGCCATAACCATTCGCTACCATGGCCAGGTAGGTGGAACTCCAGTACCAGTCCTTGTTGCTGGCAACGCTGTATTTAATCCAGCCTGAAGGATCGGCATCGAAGTTTTCTTCAATGATGGACGTATTTACCCCGGCCGCGGTATCCCATGCCACAAGGTCCTTCAGATCTCTGATATATAACTGATAATCACCATTATACACACTGAGTATCCCTACAATGCTTCCCTTTCCTTTGGGTAACAGGGCAGCAGCGAAGTTGGCATAGCCGCTGGTACGAAGGATGACCACATTGCCGTCATCATCCTCCAGATTGCGATTGGTGGCGCTCTGGATGGAGGAACTCAGGGCAAAAACCTCTCCGGATTCGGGGAAATGCACATTTTCAATTTTCACAAGGACGGACAGGTCGTTGGCTGAAAACGACGGTATCGTCAGCATGCGCTCTGCAGGCGGCGCTCCGGGAAGGCTGTCACGGAAAAGGTGGGCATCGATCATGATGTCGGGCAATTGTCCGATGGAACCATTGTAAATGTATCCCAGCTGGATCAGTCCACCGTAAGTTCCCAGGAACATGCCGCCGCATTTGATGAAAACCCGCTGACCCACCTTAAATTCAGTGTAGAGGTTTGTGCGGTTGAGTTTCACCTCAAGGGCCCCGCTGTGATCCTGGATCACCAGGGTTTTATAAAAATTGCCTGATTCATCATTGGCCACCACGATACCCTGGATGACCACCGTGTCGTTGACCGTATCCAGCGTACCCGTGTACATGCCCTTCAACTGGGCTATGGTGGTATTCGACGGGAAATCGACATAAGGGACGATCACCGGCGGGGTATCGAATTCGTCTTTTACGCAGCCCTGGTTCACGAATAAGAAAGGCAGGATCAGGAATGCCAGAAGGATTGATTTTGTGTTATTCATATTTTTGTTGTATTTTATTGATTATCAATTTATTTTGTTCTTCTCCTCTGTGCGGAGACGCGATAAATCGGGTCCCGGGGGGCAGGCGGAGACGCGATAAATCGGGTCCCGGGGGGCAGGCGGAGACGCGATAAATCGGG
>CAZSQJ010000022.1:0-28276 GCA_964608665.1 uncultured Bacteroidales bacterium | reverse complement strand
GCGGAGACGCGATAAATCGGGTCCCGGGGGGCAGGCGGAGACGCGATAAATCGGGTCCCGGGGGGCAGGCGGAGACGCGATAAATCGCGTCTGTACGGGGGCGGGGGGCTTCATCAGATGCGGATATTAAAATTGAGGAAGAAGGAGCGGCCATAAGCGTAGAAATATTTCGGGGGGAATTTGTTGATGTTTTTTTCGGTGAAATCGAATCGGAGTTGTTCATAGCCTCCTGTTTTCAGTTCCTGGTTATCAAGGATATTATTGACGCTGAAGTTGATATTGATAAAATATCCTCCTTTCATGCGGATGGATTTTCCGATGCTGGCATCGAGGGTGAAGCCGTTGCTGAGTTTTTCCTGTTTGGTGATCACCCCTATCATCGGATCGCCGGGGCCCAGGTTGGCAAGGGCGGCGCTGGAACGGCGCAGGGGATTGAAATCCAGGTAGATCTTATCGAAGTAATTCAGGTTTGCGTTGAAGTACCAGTAATGGGGAGCAGCATAGCGGATACCGAACGAACCGGCCTGCTGGGGTGTTCCGTTCACAAAAAAGTATTTCTGGTAGATCAGTTCGGTGGTATCTGCCCTGGTGCCGTTCTCGGTGGAAATGACCGCTTCAGGCCTGGAGGTGAAGACAAAATTGCCGAGTGCAGCCACCAGCGACAGGCTGAGGGCCTTGGTGGCTTTCCACTCGGTACCCAGTTCAAGCCCCTGGTGAACCTTGTCGATACCGGTGAGGGACATGTTTACATAGGTAAGATAATCATCATGATAATAACTCATCAGTTCGGTCTGGTTTTGGAAAACCGTATGGTATCCTGTCAGCCTCAGATTCATGCGGTCGCTGCGGTAGATATAGCTCAGGTCGCCGCTCAGGTGGGTCTCACTTTCCAGGCCTCTGGCATACGTATTTTTAATATACTGTGAGAGGAAAGCATTCCTGACCAGTGGCGCCTTGCGCTGGTAACCCAGGTTCGCCTGCAAGAAATGATGTCCCGTGATTTTGAGGGTGGCTCCAGCTTTCACCGAAGGATCGAGGAAGTGCTTTTTCTCCGATTCCCCGTATGAATTTTCGGGAGCCCGGCCATTGCGCATCTTCCCGTCGCGCCAGAAAGTGGTGGAACTGAGGCGGGCCGCAGCGAAAAAGTCGATGCGGTTGAAAGTGAATTCGGTTTGCGCCCAGATATCCCCTGTATTTACATGGATATCATAATCATAGCCGTAGATATCTCCTTCTTTTACAATGCGGTCGGGATTGTTCAGATCATTCTGTATGGTTACAGTATCCATGGAGAAATCCCGCTGCGAGAACTGGTCGATGTCCACCCAGTAGTTTCCCCCGAGCAGGTCAAAGAGTTTCTTGTAGTGATGGCCGTTGTAGCGACTGAGGTTCAGGCCTCCCGTAAAGGCGGTGTTTTTGTTGATCTGGCTGTTCAAAATAGCGCTGTACGTAAAGCGGGTATGATCGAGTCTTCTTTCCTCGAGTACATAATTGGCTTGTTTCCCCTGCTGGTTGGCCAGATAGTTCACCTGGTACAGACGGTTCCAGTCGATCTGAGAGTGTGCCGGATCATTTTGCCAGGCTTCGGTCATGGCTTCCACCACGAGGGGGTCGGTTTCATAGGAGGGAAGATAGCGGTAATAATCGGGTCGCGGGTCGCGGGCGTTGTACCAGTTCAGGGCGGTAGTCCCGAACTTGCCAAAGGACACTCCCAGTGACTGGGTCAGCCGGGTATGCTGTCCGAAATTCAGGTAATCGTTCAGGATGATCATGGGTTCATGGGCATTCCTGACCCTGGCATTCCGTTTCTCCCCGTCCTGATAGCCCCAGTTCGGGTTATAATAGCTGTTATCTGTCAGGTCATAGGCTTCCTGGGTAGCACCTCCCTGCATGCCGCGCCTGGTGGGAGAAGCATAAAGGGTGATTGCCAGGCTGTGTGCCGTACTGAATTTCTTTTCGGCTGCAAGGAAATAAGCCCAGTTATCATAAAACGTCCCTTCCACATAGCCTTCCTCAGCCCAGCGGCGTGACAGGCTGACCGCAAAGGCCCAGTTGTTTTTCATCAGCCCGGTGGATGCGGTGTACATGAGCCGCTGGCGGTATGCCCGGTTGGTGAGGGAATAGGAGAACTTCTGCTGTTTGCTGAATTGTGAGGCCCTGGTGATGATATTGGTGGTTCCCCCCAGGTCGCCATAGCTGAAACCGGCCTGCGAAAGTCCGTTGACGACTTCCTTGTTACGGGTGGCATCATTGAGACCACCCCATTCCGACCAGGTTGGACGGCCGTTCTCAGGGTCGTTGACAAGGATGCCATTCATGTAAACGGCCGTGTTTTCGGCATCATAGCCGCGGATACGGAAGTAAGCCGCTCCCAGGGTATATCCTGCAGTGGAAATAAATATATCGCCCGTGGCATGGAGCAGTCCGGAAATGTACTGTCCCTGCTGGTCGTTCTCCATATCCAGAGAGGAAATGGTGACATCCGAAAGACCTGCGGTTTCAACCGGCACCGATCCCGATCGCATGCTGATCAGCAGCGCGGTGCTTTGCGGCAGCATCACGTTCATCCGCTTCACAGGGTATGTTTCAGCGGTGATGGTCAGATCAATGCTTCCCGGTCCCGGGAAGACCAGGACGAAATTTCCATCCTTATCTGTGGTGGCAACCTGGTCATTTCCAGTCACGAGGGCTCCTGATACAGGGTTCCCGGTGACTGCATCCACCAGCCTTCCCTGCAGGCGTTGCTCCTGTGCAAACACCTGTATTCCAAGTAATAATAACAAAAGCAGGGTCAATGGTTTTCTCATATCCGTTGCATTAAAAAGTGCGTAAAGGTAGTGGTTTTTTATGGACTATTCCCTGCACAGCACTATTCTTGAATAAAGGATGGAATCCCCAAATCTCAAGCTGAGATAACAGACCCCCGGGGACAGAGATGAAACATTCAGCCTTGCTTCAGCATCGTTGAATTCCAGTATACCCTCACCGCAAATACTTCCGACTGGCTGAACACCTGGTAAGGAATCCTGTCAGCATTCAGCAGTATTCTCTCCAGGTTGAAGCCGCCATTCACCGGGTTGGGATAGACAGAGATTGCTTCATCACTTTCAGGGTAAGCACTGATTCCTGAACAAGGATCAATAGTGACATTATCAATTTATTGTCACGTAAACGTCAATCAGGCCATAGTATTGATAACAAGAAGACACTCCACTGCACAATTCATTGTTACCCGGATAATCATACTTCTCCACAACGACTCTAAAGTATTCATCGTCATGAATATTGCATTGCTCAGGGTATGTGATTACTATGGGATTCGAAAGATAGTCAACATCCAAATTTGAAATGAAATAGCAAAATTCTTCATCACCTGAGCATGAAGAACTTTCCGGATAAAAGATAATAGTAACCTTATACCACCAACTGTCAGCGTTACAACTACCTTCTGTTAAATGTAAAGTTATTTTTGATTGAGAGTAGGAAAAACTTGTTGACATCAAGATTAATGTGCAACAAATCATTGTAATTTTAAATAATGTTTTCATGGTTTTGTGCTTTATTAGTACTTAATAATGATTGATTTAAATAAGCCTTTAATTCGCAATTTCGTGATGGAGGTTTGTATTTTTCCTTTACGCTTAATATTATTGAAGTACCTGGGTCAAAAAATGATATTGTTCAAACAATGAAGCTACAACTTTAAAAAACACAAGACAGTGTTCTTCCGATTTGTCAGTATCTTAATAAAGTATATGCCTCCGGGTAAGGATGAGACATCAATCTGACACCGTGATTTGTTCTCTGCAGATACTGAGATCATTGATCTCCCGCTAATATCCGTGATAGTGTATTCTATGCTACCAGGAGCATCATGTGAAACAAGATTTAAATAATCTGAAGTGGGATTAGGGAAAAGAGCAATTTCAGGTTCTGGTTCATGTTGTATTCTGATTGCAGTGATCAAATCTGAAAGCGAGCGTCTCCATACACACCGATTCGCTGCTGTGGCAAATATATAATCAGAATTGGCAGAAAGTGTTGTTATCCAATTATCTGTTAATCCCGTATTAAAATCGTACCAGTTTGTGCCATAATCATGTGAATAAAACACTCCACTATCCGTCCCGACAAACAGTATTGTATCAAAAATCGCAAATGTATAAGGTTGAATATTCGGATTGCCTAGGTTACAAAAGACCCAGTTTGATCCAAAGTCCACGCTTTTGTAAATGCCAATAGTTAGAGCAGCATATAAATTTTGCCCCTGAAAAATAAAATCCCTATTCAAGCATGTCACAGAAGGTATTCCCGTAGTAGCAGGGGTCCAATACACATTATCTGTTGCTGATCTGTAAACCGGTGTACCAAGGTCACTACAGAAGATATAGTACCCAATATCAGAAATCCTCCAGTTGGTCATTGTTGGCAATCCATTATTAACCGGAGTCCAATTATCTCCATTATCCATCGAGCGGCAAATACCCCCAGCGTTTGTTGCACAAAACATCAGATTCCCCTTTTTCTTTATTTTTCTTACAAATAAATCCGATAGCCCATTATTGACCTGACTCCATGAAGATCCGCCATTGGTTGAACGAAATATCCCATTATAGCGGCTTCCGGCAAATAAAACACTATCGTTTGCAGTTACACAAAATATGGATTTATCAGATAACCCGTTATTAATTGGGTACCAGTAATTTCCATTATTGGTTGATATGAATACGCCTTTATAAGCGGTACCTGAATACACTTTTCCATTGTTGCAAATAATACTAGTAGGAGAAACAACCGTCAATCCGTTATTAATAATTGACCAGCTCAAACCATCATTTTGTGATTGGTAAACCCCCTCGCCAAAGGAGGCAGCATAGATAGTATTGTTTTGACTGGTAAATGCGCAAATTCTTTCATCAATGATTCCCTGATTGGCAGCGATCCATGATAAGTTAACTGTGTCAAACCAATAGAGCCCTGAGTGAGCAGTTCCGGCAAACAGTTTATTACTTCCAAGATGGAGACAAATTACATATTTATTAATTAATCCCGTGCTTACATTCATCCATGTATCGCCGTTGTCGGTTGACATAAAAACACCATTGCCATGGGTCCCTGCATAAATAGTAGTCCCGTTGATTACCAGGGAATAGAACCCCATACTAATACTATCTGTAAATATCTGTGTCCAGAGCGCTCCATTATTATTTGAGCGGTATATTCTTCCATCCTGACTGCCGGCAAACACATAATCATCATTAATCGCAAGTGAACGGATGTCGTTGACAACAAAGCCATTGTCAACTGAAACCCAGGAAATTCCTCCATCGCCGGAAAAATGAACACCCCATTGGCTTCCCCTAAATATTCGATTCCCACTTTTGGCTAAGGCTTGAATAAGAAGCTGTGAGGAAAAACCATTATTTAAAGCTACCCAGGTCTGACCGTAATCAATAGACCGCTGTAAACCGGACCCTGAACCTATGTATAAGGTATCTTCACTTACTGCGATACAATATATTCTATTGCTACCATATGGGACATTACATCCTATCCAAGTTTGTTGGACAGTATCGTAAGTATATAGGAATCCATAATCCGACCCGGCAAACAAATGATTGTTGCAAATCGCAACGGCGGTCATTGATTCACCATTAAAGCCATTTGTCACTTTTTGCCATTGGGAATACAGGCTAAGGTTGACAAAGCAGAGCACAAAAAGGAAGAAGGATTTCAGCCTGGAGAAGGATGTTGTTCCCATAACTTATACTATTTATACCGACACGGAACAGGTTTGTGAAAAATTGTGTAATAACGGTGTACGGCATAACTCAGTCTAAACAGCTTTGCATTCGCAAACCAGTCAAAACTGAGTATAACAATTCAATGTTCAAAGATAAGTGATCCTTGTTGCATTATCAAGTATTTTTTTTATTATACCGACACGGAACAGCTTTGCGAAAAAATTGTGAAATAGCGTTGTACGGTATTACTGGCTCTTAACATCAATGCTTTGCATTGCAGCAAGAACCAGTAAACAAGCACGGTATAACTCAGTCGAAACAGCTTTGCATGCGCAAAACAGTCAAGACTGAGCATACATACAGATTTTTTCAGTCAGTACGACCGGTGACATCGGTCTGATTCCTACTTTTGGGGAATAAACGCCATCTGCCATGAACTTAAGCCGATTGATCACCGTCTTCATCCTGTTGCCCTTACTGTTCCCTTCCGGTCTTTTTGCCCAGGAGCAGCAGTACCGCATCGGCTGCATTGCCTTTTACAACATCGAGAATCTTTTCGACACCATCAACGATCCGGAGATCAACGATGAGGAGTTTCTGCCCGGGGGTAAGAATGAATGGACGGGAGCACGGTATAAGGTTAAACTGCAAAACCTTGCTGAGGTGATCAGCCAGATCGGTGATGAGCTGGTCAAAGGCGGGCCGGTTATTCTCGGTCTTTCGGAGATCGAGAACCGGAGGGTACTGGAGGATCTGGTCAGCACGCCACCCCTTGACCGTGCGGGATACGGCATCGTACACGTTGACGGGCCAGACCGCCGGGGTGTGGATGTGGCCATGATCTACCAGAAGGCGCATTTTACGGTGCTGAACAGCCAGTCACGGCGTCTGAACCGGCCTTCCGACCCTGACTGGCGGACGCGCGACCAGCTTGTGGTAAGCGGGTTGCTCGACGGAGAGAAGATCCATGTGGTGGTGAATCACTGGCCATCGCGGAGCGGCGGTGAAAGCAAGTCCGCTCCCCTGCGCGAGGCGGCTGCCGATCTCTGCCGGGCCATCACGGATTCCCTGCTCAGCCTGGAACCGGACGCCAAAATCATCATCATGGGCGATCTGAACGACAATCCCGACGACCGCAGCCTGCTGCATCACCTCAAAGCCCGGAAAAGCCAGGAGGACACCCGGCGCGGGGAGCTTTTCAATCCCATGTACCGCATGTACAGGCAGGAAGGGATCGGCAGCCTGGCCTACAGGGATTCCTGGAGCCTGTTCGACATGATCATCGTGTCCCATGCATTGTTGGGCAATGATTACAGCAGTTTCAGGTTTTACAGGGCCAGGGTTTTCAACCGGCCGTATTTAACCCAGAAAGAAGGACAATACAAGGGTTATCCGAACCGTACGTATGCCGGTGGCGTTTACCGGGGCGGATACAGCGATCATTTCCCGGTTTACATTTTTTTAATGAAAACGGTGGTCCCGTAGGGGCGAATTGCCATTCGCCCATACGGGTTGTTCCGGGGTGTGGCCGGGGCGAATTGCCATTCGCCCATACGGTGTTACCGTTTTATGAAACGGTGCACCGTTTGGCCGGCAGGGCCGGTAAGGGTCATCATATAGGTTCCGGCCGGGAGATCACGGATATCCAATGCAAAGGTCGCCTGGCCGGATAGTTTCGTTTTCAGTACAGCCTGGCCGGCAAGGTTGGTGATGATCAGTTCATCCTCCACCGTCAGGCCTTCCAGGTGCAGTTCCATATGTACCGGATTGGGGTAAATGCGGACGGCAGTGCTTTCTTCCTGCTCGTTTATTCCGGTAACTATGACCACATCCGCAGCCGTCCTGGGTTCCACCCTGAACTCGTTGAAAGAGTAATATACCGGTCCGGTCACATCATAAATGGTATTGAGTACCGGGCTGTAGGAGTACATCAGGTTGTGCACCTTGGCGGTGTCGGTGGCATCCTCGATGGTCCACATGCCGAAACCCGCATTCGTATTCACACAGGTAGCGCTGAGCACCTTCACCAAAACACCTTCGTAATCTTCCATGTTCACCTGGGAACAGGTGACGGGTACAGGCGCGGGGCCGGGCAGGCCATTGGCAAGGATATTGAATGCAGTCACCAGCTTGATCTCGGTCAGGTTGTAATATTCCGTTACAGTTCCCATCAGGAAGACCGAATCTCCCAATGCCGGCTGGTTCTGATTATCATAAACATACACACCATGCCAGGGACCGTAGGCATCCTGGATGAAATATCCGGAGCCGTGCTTGCCGGTGACGGTTCCGTAAACGCTCACAACAGAATCGGCAAGGGGTGAGTTTCCGGATGGATCCTGGGTGTATTGGATCTGGTAGATCGTCTTCAGGTGGGGAGGATTCTGGCTGACAATGAAATTGACCGTGTCGGCCCGGTTGGGCACCAGCGGATTGTGGCTGTTGTCCACCAGTTGCAGCACAACCTGGTGATTACCCGTGGTGAGGCTTGAAACATTGATGGGAGTGGTGTTATACACCATGATGGCCGGTCCGCCGTCGAGGTAGTAATGCAGGTGACCGTCCACACCGGGGCCGGGGTTCCCCACCGTAAAGTTGCTGACAGTAAACACCACACTGACCGAAGTGCTGTAAACCGTGGCACCATTGACCGGGGAGTTGATGGTGACGGTGGGAACCGGAGCGCCGGGCTCGGTAATCACCACATCATCCACCTGAAGGTGGTCGCCGGCCGCCACAGTCGATTGTACCGAAAGGATAAACTCCCCGATGCTGGTATTTTTCACACAGGTAATATCCTGGCTCTGTGAGACCCAGGTGGTTGAATTAACCTGGATATAGGGATTATAAGTGGAATAGCCAGTACCCGGACGTTCATCGAAGAGGCCGGTCCGGATATTGCCCTGTCCCCTGACCCAGAAGTTGATGGTGTAGGTAGTTCCGCTGTCGAGGGCCATGGGCTGGGTGGTAAAGCGGGCATGCGTGGTATTGGCATTGATGAGCTGGACAGCGCTTGTTCCTCCGTGCACACTCGTGGTGTATTGCACCACATTGGAAGCTCCAATATTTGTTTTGGCTCCCATCCATCCATTGGGGGAAGATCCGTTCCATGATTCAAAATCACTGGAAAACACAACAGTCTGCGCTTGCAGGAGGCTGATCCCCGGAATCAGGTAAAGGGTGATCAGCAAAAGGTAAAACTTCTTCATAAAAGGATATTTAGCTTATTAATAATTACTTACACTTTCATGTGGACATACTGACATTGGATTTTCATACCGTAAGACCGACAGCAGTGTAACAAAATTACGAAGAATTTGTTAGGAAGCACGACAGCCATTTCCAAGATTTTGGCATTCATCCGGAAATGGCTACCTTTGTGCCCTCAAATTCGCTGCCTGTGAACGATAGCGTTGTCATTATTCCGACTTACAACGAGAAGGAGAATGTGGAGAAGATGATCCGCAAGGTCTTCAGCCTGCCTGGTTCCTTTGATTTACTGATCGTTGAGGATAATTCTCCGGATGGTACCGCAGCCATTGTGAGGTCCCTGATGACGGAATATTCCGGAAGGCTGTTCATGGAAGAGCGGAAGGGCAAGCTGGGGCTTGGCACGGCCTATATTCACGGGTTCAGGTGGGCGCTGGAGAACGGCTACAGCTATATTTTCGAGATGGACTGCGACTTTTCGCACAATCCCGAAGACCTGATCAGGCTTAAGGAAGCCTGTGAAACCGGAGGTGCCGACCTGGCTATCGGATCGCGTTACATCAGGGGTGTGAATGTGGTAAACTGGCCGATGGGCAGGGTCCTGATGTCGTACTTTGCCTCGAAATACGTACGGCTGGTGACCGGTATGCCTGTGATGGACACCACCGCCGGGTTCAAGTGTTACAGGGCAGATGTCCTTCGTGCCATTGATTTCAGTCAGATCCGGTTTATCGGATATGCTTTCCAGATCGAAATGAAATTCACCGTATGGAAACTGGGGTTCACCATCAGGGAAGTCCCAATCATATTCACCGACCGTACCGAAGGTGAATCCAAGATGTCGAAAGGCATTTTCAAAGAGGCCATCTTCGGTGTGATCACACTCAAATGTCAAAGCTGGTTTAAAAAATATACACGCGTTTCTTAAGGAGGGTGGCAGTGTTATGAATTACCTGTTAAAAAACTGCATGATCGTCAATGAGGGACAGGTCTTTGAGGGGCAGGTCCTGGTTAAGGATGGAAAAATAGAGAAAGTCATCAGGAATAAAAACGGCAAGCAGCCTGAAATCAAGGAAAAGACCTACAAGATTCTTGATCTGGGCGGGAATTTCCTTTTGCCCGGAGTGATTGACGACCAGGTTCATTTCAGGGATCCGGGTCTGACCACCAAGGGTGACCTTTACACCGAAAGCAAGGCTGCAGTGGCCGGCGGAATTACCAGCTTCATGGAAATGCCCAATACCCAGCCGCTGACCACGACCCAGGCCCTTCTGGAAGAAAAATTCGCCATGGCCTCAAAAAAGAGTCTTGCCAATTATTCCTTTTACCTGGGCGCCACCAACGACAACCTGGACGAGATCAAGTTGCTTGATCCCACCAAGGTTTGCGGAGTGAAGGTCTTTATGGGAAGTTCAACGGGGAAGCTGCTGGTTGACAGGCAGGAAAGCCTTGAAGCCATCTTCGCCGAATCACCGGTACTGATCGCCGCCCATTGCGAAGATGACGGCATCATCAGGCAGAATGCGGAACTTTACCGGAGCCGGTACGGTGAAAACATCGCGGTTCATTTCCATCCCAAGATCAGGAGTGAAGAAGCCTGTTACCGCTCTTCATCGAAAGCCGTGGAACTGGCTGCCAGATACAACAGCCGTTTTCACCTGCTCCATGTATCCACAGCCAGGGAGCTTACTTTGCTGGATAACAGCAAACCATTGCAAAGCAAGCGAATCACGGGGGAGGTTTGTGTACATCACCTGTGGTTCAACGAAGCAGATTATCCCAACAAGGGGAATCTGATCAAGTGGAATCCTTCCATCAAGAGCGAAATCGACAGGAGTGCCCTGTTCAAAGCCCTCCTGGACGACCGTCTGGATGTAATCGCTACAGATCATGCCCCTCACACGCTTGATGAGAAAGCCCAGTCTTATTTCAACGCTCCTTCCGGTGCGCCCATGGTACAGCATTCCCTGCCCCTGATGATGGAGTTTTACCACCAGGGCATCATCACCATGGAAAAGATCGTGGAAAAAATGTGCCACAATCCGGCTATCCTGTTCAAAATCAAAAAGAGAGGATACATTCGGGAAGGATACTGGGCCGACCTGGTGGTGGTTGATCCCCGCGCTGCCTGGAAAGTGAATAAGAGCAATATCCTGTACAAATGCGGCTGGTCGCCCCTGGAAGGAAGCACCCTTCGTTCAGAAGTGGCACAGACTTTTGTGAATGGCAGACTGGTGTATGATTACGGGGTGTTCAGGGAGGAACATAAGGGGCAGCGGCTGGTGTTTGGGAAGTGACGGGGGGAGGACACCGGCTTATGAAGTTAAGGGGTAATGAGGTTACGGAGTAACAGGATGACGTTGTGGGGAGGTAAGTGAATCTGTATTAAATATGAGACGAGTTGCTTTATTCCGGTTTCATTTTATTGCAATATTGATTGCTTTGATCTGCTTTACTTCCTGTGATTCAAGGACAAAGGAGGTTACCGAGGAAAGTTATCCCGACGGCAGTCCGAAGCTTGTGAGGGTGTACGAAGAGAAAAACGGCACGCAGCTGCTGGTGAAGGAGCGTCACTATTACCCGAACAGGCAGAAACGCATGGAGGGTTCCTTTAGAGATGATGAAAGGGATGGAAAGTGGGTGTATTATTTCGAGAACGGGAAGATTTGGAGCGAGGGTTCCTTCAGGCTTGGAAAGAGTGACGGCAGGCGGATCACCTATTATGAGAACGGCAATAAACGATATGAAGGTGAATACCGGAACGGAATAAAAACAGGAGTCTGGCATTTTTATGACGAGCAGGGCAGTAAGGTGAAAGAAGTGGATTATTCCAAAGAAAAGCAGGGTGAGGAACAGGATGCAGGTTGAGGGGATAAGGCGTTGAATGTGAAGACCTTGTAATTATATTATCCCTCGTCATCCTGAGCGGAGTCGAAGGATGATCTGAGCGTGACGCTGTCCTTTGTCCATGGGCGCTGATCAGCATGACTGACAGGGATGCGGAGCACCCTTCGACTACGCTCAGGGTGACCGGAAAGGAATAGGATGATTAACCCTTCGACTCCGCTCAGGGTGACGGGAAAGGAATACGATGATTAACCTTTCGACTCCGCTCAGGGTGACCGGAAAGGAATATGATGATTAACCCTTCGACTACGCTCAGGGTGACCGGAATACCGATGAATCCGGAAACACTTTTTTCGCATTCCTGTGTTGATTCGAGATACACAGCCATACTTCCAAACCTCTGCACCTTTCACTATAAGTTGCTGCCGGACAATTCCAATTTTCCAGGATCTGGATTTTTTCTTTTTTTTGGATTTTTTCCAAAATCCTTCTATATTGGCTCCGAAATTATGGATACTAATAATAGATTTTATTATTGTATCTATATAATTAAATTCTTGTTGTGGAACCTGCCCCCCATAACAAACACTGCACCCGTCCGACAATTTTTTGTCTACTGGTGTTTTCGGCGCTGTTGACAGGAGAAGCTCCCGCCCAGCCAACCTATCAGTACTTTGTCCCTTTGCCGGAACAGCAGATACACAACGCATTCCTGCAGTTATATGGCAGCACGGGAACCACATACCATACCGTAATCTCCATTGTTCCCACCAGCAGCAACATCCTGATCTATTACGACGAATGGGAGGACGGTTACGAAGCAGTTTGCGGCAGTCCGGTACAGGCAAGCACCAGGATATTCGGTGACGGAAATCCTGCGAACGGTTACCCTCCCGGATCTCCGGCAGACCCGCCTCTTGTTGCCGGCAAACCCATCGTACTTCAAAACGATGTGACACTTCCGAGAAATCCGGCAGTATTTCTCTATGACGGGCGCGACAGGTTTGCCTCCACGCAGTCGTTGTCAGTCACACGCTGCAGCTGGGCACTCAATCCGGGGACCGTCCTGTCGGATGCCGTGGAATTTTACAACACCAAATCCTTTGGGACCTTCTTTTATTGTCCGGTCGGACAGAATACGCCCAGCGACAATTCCTTCGGCCTGGTATCCCTCTGTGTGCAGGCCTCCCAGAATGCAACGCAGGTCTTTATTGACAAGGACGGGGACGGTACGAACGATCTGACAGCGGTGATCAACCAGGGGGAGAGTTTCCAGGTTGTCAGCGGCATGATGACAGGGGGGACGGTAAGCACCACCAAGCCGGTTCAGGTGAGCCTGATCACAGGCAAGCCGGGCGGACGTTATGCCTCACGCTGGTACAGCCTCTTGCCGCATGCCATATGGGACAAATCCTATTTTACCCCTGTCGGAACCCAGCGCACAGACGCCCGTTCTGAAGTATTCATTTTCAACCCGGAAACCACACCCCTGACAGTTTCATACCGGACCGCCACCGGTGCGGGTAGTTTCAGTGTACCAGCCAAGGGGAACTACCGCTTTTTCATGCCTCTGAACAGCAGTGCGCACTTTAACGCCGGAAGCCCGTTTTACGCGGTCGGCGCCACCGACATGGATCCTGCCAACAACCAAACCTGGGATTGGGGATATATGCTGCTGCCGGAATTATTCCTTACCAATTCCATTTATGTGGGATGGGGACCGGGTGCATACGGGAACCCCATCCCGGGCAACGGGAACCCGGTTTGGGTAAGTTCTACCGAAGAGATTGCCAATATGACGGTATATGTTGATCTTGACGGCAATCCGCTGACAGGTCCGTTAACCGACATCAACGGCAATCATTACGATTTCACCAGAACCATTGTACCCTACGGTTATACAGTGATCTACGACAGCGACAATGATCAGACAGGCATGCATGTGTACACCCTGGACGGAAAAAACATTGTGGCTGCCTGGGGTGAAGACGCGAATACGGCACAGCCCGGCAACCCCTATCTGGATGTAGGCACCACCATCCCTCCCGATCCGGATTTCATCATCAGTAAAACCTACAAGCTGATATATGACCCCAACCATACAGGATATGCCGACCCCGGTGACACCGTATTGTTTATCCTGCGTATCAGCAATTATACCCTGCAACCCTATACTGACATCTATGTATATGATACCCTGACAGATCCGAATATCGCCTACATCCCGAACACCACAAGATATAATCTGATCCCGCTTGCTGACGACCTTCCACCGGATTCACCCCTGCCGATTGACCAGGACGGATATTATATTTCGTTTTTGCCTTCCAGTGCCAGGGATTCCATCACCTTCAAATGCATTGTCACCGGCCCCCTGAGCAAATCTTTCATCGACAACCGGACAGTTGCGGAAGACAATTTCGGAAGCGTTTACAAATCAAATACCCGTATCCCCGCTTTTTTTAATCCCACCGACTGCAGCATCAGTTTCACCAATGCGGCCGGGAATCCGGTAACTGCCTATGCAGAAAACGAAACAGTCTATGTGCTGCTGACCGACGGGGATCAGAATGTGAATCCCCTGGCCATTGATTCGGTGAATGTAGTCATCACCGCTTCCTCCGGAGACAGTGAAATCCTGTATCTTCTTGAAAGCGGATACAATACGGGAGTTTTCGGACACGCAGAGCACAGCATGCCCACTTCCAAGGCTGCCGGCGGAGGCACCAACAATGGTCTTTTACAGGTTCAGGCAGGGCAAAGCATATCTGTGTATTATTCAGATGCCGGGAATGGAGATGAATGTCAGATCGTTTCATTTCCGGTCAACGGACCGGTATTTGCCAAACCCTTATATCTGAGTGATTCACCAGTTAGCACCGGTCTCGACAGAGTGCTGCCATGGGATGCAGTACCTGCACTTAGCGCTGAACTGGGTGAAGGCGGTGGTACACCCGCCATTATCACCCAAAGCACCATCATTACTGATCCTTATGAGATCAAAACCAACCAGAACTGGGGACAAAGCTTCAATTTGCCGGGAACCGGAAGTTACACAGTCAGTTCCATGGAGCTTTACCTGGACAAGGATGCAGGAGGGAATGCCTGGCTGGTTGTATTCCTGAGCACATCCTGGAGCGGTGGCATCCTTGATTTTACCTTGATACTCAACAGTTCAATCCCTTCATCCGGAGGCTGGGTCAGTTGGGATATATCACCTGACATCATCCTGGATTATGGTACAACCTATTATATCCGCGTCGGTGCTTCCAATAACGGAGGCAAGGTTTACTGGCAGGGTTCCTCCAGTGATGTTTATCCGTATGGCACCCAGATCAAGCCAGACGGATCGCCTGACAGCAAGGACATGGCATTCAGGCTTTACGGGCCTGCCGGCACCTCCAATCCCACTGTGACTTTTACCCAAAGTCCTGCCATGTGCGGTAATCTGAGCCTCCCGGCCGGTGGCCAGGTGAAAGTGAAACTTTGGCTGGTGAATCACAGCGGCATGGGCGGAAATGGTGATAAAAGCATCAGTGCCACGGTAAAAAAGAACGGTACGGGATTTATCACCATCAATACTGCAACTTTCAGAGATGAAACAGGAACGGCGAATGACACCCTGGTCTTCACGGGTGCGCTGGCTTCGGCCGTGAGTCTTGCCAACGGGGATGTGATCAGCATGGACATCACCACCGCGCTGGCCGGGGCAAGCTTTCAGATCGCCTATGATGCTGCCACCGTACCTTCGATGTTGCGGCTCCCGGCTTCCAACGTGATCGACTTTACCCAGTTTGCCGTTTACAATGCGGCCTATCCTTCCGGCAGCATCATCACCAATGCCTATAACGGTGAGACCGTTTACGTGCGGGCTACCGTTACCGATCCCTTCGGTTATTACGACATCCATGATGTGGCCCTGCGCATCACCGATCCGGCCCTGGGCATTACCGATGTGGCGATGACAGCGGTCGATTCCACAGGCTGTACCAAGACCTTCCAGTACATCTGGTACACCGGCACCACCCAGGGCAATTATACCCTGAGGGCCATTGCAAGCGAGGGATATGAAAACGAGGTGAAAGACACGACACAGACCACATTCAACCTTCAGTTCCTGGATACCGGAACCCCATGCAGCGCAGATTTCACGGATGCCACATTCAACAATGCCGTAAGTGAGTACTCCAATGCCAACGGAACGCTGTATTACAAGGTGCAGGATTTTGACCAGAATCTTTATCCCCTGATCCCGGAATTTGTGACCATCGTGCTTACGAGCAGCAACGGCGACCAGGAAACCAGGAGCCTGAGCGAAACCGGTCCCAATACAGGTATTTTCACGGGGAGTATCCCATACACAGTAAGCGGTATACCCACACAAGGTGACAATATCATCACAGCAGCGGCCGGAGTCAGTCTGCATTTTAACTACACCGATCCTTACACTCCCTCTGATGTATGTACCGACGACGCCTATATTGCTGCGGGTGTTCCGGCACTCAGCGCTTCCAAGAACAGGATTTTGCCTGTGGGTTTGTATGCTGTGACCGGGGATACGGTGCGCTGGCAGATCACTATCACCAATCCGGGGACCACCAACCACACCGACATTGTACTCAGCGACACGTACAACAGCACATGTCTGAGCTATATCTCCGCCTCCCCTGCCCCATCGACCGTGCTTGCTGGCACCCTTACATGGAATACCGCCGCTTTGGGTGGCACCCTCAATGCCGGGCAGTCGCGGGTCATCACCGTCACTTTCCTTGCAGCGACCGGCTGTGGCGCCACCCTGAATACGGCAACAGCCTCGGCTACCGGAGTACCCAATGCCGTGGCAACCAGTCCGGTGACCATCGATGATCCTTCCATCTCCATGACCAAGACCCGGACTTCACCCATTAACACATATATATACGTTGGCACCAACATCACCTTCCTGATTAACATCACCAATACAGGCAATACCACAGCCACCACCGTTCCGCTGGTGGACACCTACAGCGATTACAACTTCAGTTTTGTTTCCTCAACACCGCCAGCCGATGCTGCAGGTGCAGGACAACTCAGCTGGAACAATATTGGTCCGGTCGCCCCGCTGGCATCGGTAAGCGTGAGTGTGACCTTCCATGCCCTGCACGGCAACCAGGGCGAATATGTGATCAACAATGCATCGGTGGATTTTGCCGTGGATGAACACGGAAACCCCATTCCCTCCGTCAACGACAGTGCCAGGCTGTTTGTGTACAGTCCGCCGGTTGCCATCAACGATACGACAACCACCCTTGTGGACACTCCTGTACAGGGTACGGTCATGAGCAATGACTATGACGATGACGGCGATGTGATCGTTACCAACTGTACACCCCAGCTTTATCCCCAGAGCGGAACCACGGCCAATGGCGGGACATATAGCATCAACAACGACGGCACCTATATTTATACCCCGCCGACAGGGTGGACAGGAACAGATTCCTTTGACTACCAGATATGTGACCCTTCAGGTGCCACTGATCATGCCAAAGTGGTGATCCTGGTAGTACCCTGTTTTCATCCGCCGGCAAGACCGGGGTTCATCCTGGCGCCCTGAGTATTTTATTTTTTTTTGTTATTTTTTTTTACAATTTAAGGTTTTTCACCATATTTACCGGCAGATAACCTGGTACGGGCACCGGTATATGTTTAAAACACTGACGTACAAATCCACAAGCTGTTTAATGACAGAACCATTGCAGCCGGAAGGCAGACTGTACCGTTTTCCTGCTGTTTTCATGCTGTTTTTTCTTCTGTCGGGGTTATGCATTGCAGGCCAGGCCAACACCGACAGTCTTGAAAAAGTCGCAGCTTCAGGCAAACCTGAGGAACAGTTCAAGGCTTTCAAAGCGCTTTCCAAACATTACCAACGAAGGGATCCCGAGAAGTCAGTGTATTACGCGGAAAAACAGCGTGACATTGCAGATGCGCTGAACAAGCCGGGCATGTATGCCGAGGCAATTGCGGACCTCTCCGTACCCCATACCCTGATGAATCACAACAAAGAATCCATCAGACTATTGCAGGAGAGTGTCCGTATTTTCGATTCACTGAAGGATGAAAGGGGAAAGGCCATGGCGTTGAATAACCTTGGCATTGTCTGGTCTCAGCAGGGTTCGATGGAAAAAGCCCTTGAAAACTACATGAAAGTGATTGACTACTATGAGCGCAGGGGGGAGAAAAAGAGCCTGGCCAGGGTTTACCTGAATATCGGGCTGGTTTACGAAAACAAGGGAAAGTACGACCTGGCCATTGATGTTACCCGCAAAGCCAGAAATATATTCCAGGCGGAAGGAGATCAGGAGATGGTGGCTTCCACCCTGGTGAACCTGGGGCTTTATCACACCGCCACTGGAAAATTCAGTGAGGCCAGGGTGTTTTTAGATCAGGCGTGGCTATACTACAATAAAACCGGGAATACATACGGAAGAGCCATCACGCTGACCAATACCGGCAGATTATTACAGAAACAGGCAAAATACAGTGAAGCAAGGGAGTATCTCCGTAATGCCCTGCCCTTTATCAGGGAAATCCGCAATCAATGGGCAGAGGCCAGCGTTTACCATGATCTTGCAGAGATCAGTTTTGCGGAGCAACAATGGAAACAATCTCTGATCTATCTGCATCAGGCGAAACAGTTGCTTGGAAAAGAACCGGAACCTGATCTTGACAGCAAAATTCACCTGACCCTTTCAAGGACATACAACAGGCTTGAGCAGAAGGACTCGGCCTTTGACGCCTTTCAGCGGTACGTCAGCATCAGGGACACCATGTTCACCCGTCAGAAGGAAAAGATCGTAGAGGAACTCTCGGTCAGTTTTGAAGCAGCACAGAAAGAAACTGCGATGCAAATCCTTAAAAAGGACTACCAGGCAGCCCTTTTACGGCAGTGGATGATCCTGGGATTTGCTGCATCACTTTTTCTGGTAGCCCTGCTGATCATCCGGATGCAGGTCATGAAGCGCAGGCATGCTGAAAAAGAACGACAACATGAAAGGCAAAGACAGGAGGCTGAACTTGAGGAAATCAGGACAGAGCAGCAGATCCATGAAGAAGCTTTGGAAAAAATGGCCCTGGAAATCCAGATCAAGGAAAAAGAACTGGTGTATCAGACCCTGCTGCGCCTTGACATGAAACATGTTAACCAGAACATACAGGATAAGCTGACCCCCTTCCGTTACAGGTTATCAACAAAGAAAGACCAGCAGGAATTTGCGAAGGCGTTACAGGAAATTTCACTTGAAACCGACCAGGAACCCATGGCCGATTTTGAAGTTTTGTTCCGGCAATTGCACAAAGGATTTGAGGATAAGCTGCTTGCCATTAATCCGGGTTTCAGCCGTTCCGAATTAACAGTTTGCGCGCTTCTGCGTATCAACCTTACTTCCAAGGATATTGCCAGGCTGCTGAACCTTTCTGCATCCAGTGTGGATATGACACGATACAGAATCAGGCAGAAACTGGGACTTGACCAGGGTGAAAACCTTACCCGTTACCTGATCTCGTTATAGTTACCATCCTATCAACGATTTGCCGGGAAATCCGGGAAGGTGTTTTCAGACCAATGGGATTGATTCCGGATTGAAAACCTTTGAAGTTTTTCAACTAAAAATTACAAAAACGGTAAGGCTTTTATTTTCGCCACGGAGGCGCATACACAACTATACCACTCACTATTTACAACTTACTGCTTACTTACACTTTCACCCCCAAGACCGAAGGCGCGATTTCCTTACTTCAGGCAGGTTGAATATACATATCCTGTAATAACATCATCCGTCGTCATCCTGAGCGGAGTCGAAGGATGATCTGCGTGCAATGCTGCCCTTTGTCCATGGCTCTGATCAGCATGACTGACAGGGATGCCGAGCACCCTTCGACTCCGCTCAGGGTGACGGGAAATGAAGATGTTGTCAAATGCCTCGATTAACTGCCTGCCATTCAAAACAAAACCACTCACTATTTACTATTCACTATTCACTTTTAAAGATTGAGGCCTCCTTTCAAATTCCTTTCAATCAGAAGGATGATTCTCATTATCAATATGATAACATAGAAAAAGATTTTCACAAAGCATGGTTACATGACGAATATTTTAAATTATATCAATCATTATCAATCACTTATGCTATTGAAAAAAAAAGTACAAAGAATTTAGCGGTATCACGCCACCATCACAGCAATGCAATTGCCGTAGATTTGTATTCCCATAAAAAGAATTCCTATCATTTTTGGAAAAAGGACATGAAACCAAAAGTACTGATTGCACGCAATCCCAAGACAGCCCACAACATTTACGATCTTTCGGGAGCGTATCCTGACTTCAGTGTGGTGACCACCGATTCCGGCCATGAAGCCATCCGCCTGATCAGGGAAGAAGGCGATTTTTTCGTCGTTTTCCTTTTCGCCGATCTGCAGGATTTGAACGGCTATGAAACCGCACTGACTATCAGACAGTTGTACCAGGATCTTCCCATCATTCTGTTGGTGCATTACAATAACCTTCAATCGCTGAGGCTGGCTACCATGGTTGGTTGTACACAATTGCTGCAATTACCGCTGGATGAAGAGGAGATGTTGATGATAACCAGAAAACATCTGAATACCAAGTTATTAAAGGAGTTGCACCGATAAACAAACTTGTGAAAAAAAATTAAAAACTAATGCCCGGCAGCATGAACAATTCATTTTTCGGCTCTGTTATTATTCCATCGGGAATTTTTTCTAATTTTAAGACATTATCCCTTTTCTGGAAAGATGGGGTTCAGCCAACAACGGAAACCTATACGCAAGGCATGTGTGTTACTCCCAAGCACCGGGCACCCGGTCCGGAAGCTGTTATTTTTTCACCACCCGAATCAAAATCAGGAAAAAAAATCAAACCCATGAATAAATTACACGCACTGAGACTAACATTATTGTTTACTGTGCTTTTATTTACAGGCGGAGCCATGGCTCAGGCATATCAGTATTATGTACCCCTGCCCGAGCAGCAGATCCATAATGCTTTTACGGTATTATATTCCGGTACGGGCACCACATACACCACGGTGATATCGATTGTGCCGACCTCCAGCAACACATTGATTTACTATGATGAATGGGAGGATGGTTACGAAGCGAATATCGGGAGTCCTGTTCAGAGCACAACCAAAATCTTTGGCGACGGGAATGCCGCCAACGGGGCGCCTCCGGGATATCCGGCCGACCCGCCGCTTGTTGCCGGCCGGCCGCTGGTTTTCAAGAACAATGTTACCTTACCGCGAAATCCATCCGTGGTATTATATGACGGCAGGGATAAATTTGCTTCAACCCAGTCGCTTGCCACAACAAGGTCGAGCTGGGCGACCACACCCGGCACTGTGCTGGCTGATGCCATAGAGTATTACAACACCAAAACATTTGGCACCTTCTTTTATTTTCCGATCGGTCAAAACACCCCTTCCGACAACTCCTTTACCCTGGTATCGCTTTGCGTGCAGGCCTCCCAGAATGCAACACAGGTTCAGATTGACAAGGACGGGAACGGAACCACAGATGTTACGGCCGTAATCAATCAGGGAGAAAGCTACCAGGTGAACGGTGGCATTCTGTCATCCGGAACAGTCACCTCCACCAAACCCGTACAGGTCAGTCTCATAACCGGAAGGATAGGCGGAACTTACGCCTCACGCTGGTATAACCTGCTTCCGATAGCCATGTGGGACAATGCATATTACACACCAGTGGGGACACAGCGTACGGATGCCAGGTCGGAGGTATTCGTATTCAATCCCGGTACTTCCTCATTGACAGTATCTTACCAGACAGCAAGCGGTTCGGGTAGTTTCAGTGTGGGCGCCAAGGCCACTTACCGGTATGCGATACCGCTGAACAGCAGTCTGCACCTGCATGCTGCCAGTCCTTTTTATGCTATTGGCGCCACTGACATGGATGCCGCCAACAACCTGACCTGGGACTGGGGCTACACCCTGGTGCCGGAAACCTTTCTGACCAATTCCATCTATGTTGGCTGGGGGCCGGGTGCAGACGGGAATCCCATCCCCAGCAACGGAAATCCTGTTTGGGTATGTTCCACGGAAGATCTCCTGAGTACGACCCTTTATGTGGACCTGGACGGGGATCCCACCACCGGACCTCTGACCGACATCAACGGTGACCAGTATGATTTCACCCGTGTGATCCTGCCATACGGGTACACAGTCATTTATGACAACAGCGACAAGGATCAGACCGGAATGCATGTATATACCCTGGACGGCAAGAATATCGTGGCTGCCTGGGGTGAGGATGCTGCCACCGCTTCCCCGGGTAATCCCTTCCTGGATGTGGGCACCACCATCCCTCCCGATCCCGACTTCATCATCAACAAGGTCTACCGGCTGATCTATGATCCGACTCACACCGGGCTGGCCGATCCCGGGGATACCATTTTGTTCATTCTGCGGATCAGCAATTATACGCTTCAGCCTTATACAGACATTTATGTTTATGACACGCTGTTATCGCCCATGCTCACCTATGTGCCAAACACGACCAGATACAATCTGATCCCGCTTCCGGATGATCTTCCGCCGAATACGCCCTATCCCATTGATCAGAACGGGTATTACATTTCGTTGTTGCCGGCAGGGGCACTGGATTCCATCACCTTCAAATGTGTGGCAACAGGACCGATCACGGCGTCTTTCATTCCAAACCGGACGACGGCCGAGGATAATTTCGGCAGCATATATAAGTCAGACACCAAGGTACCTGCCTATTACAATCCTACCACCTGTACCATCAATTTCACCAATTCCGCGGGAAGCACAGTCACCTTTTACAATGAGAACAGTACCGTATATGTTTTGCTGACCGACGGGGATCAGAACCTGAATTCTTCAGCCGTTGATTCAGTGAAGGTCACCATCACGGCCTCAAGTGGAGACAGTGAGACACTTTACCTGCTGGAGAGCGGCATAAATACAGGTATTTTCGGTCATGCCCAGCGTTTTCTGCCTACTTCTAAAAACAGTGGTGCAGGAAGCAACAACGGTACACTATTTGTCCAGGCCGGTCAGACCATTGCTGTCAGCTATACCGATGCCGCCAACGGGGATGTCTGCAACATCAACAATGTGCCGATATCCGGTCCTTCTTTCAGGAAACCGCTTTACCTGAGCAATGATGTGGTGACGACAGGGCTGGACAGGGTGAAGCCCTGGGAGGGGACCGCCATCAATACCTCTACATTGTCCACCACCAGCACTGGTATTGCGGTTGATGCAACCAACACCCGTATTTTATCAGGAGGTGTATCAAACACTACCATAAATCATACGACAGGAACAGGTTTAAACAGACTGATGTTGGTTGGGATATCAATGGAAAGAGATGCCCCATCCAATATTTCAGTATCATCTGTCACGTACGGCACGCAATCTTTAAGTCTCGTTGGAGCTGCGCCCGAAAGTGGCGAGGCCATGTCGCAAATCTGGTATTTAGTCGCACCAAACAGTGGATCAGGAGTGGTAACTGTTAATTTTTCGGGTGGTGATGCAAATGATGCGATTGCCATTGGTGTAACGACATTTACCGGAGTTAACCAGACAACTCCCTACGATGCTTTCACTACCTCAACTGACGGCTCTTCACCAGCAACAATAACTGTTAACAATTCCAGTTCCGGCGACCTTATCTTTGCCGTGATTTCACTGGATGATGCACGAAGTATTACTGCTAGTACCAGTGGAGGTCAGTCAGAACTTTGGGATATCACACAAAATCAGGGCGGTACTGACGGGATCACAGGAGGTGCTTGTACAAAGCCTGGTGCTGCAGGTAGTGTGAGCCTGAGCTGGACGATATCCGATGATGGGACATCGATGATCGCCATCCCGATCAACCCTGCACCGGCCAATACCACAGTCACCTTCACCCAGAACCCCGTGATGTGCGGTAATCTCAGTTTACCGGCCGGGGGACTTGTGAAGGTGAAGCTTTGGCTGGTAAGCCACAGCGGCATGGGTGGAACAGGATCAAAGACTATTTCAGCTACCATTAAAAAGAACGGCACAGGCTTTATCACCATCAATTCAGCCGCCTTCTATGACCAAAGTGGCACAGCGAACGACACCCTGGTTTTCAGCGGAGCACTTGCGTCGGCCGTGAGTCTTGCCAACGGGGATATCATCAGCATGGATATCACCACTTCCCTGGCCGGTGCTTCTTTCCAGATTTCCTACGATGCCACCACCGTGCCTTCGATGTTGCGGCTTCCGGCCTCCAACGTGATCGACTTCACCCAGTTTGCCCTTTACAATGCGGCCTATCCTTCCGGCAGCATCATCACCAATGCCTATAACGGGGAGACCGTCTACGTGCGGGCTACCGTCACCGATCCCTTCGGGTACTATGACATTCACGATGTGGCCCTTCGTATCACCGATCCGTCCCTGGGCAACACCGATGTGGCGATGACGCCGGTGGACTCGACAGGCTGTACCAAGACCTTCCAGTACATCTGGCCTACCGGCACCACCCAGGGAAATTATACGCTGAGGGCCATTGCCAGCGAGGGATATGAAAACGAGGTGAAAGACACCACACAGACCATTTTCAACCTTCAGTTCCTGGATACAGGAACCCCGTGCAGCGTGGATTTCACCAACAATACGTACACCAATCCGGTTACCAGTTACCCCAATGCGAACGGCACCTTGTATTTCAGGGTACAGGACTTCGACCAGAATCTCGATCCTTTGGCTAACGAGACTGTAAGCATCATCATTACGAGCAGCAACGGCGACCAGGAGACGCGCACCCTCACCGAGACCGGACCCAATACCGGTATATTCACAGGCAACATCCCCTATACCGTAAGCGGCACACCTACCCAGGGAGACAATACCATTACTGCTGCCGCCGGAGTTACCCTGAGTTTCAACTATACCGATCCGGACACGCCCTCGGATGTTTGTACCGACAATGCCTTTATTGCAGCCGGGGTACCAGCTCTGAGCGCTTCCAAGAACAGGCTGCTGCCCAGCGATCTGTACTGTGTAGTGGGAGATACTGTACGCTGGCAGATCATTGTCACCAATCCCGGTACCACCAACCATACGAATATTGCATTGACTGACACTTACAACAGCACCTGTCTGACCTATGTAAGTGCATCCCCGACTCCTTCGGGGGTAGTTCCGGGTACACTGACATGGAATACCGCAGCGCTGGGTGGAACACTCAATGCGGGACAGTCGCGGGTGATTACCGTAACCTTCCTCGCCGCAAGCGGTTGCGGCGCCACGCTCAACACTGCAACAGCAACGGCAACGGGAGTGCCCAATGCCGTGGCAACGAGTCCGGTGACGATTGATAATCCCTCCATCACCATTACCAAGACCCGGACTTCGCCCATCAACACCTATGTATTCGTAGGCACTAACATCACCTTCCAGATCACCGTGACCAATACCGGCAACACCACCGCCTCCACTGTTCCTCTGGTGGACACCTACAGCGATTACAACTTCAGTTATGTTTCCTCAACACCGCCAGCCGATGCTGCGGGTGCAGGCCAGGTTAACTGGAACAATATCGGTCCGATCGCTCCCCTGGCTTCCGTGAATGTGAGTGTGACCTTCAATGCCTTGCACGGCAACCAGGGAGAGTATGTGATCAACAATGCTTCGGTGGATTTTGCCGTGGATGAACACGGTAACCCCATTCCATCCGTCAACGACAGCGCCAGGCTGTATGTGTACAGTCCGCCGGTTGCCATCAACGACACCACCACCACCCTGGTGGACACCCCCGTACAGGGCACGGTCATGGGCAACGATTATGATGATGACGGAGACGTGATTGTGACCAACTGTACTCCACAGGTATATCCGCAGAGCGGGACCACAGCCAACGGAGGCACTTATACCATCAACAATGACGGCACCTATACCTATACCCCGCCACCCGGTTGGACGGGGACAGATTCCTTTGATTACCAGGTATGTGATCCCACGGCGGCCACCGACAACGCCAAAGTGGTGATCCATGTGGTTTCCTGTTTTGATCCGCCTGACAGGCCGGGTAATGTTCACTAATCACACCAACGACCATGAAGGCACACCATATCATAACATCAGTCAGACCATTAAGCATTCATAGCCCCATGAAAAAGATTTACGGCATCATTCTCGGGATTTTCGTCACGGCATCTGTCGCGCAGGCTGCCACGTACACAGTAACCAACACCTTTGACAACGGTGCGGGCAGCCTGAGGCAGGCCATCATCAATGCGAACACCAATCCCGGAGCGGACATCATCCAGTTCAACATTCCGGGACCGGGACCTCATGTGATTACGTTGAACACAGCCCTGCCAAACATCACTGAGGCCGTGCAGATCAATGGTTACAGCGAGCCCGGCGCATACCGGGCGACGGCCTCCTACCCGGCCAAAATCCTGGATGTGGTGGACTTCAACAGCATTCCCACATCCGGTTTCCGCTTCACCCATGCCAGCGGGACGAGTACCATTGAAGGTTTGTCGATTGTCAATGCCAGAGGGGCCAGCAGTGCGGGGATCAATTTGGTAAACAGTTCCGTGGTGAATATTTACGGCAATTTCATCGGATTATACCCCGACGGGACCAACGGCGCCAACTATGCCGGTATCCGCATCACCGGTACCGACAATGCCGTGATCGGGGGCAGCGATGCCAACAGGAACGTCATCTCCAACAACCTGACGCATGGGATCTGGATTGAGAATACAGGAGCCAACGAGGCTAACTCTACTTCAATCACCTATAACTACATTGGTACAGATCCAACCGGTAGCCTTGACTATGGAAATATCTTCGACGGAATTCATGTTGATTTATGTGACAATACACTGATCTCCAATAATATTATCAGCGGAAACAAGCGGCATGGGATTTACCTTCAGGGGTCGGGAACGAATGCGGTGGCAGGTAGTTTAATTAGGAGTAACAGAATTGGGGTAAACTATTCAAACGATTTGTTAGCTAATACTTTTGATGGTATTTTAATGCACTATTGCGTTAATTGCAGTATTGGAGGTAATACTACCTTCACAAACATCATTGCATACAATGGCCGTGACGGTATCCGAGTGACCGGTGATCTGACGAGCACAGGGAATCAGATATCATTCAACAGTATATATCTGAACGGGCAATTGGGGATCGATCTGAACGGTGACGGAGTAACAGTCAATGATTCCGGGGACGGGGATTCCGGTCCGAACGGACTGCAGAATTATCCGGTGATAGACTCTGCGGTGATGAACGGGAGTTTGCTTACCATTTACGGGAAATTCAACGGGGCGAACGGCGTGAGTCACCGCCTGGAGTTTTTCAACACTCCGAATTACATTTCGCCTCCGGATGCCTCGGGTTACGGGGAAGGATACACATACATCGGAACCATCAATGTGGTTGGTGCCGGGGCCACCGATGTGCCTTTCAGTTTCAGCGTGGCCAGTGTGACCATTTACCAGGATTACATAACGGCAACAGCCACCAATACGGCCACATCGAACACTTCGGAATTCTCCGCTTACAGGCAGATCAGTTCGAACAAGGGATACGTATGCGATGCCGCTCCCTACAACCGGATCCGTTCATACAGCATCAATCCCGTAGCAGGGGCCACTTCCTATTTCTGGACGGTTGGCGGAGGCGCCACCATCACCGCCGGACAGGGTACCACCGGGATCACGGTTGACTGGGCCGGGGTTACCAAGGGTGAATACCTGGTTTGTGTGTATGCCGTGAATGCCTGCGGTAACAGTTTTGTATCCTGTTTCCCTGTGGTAGTGTATACCTGTCCGGCCATAACCTGTCCGGCCGACTATGCCCTTGAAGGCTGCGATGTTACTGCGATCACCGGCCTTACTTACAGTGCCTCGGAAGTGACCATATCGCTTGCTCAATTGCAGGCTTCACCGGGAGGTGGCGGCAATGCCACCGGTGATCTTGCCCTTACCATTAAATATAGTGATACCCAAAGCGGAACCTGTCCGATCACAGTTACCAGAACCTTTACCGCCACCGACGGTTACGGCAATTCAGCCAGTTGTGAGCAGGAGATTACGGTGGATGATAATACCGATCCAACGATAAGCTGTCCCGCCAATCTGACAATAGAATGCGGCAGTGCAAACTATACCACACAGATTGCAAACTGGATTGCTACTGCCTCGGCCAACGATGCCTGTGACAATAATGTGGATATCACCACAAACTGGAACGGTACTGATGTGCCCTCCCTCAGCTGCGATCTTTCATCCGGGCTGTCCATCACCTTTACCGCCACCGACGACTGCGGTAATACCGATCAATGCACCCGCACCGTGTACCTGGACGATACCCAGAACCCAACGATAAGCTGTCCCGCCAATCTGACAATAGAATGCGGCAGTGCAAACTATA
>CAZSQJ010000021.1:0-53017 GCA_964608665.1 uncultured Bacteroidales bacterium | reverse complement strand
TAACGTATCGATATGTGGGGGTGCTGGTATAGGCAATTTGGTTCTCCCTTGTATCAAATTGAACCACTTGCCTTTACAAAGCCAAATATACAACAAAATGATCCAAATTTAATACCTGTTTGAAAATTATACGTCCAGCCGGTCTAATGGACTGATAATCTGGTCTAAACCTTTGGTAGTGATATGTGTATAAATCTGTGTTGTTTTAGGATTTGCATGGCCCAGCAAAGCCTGGATATAGCGCAGGTCAGTGCCATTCTCAAGTAAATGTGTTGCAAATGAGTGCCTTAAGGTGTGCATGGTGACCTCCTTGAGAATACCCGCTTTGGCAACGGCTTGCTTGAGTACCTTGTTTAAAGACCGTTCTGAATACTGTCCTCCTAACTGACCTTCAAAAAGATAGTCAACAGGCTTATATTCAGTATAGTATTTTCTCAGAACTATCAGGATGGTACTGGAAAGCAAGGTCACCCTGTCTTTATTCCCCTTTCCAGCTTTCACCCGTATCAACATCCTTGTAGAGTCGATATCAGCGATCTGCAGATTCAGTAACTCATTCACCCTCAATCCTGATGAATATGCAAGCATCAGCATACACTTGTGTTTAGTATTCTTTACCTGCTCAAACAGTTTCCTGACTTCTTCCTCGCTGAGGACAACCGGCAGTGATTTCCCCTGACGCGGACGTTCTATATAGTAAACCTTCTTCGGCCCCCCGAGTACCTTCTCATAGTAAAACTTGATGGCATTAATGCTCTGATTCTGGTATGAAACCGAGATTCTGCGCTCCTCCACGAGGTACCTCATATAGGACCGTATATCGGTTTCGGTAATTTCTGATAAGGTTTTGGTATTGAAATAGTTAATAAACTCCTTGAAGCAGTCTGTATAAGTCTTGATGGTGTTGGAACTGTAGCGTTTCACCTTCAGCTTCTCAATGTAGTTGTCAGGACACTCCCTGTAATTAGGGATATCTTCCTTCTTTGGGCGTGGTTTGCGTTCAATATCTCTCAACTGATCTGACCAGGTGACGCTGATGCCTCTTCCTTCACAGTATTCACTGATCTTCTGCAGGATAGTTTCTGTGTGGGGGAGTGTCCACCAACGATGCAGTTTATCCCAGGAAGGAAAAGGGAGGTTCTTGATCAGGTTGATCAAACCCTTGTCGTATTTGAAAATAAGGCGTATCCTGCCCTTTTCATATCTGACAATGGCCAGTGTCCCGGGCTTAATGTCCGGAACTTCCTTTTTTCCGGGAAGGAAATCCTTCTCTTCTGCCTCCTGCCAGAGAAGCCGTCCGGAAAAATATGCTTTCAGGCTGTTTAACATGTTGTCGTTCAGAGGCAGTACCCAACAAAAGGCTGTGGCGTCCCATCTTGCTCTGCCAAGACTTTTCAGGAATTTAATATCTTCCTCATTCTTAGGTAGTTTTATCAGAATATGCTGCTTTGTCAGCAAGATTCCTACGGGATTTTTTTCCATTTTTTCATTGTTTTCAGGGTGCAACTAATGTGACATTATTTCATAGTACCAGACCTTAATGGTTCTGGTTTGGGTACCATTATCTATATAGATGCACCGCGGAGGGTAAAACGGAAAAAAAATGGGCTGTTTTAAGTAAAAAGTATGAAAATCCCAACAAGATATACCGGAAGAACATAGGAATACGAGAAATTGATTCCCGGATTCAGGGGTATAAAGAATCTAAATGAAAGTTGCTTCGCATTTTCACTAAGATTCAGGATAATTATCTATCTCCAAGCTAACATCAGAAAACCAGCACATTAGCAACCTTCCCCACCAGCAAACTGAAAAACGGCTTGCACGCTGCCAGTAATCTTGCCAACGGCGAAGCCGGCAGCGACCCTTTTTAATGACGACACTGGCGTCATTCCGGACGCAGGGAGGAATCTGTCTCCAATGTGCCAGTGCCAGGGTTAACCCAAACAGACCAATCCCAAACCGAAACAATGCTTCGACTCCGCTCAGCATGACATTCCTTCACTTCTGCCATCAGTTTTCTGCCTTTTGCCTTCTGCTCCGCTGCCTGATCTCTGCGTCTTTGCGCCTCTGCGGTGAAAATAATCAGCCGGATAAAAGCCATCCATCTTTCATCTCCCTGAGAAAATCACAGCGGGAAATATCCGGGATGGTGAGCGCAGGTTTTTAACCGCAGTAGACGCAGAAAGAATGAGAATGAGAATGAGAATGAAAATGAGAGTGGAGAAACCTCCGGCCGGATAAGCCGCTCAAAAATTGCACGACCCCAAAGGGGTCATATGTTTATAGCAGGATTGTACGGTTGATTTCCTGACCCGGAAAGGGTCATATATATTTACAGGGAATCGGTTGCTTGTTTGGCCAGTGTCCCGGGTGCACATGGCGTGGGAAAGTGTTGAACCTGACAGCGTTGTGTGTTTATGCCTGATGCTTTGGTATCTCTGTCATTTCCTTTGCGGAAAAATCACTTATTTTGCAGAAAAAAACGATATGACACCACGAACCTTTGCCGAGAAGATTTTTGATGCCCCGGCCGGGAGCATCGTTTTCAGGAAACCCGACCTGGTACTGACGCACGACAACACTGCCAGTATTGAAAAGACTTTTCAGAAGATGGGAGGGACGAAGGTCTTTGATCCCGGACAATTGCTGATCACCCTCGATCACAATGCCCCGCCCACCAATTCCAAACTCGCCAATGACTACCTGAGAATACGGCAGATGGCTGAAGAACAGGGAATTGAAAAGTTCCACGATGTGGGTAACGGCATATGTCACCAGATCATGGCCGACTATGCCAAACCGGGGATGCTGGTGGTGGGATCCGACAGCCATACCTGTACGGCCGGCGCGATGAATGCCTTTGCCGCCGGGATAGACCGGACCGAATCGGCAGGTCTCTGGAAACAGGGAGAAACCTGGTTCAGGGTGCCGGATTCGGTAAAGATAAACCTGAACGGGAAATTCCGGGAAGGCGTGTATGCCAAAGACCTGGCGTTGTGGATCATCGGGATGATCGGCTCCAGCGGCGCCGACTATATGTCCATCGAATATCACGGGGAAGGGGTGAAAACCCTCAGTGTTTCCGACCGGCTCACCATTGCCAACCTGGCTTCGGAAATGGGAGCCAAGTCGGCTGCCTTCCCTTCAGACGAAGTGCTTTGGGAATATCTCGGTGAAAAGATCCCGGGTGTCTGGGCCGATGAAGGAGCTTCCTATGTGAAGGAGATCAGCATCCGTCTCGACGAAATCTTCCCGGTAGTGGCTGCACCACATCATGTAGACAATGTGAAAGCGGTATCTGAGGTACAGGGAACAAAAATCCACCAGGCTCTGGTGGGGACCTGTACCAACGGCCGCCTTGAAGATTTACGCATTGCCGCAGCCGTCCTCAAAGGAAAGAAAGTGGCAAAACACCTGCAACTGCTGGTGATTCCCGCTTCCCAGGAAATCTACCTGAAGGCGATGGAGGAAGGCCTGATCCGTATCTTCATGGAAGCCGGCGGCAATGTGCTGGCTCCCTCATGCGGACCCTGCCTGGGAACCGGACAGGGCATACCCGCCGACAATACGACCGTGATCTCTACGGCCAACCGGAATTTTAAGGGAAGGATGGGCAACCCGAATTCCTCCGTTTTCCTGGCATCTCCCGCCACGGTGGCCGTTTCCGCCATCGCGGGAGAAATCACCGACCCGCGCGGAATCGAGGCAGCAGATCATTTTCCCTTTACCGCCGAACAAAGCAAAACAGTGGTGGTGGAGGCTGGCGACGACCGCTACAGCCAGGGGGTCTGGAATTATGCCGACGTGGACAATCTCAATACCGACCAGATGTTTGCCGGTAACCTTACCTATAATATCAATTCTTCAGAAGGAGACAAAATCATGCCCTACCTTTTCAAAGGTTTCGACGACAGTTTCGCTGAAAGGGTGAAAGCAGGCGATATTATCGTGGCCGGTGCAAATTTCGGTTGCGGAAGCTCGCGGGAACATCCCTCGGTGGGACTGGCTTATGCCGGAATCCGGGCCGTGATCGTGAAATCGGTGAACAGGATCTTTTTCCGGTCATCGGTAAACCAGGGACTGCCCATCATTGTCCTTCCGGAGGCCGTGGATGCCTATCGCCAGGGTGACCCCGTCAGCATCGACATGAAAGAGGGAATTGCGACCGTGGCAGGAAAGGAATTCCGTTTTGCGCCCCTGCCCGACAAACTGGTAGGGATATTTGAAGCAAAGGGCCTTGTGAATTTCGTGAAAAACCAATAAGAACCACTAAAATTATTGTCATGAAGAAGTTATTGTTTATCAGTCTGATGACATTCATTGCATGCATTGTCACCGCTCAGAATGAGGCCGTTCTGCCCGATACAATGAACAGAACGGATGCCAAAGGAAACAAAGTGGGCTACTGGAGGGAAGATCTCGGGAAAGCCGTCTTCGAGCAGGGATATTACAAGGCGGGAAAAAAGGACGGAACCTGGGTCTCCTATCATCCTGCCGGCTTTGTAAGGTCGGTGGAGATTTACAGGAACGGCCTCAAAAACGGACTGTTCCTCACCATAGACGAAAGGGGAGCCATCTCTTCGGAGGAGTATTATGTGAATGACCTGATGGAAGGAGTTTCGAAAAAATTCACATACGGAGGCAGGCCCAATATGGAGATCAATTATTCAAAAGGACTGAAACATGGCAGTTGCAAGATCTATTACGATATGACAGGCAAGCTGCAGGAGGAGTCCGCTTACAAAAACGGAAAAAAGGACGGTCCTGCCAAATGGTTCAATTCTGAAGGGAAACTGGTGGCCGAGTATGTTTACACGGACGGTGAACTTGACGGAACCCAGGTTGCCTATTATCCCAACGGGAATAAACAATCAGTGGAAGTGTACCAGAATGGTGTCCAGGTGGGGGAGTTTCTTGAATACCACGAGAATGGCAAGGTGCGGATACAGGGCCAGTTTGTGAAAGGGCAGAAGGATGGCAAATGGACGGAATACGATGAGGAGGGGAAGGTCGTCCATACTGCGACCTTCAGGAACGGCGTTGAAAAATAGCGCATGAACATTCATAATCCATACAGGGGAGGGGAGGGCTATCACTGTTTCGGATGTTGTCCCGACAATGCCTCCGGACTCCGGATGGTGTTCCGTAAGGAAGGAGAAAAAGTTATCTGCGACTGGCTTCCCCTGCCGGCTTTCCAGGGTTGGACGAAGGTGTTGCACGGCGGCATCCAGGCCACCCTGATGGACGAGACCGGCAGCTGGTTTGCCCTGTTGCATGCCAGGTCAAGCGGGGTAACGACACGTCTGAATGTCACCTATCGCAGGCCTGTCCCCACCGATCAGGGTGCCATCCGCCTGGAAGCATCGTATCGTGAAATGCACGGACGCCTGCTGACGGTGGATGTCAGATTGTACGGACCATCCGGGCAGCTTTGCTCCGAAGCGGAGGCTACCTATTATATGTTTGACGAGAAGACTTCCCGGGAACGGTTTCATTATCCCGGGGATGACGCATTTTATAAGCAGGAAGAACTGCCCTGGTAAGCCATCCCCGGAAGTTTATCAGTGTAATGATCAAATGAGGCGGCGCGGCATGTCGCGGTGCTTACAACTGTGAGGCAAGCGTACTGAAAAAGGCCGGCCAGTCCGTACCACCGTTTTTCTTTCCCATTCTTACCATCACGAGTTTTTTACCGTAGTCAACGTATATATATTGTCCGAGCACTCCCTTGGCAAAGATCGCCCCGCCGGGCATCACCCGCCAGTAATAGGTGTAGGGATGTCCGCCTGAATCCCTCGAGTCGTTGGTGACCTTCAGCGTTTCTTCGATCCAGTGTTCCGGTACCAGTTGTTTTCCGTTCCAGTTTCCCTTATTCAGGTATAATCTTCCAAAACGTGCATAATCCCGCGTGACGGCATTCAGGCAACAGAAAGCCTTCACAGTACGGTGTTTCCTGCTGTCGGTGCTCCATGACGCATCCGATTCCATCTCCATGGGCTTCCACAGCTTTTCCTGCAGGTACAGGTTCAGGGGCATGCCGGTGGCTTCCTCCAGCACCAGCGATAACAGGAGGGTGTTGGCACTCTGGTAGTTATATTGTAAATCCGGACTTTCGCCGACTTTCAATTTTGCAGCATATTTCTTCAGGTTTCTCCCGTAATAGAATTTTGGCATCAGCCCGAACGGACTGCCGTAGGTCTCACTGAAACGGAGTCCGGATCTCATTTCAAGGAGGTTTTTCAGTGTAATATGTTTAAAGCCGGTGTCTTTCAGAAAGTGAAGGTAATCGGTGACCGGCTGGTTGAGGCTCCTGACGGAACCTTCTTCCAGGGCAATGCCGGTGAGGGCGGATACAAAGGATTTGGCCACGGAAAAGGCCGGAATGGGTTCATTCTGGCTGTAGCCGCCGAAGTAGGCTTCATGCAGGATGGTGTCGTTCCTGATCACAAGGAAGGATACGGTACCGTGTTCATTCAGAAATCGGTCCAGCGGTTCTGTGGCCGGTCCGTAAGCGGCAGGCAGGTGTAAAGGCCGGGACAGTGTTCCCGGATGAAACATCCAGGCAGCACCTGAACGCATTACCGGCACCCCGCTGAATTTCATGTTGTCCCGGATATCTGCGTAATTCCACCAGAAATACCGTGTCACATGGCACCCGCCGAGCAGGAGCGGCAGCAGGGACAACAACAGTAGAGAAAATTTCCTGTTGCTTACCATACCCTGAAGTGTCTTGAATTTCGGATCAGGTAATCCTTGGGGATGGTGGATTTCTTCCCTTTCCCGAATTTTCCCCGGCTTTTTTTATACCGTTTGTGTTTCTTACGGTAGCTCTTACGTGCATGCAGTTTTCTGTAATTTGTACCCTTCGGAAGGACAGGTGGTTCCGATGCAAGCACAGGCTCCCCGATGGCAAGGAGGCCGATCAGTGTTCCGAGCAGGAAAAGGAATTTTGTGCCGCGGGTCAGTTTCTGCATCCTGCAAATTTCGTAAAAAGCAGCTTCCCCCGGTGCATGTCATTCCGTTGCCTTTCTTTTTTTGGTAGTTGGTTTTTATGCCTGGCGGTTGATATTTTTTTTTTGTACGGATGCTTTTCATGACCGAAAACAGATACCTTTGATGCGTATTGGTTCAAATCACTGTTTTTCCGTGGTTTGTGAAAAGGGAATCAGGTGGTTCCGTCCCCCGGCGGAAGAGTCCTGAACAGTACCCGCTGCTGTAAGTTCACACAGGCGTTTGAAAAGCATGTCACTGCCCTGCCGGGTGGGAAGACGTTCAAACGTGAACAAGTCAGAAGACCTGCCAGTGCAAACAAGTTTCCGGGCTTTCGGGTTAAAAGCGCAGGATCATCCCATGATTCCGTTTTTCCGGATTTCCCGAAACCATCTGAAAGCTGAAAAAAGGCATGGCAATGCGTTTAAACCAGATCAACCATCATCCGGAAAGGCTGCTTCGTTCGGGGCAGGCCGGGGGATTCCATGGTTTGAAAAACAGCCTGATCTGGTGTTGCTGGCTTTCCGTTTTATGGTCATTAGCTTCGTTACCTCTGAGGGCACAGGGTTATCAGCCCGACAGTGTGATCGTGCTGGAGGGGATAGAAGTCAGCGGGAACAAACCCTTTGCCGTGATGCCGGGATTGAAGGCCGACACTGTGGACAGCCTGGTGATGCGATCCTCGGCCGCGGCTTCACTTGCCGGATTGCTCGGGGAACACAGCCTGGCGTATGTCAGAGATTACGGGCAGGGGAATATGAGCAGCATCTCGATGCGGGGGACCGCATCAAACCATACCTCCGTCAACTGGATGGGTTTTGAACTGAACGCAGCGGGAACGGGGATGTCGGATCTGAGCATTTTGCCGGTGTTTTTATTCGGGAATGTCAGACTGGTGAATGGTTTCGTCATGGTTCCGGGGATGCTTCCGGCAGGAGGTACGGTATTCCTGGATCTGCCGGCGCTGTCTTCCTCCCGGATGGCGGCCGGCGCCGGATTCAGCCTGGGCAGCTTTTCGGATTTCAGACAATATTACAGCCTCAGCGGCGGAAAGGAAGGAACGGCTTGCCGGGTGGCATTCATGCATAGGGTTGCGGACAATGATTTCCCCTATACATACAGGGGAGTCACACACCGCAGGGAGCACGCCGCCTCCGCCGGCCGTTCGTTCCTGGTGAATACCGAACATCGTTTTGGAAGACATTCCCTGACCACAGCGGCATGGTTGCAGGATGCCGACCGGCAGGTTCCTCCTTCGGTCAGCGCGTCCAACCTGAATTCCAACAGGAAGGATGAAGCCATGCGTGCAGCGCTGCGTTGGAAACACCAGGCTGTCAGTCATACCTGGTCGGCCGGATTGGCTGCCTTCCAGGAATACCTTCATTACACCGAGATACCAGGGGATACCCTGGTGCTTCTGGATTCCAGGATACGGAACCAAAGCGTTCATGCCGACCTCAGCCTTGACCGGGAGACTGGTTTCGCCGGGCTGCTGCTCCAGGCGAAGGTTTCAGGCTCGGTGATCACAGTGAACACCGGCGATTTCGGCGGTTTTCACCGGAGGAAAAGCCTCGGATCGGGTGTTTCATTGTTCAAACCAATCGGACGGAAGGACTGGAAAGCAGGCCTGACGCTCCGGCAGGATCTGGTACGCGGGATGCTCGTGCCGCCGGCTCCCTCGGCCGGCATCGAAGGCAGTATCGCAGCCTGGCGCATCCTGGCACAGGTGTCCCGTAACTACAGGATCCCGTCGATGAACGACAGCTACTGGGTACCCGGCGGGAATCCGGATCTGAAACCAGAAAGGGGATGGAATTACCAGGCCGGGGTGAGCTGGAATCCTCTGAAAAACAAGGAGTCTGGCCTGACGATCGGTCTGAATGCCTATTATACCCTGGTAGACCAGTGGATTAGCTGGGTGCCGGACCATCAAGGTGTGTGGTATGCGGAGAATGTTCAGAAAGTGGAGATTTACGGCTGTGAACCATCGCTGGAAGGACATGTGAAAAGCGGCAGACTTAAACTGAAAATGAACCTTTCCGCTTCCCTGCAGTCGTCCACCAACCTGGCAAAAACCGGTCCCTATGACCAAAGCCGGGGGAAACAACTGATCTATACACCCCGGCAGCAGTACAAAGGCGCATTACAGGCCATCGTTGGCCGCTTCGTGCTGGCATATACACACAATATCACCGGGAAAGTCTATACCGTGAGGGATAACAGCAGTTTTCTCGAAGCATATGATGTGGGGTCAGCAGTCCTGCGCCATACCATTTCCATACCCCGGATTGGAACTGCCGGACTGCAGTTTGAGATCAGAAATTGCTGGAATGAAACCTATGAAGCCGTGGCCTTTTATCCCATGCCCGGAAGATCTTTTATGTTTACGTTGATGTGTAATTATCATTAAAACAATATATTATGAAGTACTTGATGACTTTAATCCCGAAGCTTCCCTCAGTGTTCCTTATTGCGTTACTGGTATTTTGCTTGTCCTGTATAAAAGATGGACCCACATCCGATGAGCCCGGTCCGCTTACCCACCCGAAGGTATATATATGTAATGAAGGGCCTTTCATGAACGGTTCGGGAAGCATCAGCGTGCTGGACAAAGTGACCGGCAGCGTGGTGAATCACCTCTTTTACAAGGTGAACGGATTTCACCTGGGGAATATCGTTCAGTCCATGGAAGTGGTGGATGAAACCGGCTATATCATTGTAAATAATGCCAATAAGATAGAGGTAGTCAGGATGTCGGATTTTTCCAGCCTGGGTATGATAGAAGACCTGACCCTGCCCAGGTTTTTTCTCCAGATCGATGCAAAGAAAGCCTATGTCAGTTGCTGGGACAATACCGTGGCAGTGCTCAGCCTGCTGACCAACAATGTGGAGAAACATGCAGCAACGGGTACAGGTCCGGAAAGGATGGTAAAGATCGACAACCGCGTGTTTGTCCTTAACCAGGGAGGTTTCGGCATCGACAGCACCATCACGGTGATTGACGCCGGAAGCGACCAGGTGATCCACAGTCTGCAGGTTTATCCGAAGCCCACCGGGGCTGTTGCCGACGCCGAAGGCAAATTATGGGTGCTTTGTTCCGGCAAAGGCTTCAATGGCTGGCCCCAGGCAGATGACAGCAAGGGGCACCTGCTCCGGATCGATCCGTTAAGCTACCAGATACTGGCAGATTATGAATTTCCCTCAAGCGATAAGCACCCCGACAAGCTCGTGGTCAACCAGGCCGGGAATGCGATATTTTATATCTATGAATCAGGTATTTACCGTCTCAGTACAGGGGATACGATGCTGCCAGCCAGCCCCTTGATCGCCCATGCCGGGTATATTTATTCCCTGGCTTATGATGAACAGGACGATTTGATTTATTTCTCCGATCCGGTTGATTTTGTGCAGAATGGCTGGGTGTTCCGGCATCGTGCATCCGACGGTTCAGCTGTGGATTCATTTCTCACCGGGGTTATTCCGACTTATTTTACTTTCAAGTGACCGGACCTGATCCTAAGCTGTCACGATCATGTTGTCAAACCATTCCACTGGTTCAACCAGTGATTCCAAACTGGACAGGATCGATGATCAACAATTGAAAAAAACAAAAAAAATCACTTATCGATAATTGAAAATGAGTGTCTTTATATAAAGATCTGGTATATGCGATATAGCAAAACTGATCCTGTGGTCGAAAGAAACAACACGCAGAAACAAATCCGGGGTATCACAGATGCCTGGCTCGTTAAAGACAATATTGATCTGGCATATGAATGTTCACTGCCGGTATGGTTGTTCGGATTTTTGTATTGAACCCTTTTCGGTTGGGATTGAAAGTACTAAACGGGTCAACTTGCCATACAAAAACAAAGCATGCTCCCGGTTGTTATCATACATATCCTTATAAATGAGAAACACGATGAGCACCCTTGTTCAAATGAAATGGACTGAAGGCATGGCCTTCGAGGCGGAGGTTACCGGCCACAGGATAATTTTCGATGCAGATGAAACGGTGGGCGGAAAAGATCTCGGTCCCCGTCCGAAAGCCATGGTATTGGGCAGTCTTGGCGGCTGTACCGGTATGGATGTGGTTTCCCTGCTGAAGAAGATGAGGGTCGACTTCGATGATTTTGAAATGAGCATCGAGGCGGATCTGACGGAGGAGTACCCTAAAGTGTACAACAGGATCATGATCAGGTATATTTTTTACGGGGATGATCTTCCGCTTGACAAGATCGAGAAAGCTGTCAACCTGAGCCAGGAAAAGTATTGCGGTGTAAGTGCGATGCTCAGGTCCACCGCAAAGCTTGAGTACCTGATTGAGCTTCGTAAAAAGGCCTGATTGTTTCAAGGAACTCGCTCAGGATCATAGCAGTGGCTCCCCAGACCACCTGCTGATCGACAAAATAGCAGGGAACGCTGCTGCTCCAGTCTTTCACACTGACTGTTTTTTCCCGGAGGGTTCCGGGCATAAAGAATTTTTTCAGGGGAATTTCCAGGATGCCGGCCACTTCGGCTGGATCCGGTCTGAAGGGAGCTCTTTCATCCATAGATGCGATCACGGGGTGAATAAGATATCCTGAAGGAGGGACGAACAAGGGGGTTAATTCTCCCAGTATCCGGACATTTGCCGGATCGATGTCAACTTCTTCCTGACTTTCTCTCAGCGCTGTGGCCGTAAGGTCTGCATCCCCTTCTTCCATTTTTCCTCCGGGAAAAGATATCTGACCACTGTGTACCCCGTCATATTCGGGCCGGCGGATCAGCAGGGTCATTGGTTCATCCTGGCAGGGATAAAGTAAAATGAGGATGGCACTTTTTTTGGGTGAAACGGGAACCGGCCAGTGTCTGAAGCGCCTTGCAGAAAGCATCTTTCGTTGTGCGGCTTCTCCCGGTAAGGGGTGCTGCAACCTGGATGTAAGGTATTTGATGAGTTCCTTGAATATCATGACCTTATTAATGACGGAGCCTCCTTGTCCCGTTTCCGTATATGTTCACTTCCGGGGTTATGAACAGGGCAGCCTGGGAGGGTCTCTGTATCAAAACAAAATTATTGCGTCAGGGTTGTTTGCATTCGGAAATTAATCGTATTTTCGTTCAGGAATAATCAGGCATTGCCATGTTGCAACAAGGGAAGGATTTACCGGAAGGCCGGGAACAGGTTCTTGAAACCGGGCAGAAAGATCTTATGTTACACAATGATGATCACAACACCTTTGATTTTGTGATCGAAAGCCTTATTGATGTATGCGGGCATGACTATCTCCAGGCTGAGCAATGCACCTGGATCGCGCATTACAAGGGTAAATGCCCGGTCAAATCCGGCGGGTTTGAGGAACTCAGACCGCTCCATGAAGAATTTTCCCGCAGGGGACTGACAACCACCATAGGGTAATCACAATATGAGTCTCACTTTCATAATTTTACTGATCATTGCCGGGCTGATCCTCCTTGTGGTGGAAGTGTTGATCATACCCGGTTCCACGGTAGTCGGGATATTGGGCTTTGCCAGCATGGTATTTGCCATTTTCCAGGCATACAACGTTCACGGAAGCACCACCGGGCATATTGTGCTGGCCGCTACGCTGGTATCGACTGTAGTTTCCCTGTATTACATGCTCAAGGCCAGGACATGGAACCGGCTGATGCTGAAGGATGCCATTGAAAGTAAAGTGAATGTGATCAAAGAAGGAACACTGCAAGTCGGAGACAGGGGACAAACCGTATCCCGGCTGAACCCGGCTGGGAAGGCCCGGTTTGGAGATGAGTTGTATGAAGTGCACACCCAGGGCGATTTCCTTGATGAGGGCAAGCCCGTTGTGATTACCAAACTGGATGGACCGAAGATAATTGTAGCATTAATCAAAGAATAAAGAATTCAATATTATGGAAGCAAATGTGATGATCATTGTGGTGATTGGTATCGCCTGCCTGTTGGGCCTCTGGCTCATTTTTTACTTTGTACCGGTGGGCCTGTGGTTCAATGCCCTGGTGTCCGGTGTCAGGATATCCCTGATACAGCTGATACTGATGCGGTGGAGGAAAGTGCCGCCCGGGGTGATCGTCAATAACCTGATTGCAGCCACCAAGGCCGGTCTGAAGCTGAACCGCAACGAGATGGAGGCCCATTATCTTGCCGGGGGAAGACTCAAATCGGTTGTCAATGCCCTGATCTCCGCCGACAAAGCCAATATTCCGCTCGATTTCAAGTCGGCTACTGCCATCGACCTTGCAGGCCGTGACGTGTTCGAGGCCGTTCAGATGTCGGTAAATCCCAAGGTGATCAACACACCTCCGGTGACTGCCGTAGCCAAGGACGGTATTCAGCTCATCACCAAGGCAAGGGTAACGGTAAGGGCGAATATCAAACAACTGGTCGGAGGAGCCGGCGAAGAAACCGTTCTTGCAAGGGTTGGCGAAGGTGTGGTCACAGCCATCGGTTCTGCAACCAGTCACAAGGAGGTACTTGAAAATCCGGACAAAATTTCCAAGGTGGTACTTTCCAAGGGACTGGATTCCGGTACTGCGTTTGAGATCCTCTCGATCGATATTGCCGACATTGATGTGGGAAAGAACATCGGTGCGCAGTTGCAGATGGATCAGGCCAATGCCGACAAGAATATTGCCCAGGCCAAGGCCGAAGAACGCAGAGCAATGGCTGTGGCACTCGAGCAGGAGATGAAAGCCAAGGCGCAGGAAGCCCGTGCCAAGGTAATCGAAGCCGAAGCCCAGATCCCCATGGCGATTGCCGATGCTTTCAGAAGCGGGAACCTTGGTGTAATGGATTATTACAAACTTGAGAATATCAAGGCCGACACTTCCATGCGGGATTCCATCTCCAAACCGGTTGGCAAACCAAAGGAAGGCGACAAGCCCATTCCCTGAAAGTCCTGACGCTTTTTGATCTGCCGGCTCAGGTTCTGAATGTGAACCTTACAAAGAAGTTGTACTGGGGCCGGAAGCCGTCGTATTGTCCGAGGTTGATCCCTTTCCAGTAAAAGGTCAGGGCGGGATCCATCGATAAATGATCTGAAAAAACAAGCCTGATTCCGCCGGTGGCAAACATGCCGAATCCGATACCCCCTTGTATGACCTGGTATTCCTGGAGTTGTGAGTTTGGTATATAGGATTGGCTGCCATATAGGTTTACCAGGCTATAGGTCTTGTCTTTGATCTGAATCTTGTTTTCCACCACCCGTGTATTGTTGATATTCAATCCTCCTTCGAAAAAGAAGATATTCCTTGTTTTGGTCGGGAAGTAGCGGGAAATGCCCAGGTCGATGTTCACCCTTTTTTCGATACCCCAGATGGGAAACTGGCGGTAGGTGGGGTCGAGCGAATAACCCTGGGGCAGGTCGAGGTTCAGCAGGAAGATGTCTTTGGCAGTAAGTTTTACAAAATTGAACTGGGCAAAGACGCCCAGGAGTTTATGCAGGGGATAGCGTGCATAAAACCCGATGCTTACCGCAGGTTCATATTTCATTTTTGATGGCAGGTCGTAAGGATTCAGTGAGTCGAGCTGATATCCGAGGGCCTGGTTGATCTCTTCGCGGTAATAGTAATTGCGAAGGACCAGGTCGAGCTTATTGTCATTGGCAGGGCTGCCGTTATAGAAATTGGCGGGGTGGTTATCGGGAAAATAAAAGCCGACATTCAGCCCGTAGGAAAGCACGGAAAAAGTATCAGCAATGCCGTCTTTCTGTGCACGGGCCGGTTCGGGCTGCAACAGCAGGAATAACAAAAGGAAAGCCAACAGGCTGGTCAGGCTCCGGTCCATGTACTGTGAAAGGATGATAACGGCACAAAGGTAGGCAAATTGCGAAAATTGGAGGTTGTGCTGGGATTTGCCGAATTTTTTGTATTTTTGCGGGCCATGGACCCGTAGCTTAATTGGATAGAGCATCTGACTACGGATCAGAAGGTTGGGGGTTCGACTCCCTCCGGGTTCACGAGCTGTCAAGACAAAAAAAGCCGCCCTTTCGGGCGGCTTTTTTTGTGCAAACTGCGATTATCTTGCAATCACCAGTTTCCCGTAACGGCTTCCGGAGGGGGTGGTTAGCCGGAGGAAATAGGTCCCGGATGGCAATGATTCATCGAGCGTCAGCCGGAAGGTGTTCATGCCCCTGTTACCCGGAACATTGCTGTATTCTTTGACAACTTTTCCCGTAAGACTGATCAGGCTTGCCTGCACGGAAGCGGGTTCAGTCAGGTTATATTCAACAGTGGCGCTGTTAACTGCCGGATTGGGGTAAATCCCGACCATGGCTGTGGAGCTTTCCGGTTTACCCGGTTCAGCGATTCCTACCACGTTATAATTGTTGCATCTGAAAATGCCACGGCCGAAGGTAGCGGCATAAATGGTGCCGAGATTGTAAATGATCGTCGAATCACCGGATTCGATGATTGGCCAGTGGGAAAGGCTTTGCTGTCTGAGTTCCATCACGGGAAGATTTCCGGGGCCTTCTGAATCGTATGCCCAGTCAGGATTCGCATTGTTGAGATTTGCGGTGCTGTAGATCCCGAGTTCCGTACCGATAATGGCGATATTGGAATGACTCATTTCGATCATGGAGGCATAAACCGGCATGGCGGGGAGGTTCCCCTGCTTATTGGTGAATGTGGGCAGGGCAGCAGTGGCATTGACCGATTCGTAAATATAATCGTTATTGCCATAGTTACCCAGGGTAATCAGCACGTGGTCATTATTTGCAGGATTCACTGCAATGGAGGTAATGACCCTGTTGGGTTTATTGAAAATGGTATCCACTGTGAGGTTGTTGGCCGTATCACTGACATAGCTCTGGATGTTGTTAATCCTGATAACCAGTCCGTTATCAAGTCCGGCGAACAAAGTATTCCCGTCTTTGGTGATGCCCATTTTCCTGACGATGCCCATGAAATTGGCCAGTCTGATCCAGGTGGGGGTTCCTGTAAAGTTAAGGGCTCCCTTGGTGTACCATACTGTTCCGTTGGCACCGATGAACATTTTTGTCTGTACCGGGTCGTTGACGTAAATGGTATCTTTGGGATAGATGGTTGTACCGGTGTTGGTTACCAGGAAGGGATAATCGCCATTGGTGCTTTTTGCCCTGAACGTCTGGCCTGGAAGGATGGTGTCGTAAGAAACAAACATTACACTGTCGACGGAGTATGGATCATCGAAGCTTTCCCAGTAGGTAAGGGGTGTTACCAGGGATCCCTGGAGGTTTGTCATCGTCGTGCCGTAATAAGTGGTGAGATTCTCACCTTTGTCGATTGACCGGTATGAAGATCCGTTGCTGGTTCCGATAAAATATGCTTTGGGATTGATAAAGGAAGCGGCACATTGTCCGCCCACCGTGGTCCGTGCAAGTTGGGTGGAGGATTTTGGTGTGTTGGCGTAGAAGTCGATCAGGTGTGCACCATCTCCCTGGGTGCCGAAAAGCATTTCGCCTTTGTACGTGGCGTTCACCGTGTAGGCCTGTGCAACCATATAGTTTTTGTTCCTGATCTGGAAAGTCTGGGCGGCATCGATTGACTGGGAAACGCCTCCGTCGGTGGCGATGTAAAGGTTGTTGGGACTGGTAGGGTGGAACACATATTGGTGGTGGTTATAATGGAGATAGAGCGGATAAACATCAATGGTGATGCCGCCTTCCGAGATTTGTTCCCAGGAGAAGAATCCATCGTCCATTTTTGTCCCCCGCCACATATTCACACCTCCAACGAGGATTTGGTTGGCATTGTTTGGATATACGGCGATGGCACAGGAATACAGTCCGACACCGGTGGTAATGTTGGTGCTGGCGTTGAAGATATTAAAGCTGGGTGATCCGCCCGGGCCGATGAGTTGCCAGTTGTCACCCCTGTCGGTGCTGCGGTAAACGCCTTCGAGGGCTCCCGTCGGTTTCACCACAACCACATAGAGGATGTCCTGGTTGGAGGGAGCCAGTGCAAATTCCATTCTGCCGGTTGCGGAGGCGGCAGGCAGTCCGCCGGTGAGGGCAGTAAAGCCTTCCGGATTACCATCAGCAGATTTGTAGGCGGTACCGCCAATATTAACGATTACCATTCCGGTGGGAGAGACCTTGATGTCCATGGCTGCTCCCGTAAGCGATGTGGATCCGGCTTTGGCTGTGAGCCAGCTGTTTCCTTCATCATCGGAATACCTGAGTCCTTTGGGTGTGGCTGCATATATCCTTCCTTCCGCCGTAATGGCAATTTTATTGATGTAGGTCCAGTCGCCGTTTACATTGTTGGGTGCCGGCTGTGTGGAGGGGATCAGCACGAAATCGTTACCGTCGGTTGATTTGAACATTCCTTTACCGATGATCCCGCCGGTTCCTGCGCCGGTACCAGCTCCGAAGCTTTCTCCTGTGCCTGCGTAAATGGTTCCGTTGGGTGCCTGGGCAAGACAGGTGACATTCAGAATATTTTCCGTTGAACCTCCTACGGTTGTTGGCGACCAGGAACTGCCTCCGGAGAGGGATTTCCACACTCCTCCCGTCACTGAGGCGGCAAATATGGTCGAATGGTCATTTTTATCGATCAGGAGAGCCCGGGTCCGGCTGGCATAGTTGTCGGGTCCCATGATTTCCCATGCAAGGTTGAGGGATGCGCCGTTTTTCAGCGAAGTCAGGTTTGCCGCCTGGGCACGGGCAGTGAGAATGTCCTGAGGATCAATCTGTCCGCTGACCTGGTTGGCACGCAGGCTGTGCCAGTATGCTTCCACAGACTCAATCTCCTGTTGAGCCAGGGATATACCGGGCAGGTACAGCAGACCGCTTATTGCAACAGTGATCCACAACAGTAGTTTTTTGCTTTTCATAGGTACTTTTATTTGATTAATTATTTTTTTTGCCTGTCGGGTTTTAAATCAAGTGTATGTAAATGAGGAAGTCCGGACTTGTGTAAAGTATTTCTGGATAGTCTCAAAAAGAGGCACAAATTACAACTTTTTTCTTCATACCGACCGGATTCCGGGAAAAAAAAACTATCAACCGCTTGTGAATATGTTTAAACCGTTCGCAATCCTGTTTATAAAATTTTGACAGTCAGTATAATATCAAAATATTAAAATTTACTTTCTTTTTTGGCCACATACTTGTAAAGTAGTCGAAAATACCATAGATTTGATAGCGCAAAAGCATGAGTATGTCGAAATACGCTATTACACTGCATAACAGGGTAGAAGAGCTCAGGCGGCTTGAGGAATTCGTGAATGAATTCGTTTTGGAGAAAAGACTGCCCGACTGCAATTTGTTTGAGTTGAACCTGGTTCTTGAAGAAGTTTTTACCAATATTGTGTTTTATGCTTTCAGGGACAAGGAGGAACATCATATTTACATCACCATGGAGCATCAGGATGGCGGCCTGTATATCACCGTGGAGGATGACGGCATCCCCTTCGATCCCACGCTTCGGGAACCGCCATCTGACCTGGATAAATCTGTTGAAGAACGCGAAGTTGGCGGTCTTGGAATTCATCTGGTACGCAACCTCATGCAGGAAGTCACCTATCGCAGGGAAGGGGAGAGGAATATACTGACACTGAATAAAAAACTTTGATAAGCTGTTGACAACATGGAAATTACTGAGAGAAAACAAAACGGTATCAACATTCTGGGCATTCAGGGAAGGCTTGATACTTCCAGTGCGCCCGGACTTGAGACGAAACTGAACGCCCTGCTTGATCTCAATGAAAAAGATTATATTCTGGATTGCAGGGAGATGGAATACATCAGCAGTTCCGGTTTAAGGGTGTTCCTTTCGCTGCTGAAGCGGACCGGTCAGATGAACGGCAAACTGGTGCTGTCCGGACTGAACCAGAGTATTGCAGAGATATTCACCATTGCCGGCTTTGAGAAGTATTTTATTCTGAAGGGAAATGAGGCCGAGGCGATGGATTGTTTTAAATGATTTTTACCGAAAGAACACAGGATTGCGAGATATGAGTTAGCAGAATCACCGGTATTACTGGGTCTAAGCGAAAATTGCTTCGCATTTTCATTAAGATTCAATATATTTGAACATTAATAAACCCAACTTATGAAAAAACAGGTAAAAATCATTATCGGTGTCGTAGTGGTGATCGCCGTTGCCATTGCCGTCGCCTCTTATTTCTTTCCCCGGCCCGGAGGGGAAGATGCCAGCGGTACCATCGGTAAGGCCGACAAGTATCGCAGAGCCCAGCTGACAGAGAAGGATATCCTCCTGAGGGATGACATCCTTGAGGATACTGCTGCGGTTGGAAAGACCCTCAAAGTGATGATCGAGTTCTCAGTCTATGCCGCACAAACCAAAATGCTCATTGACAATGCGTGGATCAAACCATTGCAGAAAAACTGTGCCGATGCCGAGTGTAAGGAGATCATTGCAGTACTTCAGGATTACAGCGATTTTGTGGGCAATAATTTCAGCCTGTTGAAAAACACCACCGATATGCTCGGAAAATGCTATTTCTCAGGCACGAAGGAGATATCTGAGGATGTGGGATCGCAACTGATCAGCTACGTGAATTTTATCGATCAGTTCCTCAGGCGCGATACCGCTTTCGACCATGCCATCACGGCATTGAATCATTACATTGACAAAGGAACCTCGGTCGATGCCAAACGCCGGCAGCAAATCGAGGCATTGAAACAGATCCGTGACCAGATGGTGGTTGATAACCTGCTGGTTGGAATCAACACCGGCGATCAGGAAAAGGTCAATTATACGGCAAGCCTTCCCATTTCAAATGTCGGTGTACTGATTGAGCTATCCAATATCAATAACATCAGTTCAGTGGGTATTCCCGCCTCAGTGGCAAGCCTGGTGATCGGGAGTTCCGTTGTCGGCAGCGGTTTTATCGGAAATTACAGCTCCACGGCAGTATGCAGTGGCGCCCTGTCTGTAATCATCAACAATGCTTCCGGTGTAACGTCTCCCACCGCCAATGTTGCCAACCAGGTAGGTTTGGCTGCCAGTAAACCGACAGCAGCCAATGTGGCCAGCCAGGTGGGTACAGCCGCCAGTCTTCCGGAAGCTGCATCGGCTGCAGCACAGGTAGGCACTGCTGCCAGTATTCCACTTCAGTCAATATTCAGTTCCACATTTCTCAGTACCGTCAGAAGCCAGGGTGACCTTGGAAATTTCCTTGGGCAGCCCCTGTCCAGTGTTCTGGTACCCGTTGGCGCCGCAGCAGGTGCACCGGCATCCATCTCACTGTGCGTTGTGAGCAGTGCCGCATTGACGAATACGATTTTAAACGCTCCCGGAGTTATTGGCTTTCTCTCTCCTGCAGGCTCGTATGAGCAGTAATTGAGGATGGTTGCAAGTTCCTCAAACGGCGTTCTTCATCATGGTGAGGAGTAAGAAAATATTGATGAGTCTTCTGGTGTTCTGGATTGGCGGTGATGCATACAGTCAGCTGGATATCAGGCATTTTGAGACTCCCCGCCTCGACCTGGTATATCCCGCCCAGGGGCTTGGTTACATGGTTCATCATACCGGCCGCTGTTTCGAAAATGCATTGAATTTCCACTGTCGCTATTGGGATTACCGTGTTTCTGAACCGGTTACCGTACTTTTTAATGACTTTACCGACATCGGCAGCGGGGGGGCCAATGTGATTCCCTTCAATTTTGTTTCCATTGCCGTGGGTCCGTTCGACTATACGCTTGATGTCCTTCCGGCCAATGAACGCATGCAGTGGCTGATGAACCATGAACTGACCCATGTGGTGATGTGTGATAAGGCCGCCCGTTCTGATGTGATCTACCGGAAAGTCTTTCTTGGAAAGATCATGCCTGAACAGGACAATCCCATGACGCTGTTTTACAGTTATTTAACAACACCACGCTGGTATTCCCCGCGCTGGTACCACGAAGGCATCGCCACCTTTATGGAAACCTGGATGTCGGGTGGCATGGGCCGGGTACTCGGGCCCTACGACGAAATGGTCTTTCGCACCATGGTACTCGACAGCGCCTATTTTTACAGGCCGGTCGGACTGGAATCGGAAGGCACCGCCATCGATTTCAAGGTTGGCGCCAACGCATATTTATATGGTACCCGTTTCTTCTCCTATCTCGGAAATAAATACGGAGTTGAAAAACTGAAAGACTTCTGTTCTCGCAGCGATTCGAGCAGAAGATTCTATGCTTTGCAGTTTAAAAAGGCATATGGCCTGCCGCTGTCCGATGCATGGGAAGACTGGGTCCGCTGGGAGCAACATCACCAGAAGGAAAATACAGACCGCATCGCCGAGTACCCGGTAACACCATTCACTCCCATCAGCGGACCGCTGGGATCTGTATCCCGTTATGCCGTGGATAAAAGTGACCGGAAGATCATCGCTGCCATCAACCATCCCGGAAAAATGGCCCATATCTGTACGATCGACCTGGACAATGGTGCAGTCCGTAAGATCAGGGGAATTCCTGCGCCCAACCTGTACATGGTATGTAACCTGGCTTATGATGAAGCGACAAAAACCGTGTTCTACTCAGATAAGAATCAAAGTTTCAGGGGATTGCGGGCCATCGACCTGAAAACCGGCCGTGACCGGCGCCTCATTAAATACACCCGGGCAGGGGATTTTGCCTTCAACCGTGCCGACCGCTGCCTTTATGCAACCCAGAGCAATGCAGGCAGGGTTTCCCTGATCCGTATTCCACCTCCGTACAAAACATGGTCTCAGTTGTACCTGCTGCCTTTCGGTTACAGCCTCTTTAACCTTGATGTCTCCCTCGACGGGAAACACCTTTCGGCTACACTTGCCGATGTGAACGGTTATCAGAAACTTTTACTGTATGATCTGGATGCCATGAACCTGGGCAAGGCCGAAGCCGATACCATTTATGCATTCGAAGACAATTCAGCCGCGAATTTCGTGTTTGCTGCCGACGGGAAGTCTTTATACGGAACTTCTTATTACACAGGCGTTTCAAATGTATTTCGTGTCGATATACAAAAGCGTGATGCTGCTTTGCTGACAAACGGACTTAGCGGGTATTTCAAACCTGTTGAGTGGAACAGGGATACCGTGATTGCCCTGCAATATGGCACCAGCGGAATGACACCGGGCTTCATCACCGTAAAACCCATAGAAGACGCCAATGCCATCACCTACCTGGGACAGGAGGTCTTTGAGAAGAATCCGGAAGTGGAACAATGGATGCTGCCGCCGCCGTCGCGCATCCCCATTGATTCCCTGATACTTTATCACGGGAAATACGGGTCGGTGCGCAATGTACATTTCGCTTCAGCCATCCCTATTATCGAGGGTTACAAAGACCATGTGGCATACGGGTACAGGATACGCCTTCAGGATCATATCTTCTTTCAGCAGCTGAAATGGAATATCAGCTGGTCACCGGCCCTGAACAACGACACCCTCGACAAGCGTCAGAAGTTCCACAGCAGCCTGGATTATACATGGCGGAATTTTAACCTGTCAGCCGCATACAACCAGTCCGACTTTTACGATCTGTTCGGACCCAACAGGCTGAGCAGGGCCGGCTATTCAGTAAACGCTGCCTATAACAGGGAAGTGTTTCACCTGACGCCCCTGAAATACGGTTATACCATTTCTGCCGCCACATACGGAGACCTTGAAAGTTTGCCTGAGTTTCAGAATGTCAGTGCCACGGAGGACAAAATGCACAGCGTGATGCTCTCTTTCAGAATGAGTTACCTGAGAAAATCCCTGGGCGCTACGGAAGATGAACAGGGTTATGAATGGCGGCTCTACGGTCAGGGTGTAGCTGTGGGAGATCAGTTTTTTCCAAAGCTGTTCTCCCGATTCGACCTCGGTTTCCTCCTGCCATGGAGAAACGCCACGCTTTGGTTTAAAACAGCCGCCGGGATGGGTTTTGCTGAACGGAACAATCCTTTCGGAAACTTTTACTTTGGCAGCTTCGGATACAATTATCTCGATACCAAGTCGGGCAGCCGCCAGACCAGTCGTGATCTGTGGAGTTTCCCGGGCCTGGAGATCGATGAGGAAGGCGGAAAAAACTTTGCCAGGCTGAAAACCGTGTGCAACCTGCCGCCTGTAAGATTCCGGAAACTGGGCTTTCTCTGGTTTTATATTACATATGCCCGCCTGAATGTTTTTAGTTCTGTTTTAGAAACCAACCTTGATAACAGCAGTTACATGCAGTCCACGTACAATGCCGGCACCCAGCTCGATATAGAACTTGTGTTGTTTTCTCTCATGAAGTCAACCCTTTCCTTCGGCTGGGCTACTGCCTTCAGGGAGAACCGGCTTCCCGGAAATGAATGGATGGTTACATTAAGATTATTGTAATGCATTTAATTTTTCTCATAAGTCTTTTACCTGTAGCAGCATTTGTGTTGTTTCTGATATTCGCCGACAGCTTTAAACTGATCTCCGCGAAAACGATGCTTATCTGCGTTGCATGGGGACTATTGGCGGCGTATATTGCTGAAAGGCTGAACATATACCTCGGGGGACATCTGGACTTGAATTTCAGCACCTATGCCTGCTACGTGGCGCCTTTGGTTGAGGAACCGCTGAAACTGCTGATACTGGTGTTGCTGATCAGATCCGGGCGTATCGGTTTCATTATTGATGCTGCCATCTATGGTTTTACTGTGGGTGCTGTTTTTGCGGTGTATGAGAACATCACTTATTATAACGATCCCGGAACTGATAATCCGATGGTTCTGATCATCAGGGGATTCGGGACGTCATTGATGCATGGTGGCTGTTCCACCCTTGGAGCCATGTTGCTGATCCGGGCACAGGACAGTCTGCGTATCAGGATATTTCCCGTGATTCAGGCACTGGTGATCGCCTTACTCATTCATTCTGTTTATAATCATTTTATTATCAGTCCGGTAGGTTCCACCATTCTGATCGTGCTCATTCTTCCGCCTGCGCTGATCATTGTTTTTAACCGGCATGAACACAGGATACGCCAATGGATGGAAATGGAGCTGTTCAGTGAAGTACAGTTGTTAAAGATGATCAGGGAGGGCAATATAGGCCAAAGCAGGCCCGGGCAGTTCATTTCAAAGCTGAAGGACAGGTTCAGCGCCGAGACCATCATGGATATGCTGTGCTATATCGAGCTGTATACCGATCTTTCCATTAAGGCAAAGAGCAGGTTGATGCTTGGCGAGGCAGGCCTGCCATATGTGAAAGAAGCTGAAACCGACCGTAAACTGACTGAGTTGAAAACACTTGGCAAACAAATCGGACGAACCGGACTGATGGCATTATCTCCGGTGCTGAGGTTGAAGCAGCGTGACATATGGAAACTCGCGCTGTTAGAAAATTGATATTGCATGAAATTTGAAGAACGTTTTTTAAGGATGGTAATCCGGGATGCGGCCGGACAGGCCGGCAGTGGAGTGGGGGGGCCTTTTGCAGCCATGGTTGTGAAGGATGGGGAGATCATCGGAAGCGGAGTGAACAGGGTGCTTGAGAAGCATGATCCCACGGCACATGCTGAGATCGAGGCCATCCGCGATGCCTGCCGGCGTCTCGGACATTTTCAGCTCGACGGTTGTTACCTGTATTCGAGCTGTGAACCCTGTCCGATGTGCCTTGGTGCCATCTTCTGGGCAAGGCCGGAAGCGGTTTTTTATGCCGCGGGAAGGGAAGATGCTGCATCCGCGGGATTCGACGATTCTTTTATTTACCGGCAGATCGTCCTTCCTGATCATCTCCGCACCATACCGGCATTCCGGTACCTGGCCGAGGAGGGGAAGGAGCCTTTTCTCCGCTGGCTGGATAGCCCGGGTTCCTGTCTCTACTGAGCTGCCTGAAAGGGTTTGTCCCTGTTAAAATCAGGAAGATAAGTTTCCGGGCTGTCCATTCCCTGTATCCAGCCCCTGCTGAATCCCAGCCTTTCCATTTCATTTACTACCATATTATACTCCCCGGCCATCACCTTCCTGCCGAGCGGACTCAGTTTCCGGACTTTACCGCCGGGATGGTACTGCGACATCAGCGAAAGGTGTACATTTACACTGAGTTCTTCAGCAATGAAGCGCAGTACGGCTAATGAATTTTCCACGTGACCGGGTAGTACCAGGTGTCTGATGATTAATCCGGATACCGCCTGTCCGCTATCATCAAGGATAAGGGTATTTCCTTTCTGCCGGTACATTTCCCTGAGGCTTTCCATGGCCCTTTCAGGATAATCCGGTGCCGCGGAATAGCGGGCCGACAGGGCAGGATCCATGTATTTCATATCAGGCAGGAAAACGGAAATCATCCCTTCCAATTCCCTGATAATGTTGTGGTTGTCGTAGCCCCCGGTATTGTATACAAGCGGAACGCTGATCCCGTGGTCTGCCAATATTTTAATCAGTATCCTGAGTTGCGGGATGACATGGGAAGGTGAAACAAAACCGACTGCATGACAGCCGGTTGCAAGCACACTTTCAATTTTGCCTGCAAGTCCGGCGGCATCTGTCTCAGGGTAATTACTCCCGGTATGATGATCGCTGATCTGGTGGTTCTGGCAGTAGATACACTGCAGGTTGCAATGAGCGAAAAAGACATTGCAAATGCCGTGCAGACCGCTGATGACAGGTTCCTCACCCAGGTGAGGGATGACAGATGCGACCGGAAATCCGGCACCGGTCCTGCACCAGCCCGGCGCTCCCTCAAGCCGGTTGACCCCGCACATCCGCGGACATGACATACAATTCGACAACATCGCATGTTCGTATGGATAATCGTCCGGTTTAAGCGGGTTTTTACAGTGGAATGAGAGCATTCAGCGGAAATAAGGATTTTTTAACAACAAAATTAGCGGAGTCTTGTTACTTTTGGGGGTTGAAATGCAGGATTTAACACAATTACCAAATATCACAGGTTGATAACTCTTAAAAAAAATTTTGCATTTTGTCGGAAATTGATATATTTTTGAAGCGGATACCTTAGGATAGCATAAGTCTAACTTTTTAATAATAAAACCCCTACCATGAAAAGAGTTTTATTCACGCTTTTTATTACCTGTTTGTTACTGGGTAAATCATTCGGGCAGGCTGTACCCAACTTCACATTCAATGTTGCCTGCAAAGGTGATACAACTACCCTTGTGAGTACTTCCTCGGCCACCTTGCCGCACTTCATCACCTCCATCTCATGGGATCTGAACGGCGATTTCACCTTCGGCGATGCTTTCGGTGAAACAGTCAAGGTTCACTGGCCTGTTCCCGGCAACTATGATGTTGGCCTCAGGGTTTATACCAATCTTGGTGCAATGGAATCGGTTTACAAACAGGTTCCCGTAAGTGATGTTTCCGCCGGTTTTTCCTCGCAGAATTACTGCCTTGGGGATATCACACAGTTTTTCAATGAAAGCACTACTTTTAACTGTGCGATTGACAAGTATGAATGGTCGTTCGGAACCACCTATCTGAGCAATCTCGAAAATCCCGTCTATGAATATCCCTCAGTCGGCAGTTATAACGTCAGCCTGACGGTCACAACCGATAACGGCTGCAAGGACACCAGGTCAGATATCGTGATCATCAGGGATGTACCAGATATCTCCCTGAGCTATTCCATGGAACCGACTTCTATCAGTAACGAAATTCCGACCTTTATTTTTTATGAAGGACAAACCCTCACCGCCACGGTCTATATTACCAATGCATTTTCCGATATCATCTGGTCGAACAATGCCCACACAGCATCCATCACGGTTACAGAAGAAGGCTACTATACGGTGGAAGTCGTGAATGAGTTTGGTTGCAGCAGCTCGCTGGGATTCAATGTAAAAGTGAAGCCCGACAATACCATCATTCCGCTTCCGCTGATCACTCCCAACGACGACGGCATCAACGACGCATTCATCGTGAAACAGAACAGGGCTCCGGGCGACCAGTTCGAACTTATCGTATATAACCGCTATGGTGATGAAGTTTACTCCAGCAGCAACTACCAGAACGACTGGAAAGGAACGTACGAGGGCAAGCGGCTGCCTGACGGATCATACTACTATCATGTTACCAACAAGCGTGACAACAGGGTGTACAAAGGTGCCCTGAGCATCCTTACCAATGAAGAATAATGACTCAGGTAATAATCAATATTTACAACTGAAAATATGCAGTCTATGAAAAAGATCACTACGATAATTATCCTGGCAATATTTGGTCTGACCAGCCTCCTGCAAGCACAACAGTATCCATACCTTTATCAGTATGTACTGAACAAATATTCACTCTCCCCTGCATATGCCGGACTTTACGGCATACCTGAAGGCTACCTTGGTTACAGGCAGAGCCGCATCAATGTGAACTACACACCCAAAACCCTTGGTCTGAACCTCAACGCACCACTCACTCCCAAAGTCGGACTCGGGCTGAATGTTATGAACGACCAGGCCGATATCTTCAACAACCTCTGGGCCATCGCTTCCTATACCTACCACCTTCAACTGGCTGAAAACCATTTTCTTGACTTCTCACTCACCGGCGGCCTCAACCAGAAGAGCATCGACCTGAGTAATATCATCGACAATCCTGCTTATGCCAATGATCCTGTAATCAACAACCGCCGGGAGATCAACGAAAGCTCCCTCGAAATCGGCGGCGCCCTGATGTACCGTTTCAAGAAACTGAATGTAGGCGCTTTCGCTCCGTCTCTTTATGAAAACAATTCCACCATTTATGCTTTCAAAAAGCATTTCATCGGACATGCCTCCTATGATATCGGCATTAACGACAACTGGTCCATAGAGCCGGTTGCCGTCATCAGGTATACCATGGATGCACCCCTGAACTTCGATGTTACTGCCATCGGAAAGTATAAGGGCAAATACCTGGCTGCCCTTACCTATAAAAGAAATACCATCCTCGCCGGAAGTATCGGCGGTGAGATCACCAGCAACCTGGTGTTCATGTACACATATGATATGAACATGCCCAGGGATAAATATGTCGGCGTGCTCGGCGATAACTGGGGTGGTCATGAACTGACAGTCGGGTACCGCTTCGGAAGCCGTAAAGCCAGTCCCACCGGCGAAGTACCCGAAGATGATCTTGCCAAGGCACTGAAAACCAAGGCCAGGGTAACCCAGGTAGACAGCCTGACCGACCTCGCCAAACAGATGACCGGTGACCTGAAGAAACTTTCTGACAGCCTTGCCGCACTAAGAGACAGGAAGATCGAATATCCCGGCGACGACCTGAAAGCACTCGAGGACGAGATCAGGAAACTCAATGCCAAGATTCTGACCATGACCGGTACCGGTGACAAGATTGCGCAGATCGCCAAGACAGTCTATTTTGTCACGGCCAGTGCCGAGATCACGGAGTACTCCAAGAAGAAACTCGACGACCTGGTGCTGATCCTCAAGGAATACCCCACACTTAGTGTGAAGATTGAAGGTCATACCGACAGCCGTGGTACTGAAAGTTATAACCAGGATCTCTCCGACCGCAGGGCGGCCAGTGTCAAATCATATCTGATTGAAAACGGTATTGCCGTATCGCGGATATCCTCCATTGGCTATGGAGAACTCAGGCCGATCGACAGCAACGACACTCCCGAAGGCAGGCTGCACAACCGCCGCGTCGAAATCAGGGGTGAATAGCCGGCAGGATTAGTCCTTCCTGTTGAGCAGATCGGGCTGGCGGTTAAACCGCTTGCCCAGGTGAAGGCTCAGGTAAACATTGATGAAAAGGTTCACCGGATCATTGAATGCCATGATTTGAATGGCTTTTGGGTAGCCATCAACCACCAGGCCGGTTTCCAGTGTTTTTACCCGGTCATGATCGGCTCCAAAATCAAAACTGAAACCAAACTTGCCGTAAAGTCCCGGATAAACCGACAGTTGGTCGAAGCCTTTACCAAAAGGGGCCCTGCCGTAGATGTTGTCGGCAAAATGAAGGTCGGGATCGTAACGTTCCGTGGTAAGGGTATAATCATCGTATGCCGGAGAATAGTTGATGATATACAGATAGATGGGTTTGGCAAACCCCAGACTCAGGCCTGCATGGTAAAAGTACCGTACCTCAACTCCACCCCAATATGGTTTACGGTTTAACTGGTGCTGGTAACCCATTCCTGCCCGCAGCAGAAATACATAATTAAGCTTGCCGTAAACGTAACTCTTTGAATTGTCGGCATAAGGATAAACAAGCTTCACTTCCTTACGGGCTTTCATATTGAGGATCTCAGCCTCGAAGATGCGTTTTTTAAATACGGTCGGACTGTAGGTACTGATCACGCCGGTTCCGAAACCGAGGGAATGGGCCATTAGTTTGAAAGCCAGTTCCTTACGCAGAAAGAAAACATTGTCGAGGCTGTCAGCTCCCTCCTCCTGGGCTGAAAGTTGCGTCCCGAGGATCAGTGCTGCCAGCACCAGGATGGTCCTATGCCGGATCATGCGGTACACGGCGCAGGCATTACTTTTTTAATAGGTTCGTTCAAGGATAAAGCGTTTGGCTTCGCCCCCGTATGCAGGACAGGCCTGGCGTTGCGGCTTGCATGAAGCCATGATCAGTGATGCAAGCATCAGACTCAGGAACAGGAAGGGGATCCCGTATTGTTTCCTTTTTATTTGCCTCATATGTACAGAATATATTTACGGTTTCAGGAACAGGTTAATGCGTTTCTGCCTTGTGGTGCAGCCAAAAATACAAAGATACGCTGATTCCTGCACTAATAACCTGTTTAACCGAAGATTATTATTCACAGGCTATTGTCAGGAATGGAAATTCATTTTTTTTTCGGTACTTAGCGGGTTAAACCAGGGCTTCATTGCTGAATCAATTGCCAACACATGGAAGCAGAAATCCGACCCGATATTGAAGATAGCTGGAACGCATTGCTCCATTCTGAGTTTAACAAGCCTTACTTTCGTCAGTTGAAGCAATTTCTGGTAGAGGAAAAGAAAAGGGCTGTTGTTTATCCTCCGGGGAAGTTGATCTTCAATGCTTTCTGGCAGACCCCGGTTCAAAGGGTCAGGGTTGTTATACTCGGACAGGATCCCTACCATGGGCCGGGACAGGCACACGGGCTTTGTTTTTCTGTTCCTGACGGGATTCCCAAGCCTCCGTCGCTGGTGAATATTTTCAAGGAGATTCAACGGGATCTTGGAATTCCGGTTCCCGAAGGGGGAAACCTCACTTCCTGGGCACGGCAGGGAGTACTGCTGCTCAATGCCACCCTGACGGTGCGGGCCAATATGGCAGGATCACATCAGCACAAAGGTTGGGAAACCTTCACGGATACGGTGATCATGAGGCTCTCGGATCAGCGTGAGCACATTGTGTTTCTGCTGTGGGGAAATTATGCCGGTGCCAAACAGCAAATGATAGACCGAAACAGACACCTGGTATTGCTGGCCCCGCATCCTTCACCCCTTTCCGCTTCGAGGGGTTTCATCGGCTGCGGTCATTTCGCTTTAGCGAACAATTACCTGAGAAAGAACGGGCTGGGGGAAATTAACTGGAAGATACCCGGTTCTGAGAAATTTTAATATCTTGCATGAAATTCCTTAAAATTGCTTTTATGCGTAATCTTCGTTACTTGTTTTGGTTCCTGCTGCTGACAAGCAGTCCCGGCCTTTTTGCCGGAGGATACCAGGTCTCTTTACACGGTCAGAAACAAATCGGCATGGGTTCGGTCGGCACTTCCCTGGTGCATGATGCGAGTTGCATGTTTTTCAATCCAGGGGGACTTGCCATGATGAAACAGAAGTTCAGCGTAACGGGAGGAGTCAGTTTCCTTCGTTCCTATGCTGTTTTCAGTAAGGATTACACAGATTATCAGGCTGAAACAGATAACCCCATGGGAACACCATTCACTTTTTACGCTGCCATGAAGATTAATGAAAAACTGGCTGCCGGCCTTGCCGTGAATACACCTTACGGTAACCGTCTGAAATGGGGTGATGACTGGGCAGGGCGTTACCTGATCCAGGATATTTCTCTTGCCTCAGTGTTTTTTCAGCCCACTGTTTCATATAAACTGCATCCGAACCTAAGTATCGGGGCGGGCCTGGTTTATGCAACAGGCAGTGTCGACCTGAACAAGGCGGTTCCGGTAGCCTACCAGAACGGCGGGGATGGAAAAGTGAATATCAGCGGGAGCGCTTCCAGTTATGGTTACAATGCAGGCCTGCTCTTTAAAAAAGGGAAGCTTAGCATCGGAATTGACTACCGCTCCAGAGTAGATATGGCGCTCGATGAAGCGGATGCAAGCTTCACAGTCCCCGCCTCCCTGTCAGCCAATTTTCCTGCAGAAAACAAAACGAAGGTATCCCTTCCTTTGCCGGCGAACCTCGATGTGGGAGCATCCTTTGAGGTAAACAAAAAACTGACCGCGGGATTCAGCCTGAATTACGTTTTCTGGGAAGTGTATGACAGCCTTATTTTTGATTTTCAAACGAATACGCCTGCACTTGCGGATTCCCGGAACCCAAGAGCATATGAGAACAGGCTTATCGTGAGGGTAGGTGCCCAATATGATTTAAGTGAGAAACTGACAGTTAGAGCCGGTGGCTACTATGACCCTAGTCCCGTGAATCATGACTACTTCAATCCTGAAACACCCAGTCTTGACATCACTGCTTTCAGTTGCGGTCTTTCGTACCGTCCGTTCGAAAGGCTCAGTTTCGATGCATCATTTCTATACCTGATGGGAAGTGAAATGCATATGCAATATCAACCGGATAATTTCGGAGGTACTTATAAGACAAGGATTTATATTCCCGGGATCGGGGTATCATATGAAATTAAATAATAAATAAAATATATGAAAACCTTAAAATATTTATTTTTTGCGATTATTTTGGTTCTGGCGGCCTGCAGACCTGAACTCGATGAGTTTTCACCTTCGGCAGGGCAACTCGATCTGACCAATTTTGTGGCTGTGGGTTGCGGCAATACGGCTGGTTTTGCTGACGGGGAACTTTACCGGAGCGGTCAGATCAACAGCATGCCCAATATTCTGGCACAACAATTCAGTCTTGCGGGAGGGGGAGATTTTCCGCAACCCCTGATGACCGATGAGCTTGGGTTCGGGAACAAGCGGATCATGGGTTATGATCCGGATTGCCTGGGTGCGATACAACTGGTGCCTGTTTCCGCCGGGGGAGTTCCATCGCCGGCAAATTTCACTTCCATTGCAACACAAGGCCCGTTTCACAACCTGGGTGTACCCATGACCCGTTCTTTTATGGTACCTCTTGCAGGCTATGCTCAGGCAAATCCCTATTTCGGACGGTTTGCCTCATCACCTGCCGCAAGCCTGCTGGCGGATGCCGTGGCAGCTGACCCCAGCTTCTTTACCATCTGGGTGGGCACCTCTGATGTGCTGGCTTATATCATGGCCGGTGGTGACAATAGCGTGGACAGCATTACGCCGCTGAATGTGTTTAATTTGTCGATGCAGGCTGTTGTCGGAGGAATGATCTCTACAGGTGCGAAGGGAGCCATCCTGAATGTCCCTGATGTCACGGCATATCCATATTTAACGGCCGTTCCCGTCAGGGGCCTGACACTTGATGATGCGAAGGTTAACCTGCTTAACCAGGCTTATGCCGGTTATAATCAGATGGCTTTGGCCCTTGGGTTGCCGCAGATGCAGTTCAATGTCGGCTCCAATTACTGGATCGTTCAGGATTCTGATCCGGCTTTCGCCCAGGTGGGGGGTATCCGGCAGGCAAAGGCAGGGGAATTGATCCTGCTGAGCATTCCCCAGGATTCCCTGAAATGCGGCGGATGGGGTTCCCAGAAACCCATTCCACACCGCTATCTGATCGACCTGAAGGAAATACAGAAAATCAAAGATGCAATCCAGCAATACAACGGGATTCTTGCCGGACTGGCCCAGGAAAACAACCTGCTGCTGATTGATATGAATAAGTTCTTCAATAGTGTTTACGCCGGCCTGGTTACAGACGGGCTTAAATTTTCAAACACTTTCGTAAGTGGTGGGTTCTTCTCACTTGACGGAATACATCCCTCAGCCCGGGGCAATGCGTTGATTGCCAATTATATCATAGAATCTGTTAACCAGGCCTACCAGTCCAGGATACCGCTGGTGAACGCCGGTGCTTATCCGGGAATCGGCTTTCCTTAGAGCTCCCGTTCCAAATCGCGGTGGGTGTCTTTCTTTTTGATGGTCTCCCGCTTGTCGTAACTCTTTTTCCCTTTGGCCAGGGCAATGTCGAGTTTAGCGAGGCCTTTTTCGTTGATATACAACAAGGTAGGAATAATGGTGAAGCCCTTTTCCCTGACCCTGGTCAGAAGTTTCTTTAATTCCCGGCGGTTCAGCAAGAGTTTCCGGTCGCGTTTCGGGTCATGGTTGTAATGTGTTCCCAGGCTGTATTCGGAAATATGCAGGTTAAACACGAAAAGCTCCTCTCCTTTGAATGCACAATAGGAATCGGTGAGGTTTGCCTTTCCGTCCCTGATCGATTTGATCTCGGTACCGGTGAGCACCATGCCTGCCGTAAAGGTTTCAGAAAGGAAGTACTGGTATTCGGCCTTCCTGTTCTTTATCTTGATCCTGTTTTCCATCGGGGAGGGCAAAAGTAAGCATTATCCTTAGATTTTTATTTTCATCCCAATAAGGAAATGCCTGCCTGCCTGCGGAAAATATCCGTCCATCAACTGGTAGCGGCCCTCGTAAAAGTAGCGGTAGATCCAGGCATTGGATTCATATTCGCTGCTGAAGATGTTGAATATCTGCAGGTTCAGTTCGAGTGAGCGGAAAAGCTTTTGAACTGGTTTGAAGACCATCTGAAGATCCGAAACCAGGTAGGGGTCTAGTTTTCTGTCTTCCGAGGCGGTGTTGTCGATGTATTGTTTGCCCACATACTTGGAGGTCAAATCCAGGTTTAGGTTATGCAATATATTGATTATGAGCTGGTTGTTAAAAATGATGTCCGGGCTGAAAGAGAGCTTGCTTTTACCGAGCCGCCTGCTGATCTGTCCTCCTTCATCCCAGTTATCAATGAATTCGGTAAAGTCGCGAATGATATTCCGGCTCAGGCTGAGATTGGCTTTCCATTGTAAATGTTTGATCAGCGGCAGGTCCAATGAACACTCGACACCCTGCCTGAAGGAACGGGGAACATTGATCATGACGGGAGCTCCGACGGAATTGATTTTTCCGGTCAGCACCAGTTGATCATGATAATCCATGTGGTAGAGATTCAGGCTGAGGAGGCGGTCATTCTTCTGGAAATCTGTTCCGAATTCCACGTTCAGAAGTGTTTCCGGTTTGGGTGTGGCACCAGGGTCGGCGTCTTTGAAATTGGTACGGTTTGGTTCACGGTTAGCCATTCCCGTGTAGAGGTGAAACGTGATGTGGTTGCCGGCTTTCCAGTTGATCCCTGCTTTTGGGTTCCAGAACTGGTAGCTGTGTTGCTGGGTAAGGATTCTGGCGTCATCATCAATGCCGTCAATTTTATACCGTATATTTCTGTACTGAAGATCGCCAAGCAGGCTGATTGTTCCTGTGAGGTGGTAGTGCAGTTTGGAAAAGATGCTGGCGTCCTGCTTATCTCCGGTATTAAAATACCACTGGTGATTGTAGGCATTTTGCGATACAGCCTGCCTGGTCCAGACCGTTCTGCCGAAATGATCGCCTGCATAGGCATTCCACCCGCCGCCTGTCATCCATTGAAAGCGTCGGGTTTCGCGGCTGAAATTCCAGATCAGACCGAAAAAGTCGTTTTTCAGCCATTTTCTCTGGATCAGATCCGATTCCGTAACCTCCGGGTCCAGTGCCTGGAGCTGGTAGGTTGAAAGGTCCCGCTTTTCTTTGTATTGTTCATAATATCCTTCACCATGCACATAAAAAAGGCTGGTATGAAAGTGTATTTCGGGCGTAATGCTCAGGGTGTACTGGATTTGGTAATGATCCTGGCGGTAGTTGTCAATTTCGTTCTCATAGAATTTGATCTTACCGTTTTGGTCTTTATACATCCCGTTAACATTAAAGGTACGGTTGGTGTCAAGGATGGCGGAAGGTACCCCGTCCCAGGCCTGGTAGGTGATTTCTTTACCCGAGAAGACATTGGCTTTCATCAGTTGTTTTTTTCCGAAGTAGGTTGCTGAAGCAAAGAATGACCTCAGGTCGGTGGTGGCTCTGTCGATGTATCCATCGGACTGAATGAGAGAAAGCCTGGTATCAAAGGTGAATTTCCGGTTGATCAGTCCGGTTCCGGCATTGAGACTTGAGCGGTAAGTTGCGTATGATCCGGCAGCCTGTTGAAATTCGGCGTAGGGTTCTGTCTGCGCTTTCCGGGTCTGGATATTGATGCTGGCACCAAAAGCGGCAGCCCCGTTTGAGGAGGTTCCGACCCCCCGCTGTATTTCGATATTATCCACACTGGAAGCAATGTCGGGCAGGTCCACCCAGTACACTTCATGGGATTCCGGATCATTATACGGGATGCCGTTGATGGTGACATTAATCCTGGTCATATCTGTTCCCCTGATCCTGATGCCGGTATATCCGATCCCGGTGCCTGCATCGGAAGTCACCACAGCCGAAGGAATATTGGCCATCACGTAGGGAAGATCCCGGCCATGATTTCTGGTGATGATGTCTTCTTTATTCAGGCGGCTGATGGTAGCCGGTGCATTGACCGGTACCCGGCTGCCATTGATCACCACCTCATCCGAAAGGTAGGACATGGTTTCCATGCGAACCGTGACGGTGACCGTTTGCTGCAGATCGATTTGCTGGCGGTGCTCCCGGTAACCAAGATAACTGACTGTCAGGGTATAGTTCCCTTTTTTTCTGACGTTGAAGTGGAAATTGCCCTGTTGATCGGTGGTAGTGGCGTACAGTCCTTCGTTAAGCCTGACCACCGCTGCGGGAAGCGGGCTTCCTTCTGCTGTTTCCACCACTTTGCCGTTCAATTGGATCTGGGCTTCAGCCTGCATGAACAACAGCCCCATCATCCAAATAAAAAACCCGGTTGTTTTCATCCTGGAAAGATTAACCGGGATACCCTGTGGATGGTGGAATGCTTGCTCTTTTTTACTCCCTACGCCGGCATGATCCGGATCAGGTTCTTAGAGTATGATCTCAGCCCCATGAGGGCACCCCTGTAATTATCAGTGCAAAGGTACAACAATCTGAAGGTGTTTTTGCGAGAGGGGAGGATAATTTTTAACTTTGGCCGGTGAATCACAGCGATCAATGAAAAAGATCGGTATCATCAACGGTCCCAATCTTAACCTTACCGGCAGCAGGGAACCGGATATTTATGGCCGCACCGGTTTTGATGAACTGATGGCCAGGCTTCGTGTGCTTTTCCCGGGGATTGCATTTCATTATTTCCAATCGAATGTAGAAGGGGAGATCATCAATTGTTTACATCAGTGGGGGATCGAGATGGATGCACTGGTGCTGAATGCCGGGGCTTACACCCATACCAGCATTGCCATCGGGGATGCTGTGAAGGCAATCGCCCTGCCGGTGATCGAAGTACATCTTTCCAATATATTTGCAAGGGAGGCATACCGTCAGCATTCTCATATAGCGGCGGGTGCAGCCGGAGTCATTACCGGCTTCGGGACAGACTCCTACATTCTGGCCGTTCATTACCTTACTTGTATCAGGGATCAGTCTTGCGGGTGCGGTGAAGGCCTTAAGTCGTGAATTTGAATGGATCCAGCGCGGAGAAGTGACGTTTTTTCCTGAGGTAATAATCAAGGACGATGGATTTCCGGTAAATCAGTGAGGCCTTGTGGTGCGTCAGGGAGCTTCGCTTTTTCCTGATTATTCCGAACATGCGGTAGAAACTGTAATAAGCCCGGATAACGGCAAAGAAGTCTTTGGTGTCGCCGTCGGAGAGAAATTTCAGGCCGGCCATGAAATCAAGCAGGTGACGAACCAGGAAAACCGGGAGGATGCTGGCAGCAGGCAGGTTTTTATAGAGCAATATCAGGTTATTTCTGAAGTTCAGGTATGTTTTTCTCCAGGATATCTTTGGCAGCGTTCCTCCTCCCACGTGGTATACTTTTGATCCGGGACAGTACATGATGCGGTATCCTGCATTTTTCAGGCGCCAGCAGAAGTCAATTTCTTCCATGTGGGCGAAAAAGTCGTTGTCGAGACCTCCCAGCCTGTGGTAAAGTTCAGCCCTTACAAACAGGCATGCTCCTGTTGCCCAGAAAATTTCTGTTGGCTTATCGTACTGATTTTCATCTTTTTCCAGCGTCATAAAGATCCTTCCCCTGCAAAAGGGGTAGCCCCAGTGATCTATAAAACCTCCTGCGGCTCCTGCATATTCGAACATTTCAGGTTCGTGATAAGACAGTATTTTCGGTTGGCAGGCAGCAATACCGGGATCCCGGTCCATCATTTCCGCAAGCGGTTCAATCCAGCCTGGTGTCACTTCGATGTCTGAATTCAGCAGTACATAATAATCAGCGGTGACATGGGCCAGGGCATCGTTGTAACCTTTGGCGAATCCTCCGTTTTCATTGTTCCTGATGATTTCAATATCCGGGAAGTGTTGTTCAAGAAAACTTACGGAGTCATCAGTGGAGGCGTTGTCTGCGATGATAAGCCTGGCTTCCGGTGAGTTGGCGATGACCGACGGAAGGAAGCGTTCCAGGAATTTCCTGCCGTTCCAGTTCAGAATGACGACGGCGACCCTGCTCATGACCTGCTGTGTTTCCATCGTCTGTGCGACCAGAGCCAGTTGTAAGGCCTGTCGATAATGGCCTGTTCCAGCATCTTTACATGAGCCCTGGTAATTTCGAATTCCTCTGTCTGAGCTGGTGTTTCAGTGATCACCTGCAGGCTGGCTTCATAGTATCCTCTTTTAACCCGGTATAAATCCATAAAAAGTACGGCATGCCCCAGTGAACGTGCAATTTTTTCTATTCCCAGGAAGACCGCCGTATCCTGGTTCAGAAAATTGATCCAGTAGTTGATTTCGTCTTTGGTTGGTGTCTGGTCACCGGCTATCAGGTAAATGGATGGTTCCGCCTTCATCTTTACCATTTCGCGGAAGGCTTTCCTGAAATCGATCAGTCCCTTGTCGGCGAACTTCAGGCGAAGGCTGTTAAGGTATTGTTCAAAGAACTTGTCCGACAAAGGTTTGACAACGGCCCAGGGATTGTATTGTGGGAAGGTTGACATATACACCCCGAACCATTCCCAGTTACCCAGATGACCCGTGGCAATGATCACACTTTGTTTCTTCGAGAGATAAGATTCCAGTAATGCTGTGTTCAGGATGCGGAACCGTTTGTGAAAAGATGCCTGTTTCATCCCGCCGGTTTTAATCACTTCCATCACAAGGTCTGCAATATGCCTGTAGTATTGTTTCCTGATCCGTTTTCTTTCCTGTTCTGTGAGTTTGGGGAATGCGTTCTTCAGATTATTGTCAATGACCCGCTTGCGGTACCTGAACACATATTCAAGTTTGAATGCCAGGCAGTCGGAGAGCAGATAAAGGATTGGAAAAGGCAATAACGAAATCAGCCGGGCGAAACACCTGAATAAGAAATACACGACCTTCATACGGATGAATCGTTGGGATGGAAAAAACAAAGGTAAAAAACAACGGATAACTATCTCGGGTTATTGAAAAGTTCGCCCGATTTATTACCGAACCTTCCCCTGGGAGAAATTTCATCCTTGTCCCACAGGCCGATTTGCCTGATCAGGTCTGATTGCCAGTTTGGGTTGTTGATTTCACCCCTTACATTGGAATGGATAAGGGCATAATCGTTGGTGGCCAGGCTGGGGTTTGCGAATACGAATTTTTTATCACGCTGGTCGCTGGTCAGTTGATAGTAGTGCCATATCTGGTAAGGGACTGTCCCCATATCGCCGTCGCGGCGGCCGTCAACGATGGTCAGGCCGCTGCTGCTGGATTCGAAAGGCTGATCGGTGATGGTATTGGGTTCTCCGTATTTCAGGTAAACCCTTCCTCTGTCTGTTTCATAACCCTTTTTAATGGGGGTTTTGAATGAACGGTTGACGATATCAACCTGTTCTTTGTATTTTATCCAGGCACGTTCCGGGAGCACCTCATCTCTTCTTATCCAGAAGTTCAGAAAATACTGCTGCATGGTGAGCAGGTCGGCGGTTCGCAGTTGGTTTTGGGCAAAAACGACTTCCATTTCAGTGGAAATTGGTGCCAGTGAGCGGATGTATTCCGAAATGCTGTCTTTGTTGGTCAGTTGTTCCACAAAACTGCCCCGGATGTCGAGGGCTGCAACGTCTTTCAGTTCAAGTTTCACTTCGGGATTGCTTCTCTGGAAAAACAGGCTGTTGGAGGCGATCACCTGGTTCTGCTGGTTCCGGGCTTCCACCACAAGGTCGTAATTGCCTGATGGCAGCTTGCTGATATCAAATTCGTGCAGGACAACGTTAACGGGTTTGGCAGTTTCTTTCCTGTTTCTGGCAAATTCGCTCAGCGCTTTACCTGTTTCATTTGATCTGATAAACCATGAAAGCAGGTAGGATTGACTGGCACCAAGCAGCTGATCGCTGCCGTATATTTCGGAATAAAAGGCAAGTTTGTTCATTTCCCTTGGATAGAAATTCTGAAGATACGGAACCAGGTCATAACCGCTTTTCGACAGCACGTTGATTTCTTCTGATTTTCTAAAGCTTTCAAGGAGTTCAATACCCGAGATGCTGACCTGTCCCTGCGGAAAATCGATTTTAATGCTTTCCACATCTCTGATGGGGTCAGCGCTTGTACTCAGGTCACGAATCTCGATCTCAAATTCATATTCACCGTTGGTAAGGGTAAAGCGCTGCTGGTCGATAAAACTGAAGTCGCGCTGCGATGTATCAGTAATGACGGGACTTTTTAATTCGTATTTTTTAAAATTGATGATATTTTCTCCATTCCTGAAGATCATGGTTACTCCGACCAGGCCCTGGAATCCTCCCGTTGCAACGGGCTGAAAGACAATGCTTCCGGCATACACTGAGAGGTAGGTTTCCAGGAAGGGGCCATCTTCAACGCTATAGAAGGAGCAGTAGGAAAGGGCGGCCTGAATGTTAGCTGCCGGGGAGGAGAAGCTACAGACAGGCATGAACAAAAGGAAAAGGATGATCTTCTTCATGGCTTATATGATTAAGCAATTTACAAAGATACTGAGAAAATGCAGGGTAAGCAATTCCCTACAGTGGCTTATGTCTGGGTGTTTGTCCGGTTGGTATAGAAAGACCCGTTTGCCGTGAAATGAAAATATTGTATTTTTGCCGCGGAGAGATGGCAGAGCGGTCGATTGCGGCGGTCTTGAAAACCGTTGAGGGTAACACCTCCGGGGGTTCGAATCCCTCTCTCTCCGCGAGCGGGTGTGGGTGAGGTGAGTGTGGGTTTGGGTTTGGGTGTGGGTGTGGATGGGTTTGAGAGTGGGGTAAAGCAGGGATCAGTTGAATCTGGGCAGGTATTCTTTGAGCAGGTCTTTGTGGACCATGAAGTCCATCATTTTCAGTTTCACGTAGTCATCACGGAAGAAGTAATATCCGAAATTCGGGTTGTTTTCTTTACCGCCGGTTCTTGAGCCTGATCCTGAGTCTTTCACCAGAAACCATGTAACTCCTTCTTTTTCAATATATCCCACGACATGCATGCCATGGTCGTCGGTGGTGGTTTTATTGGTGAAGCGGAACTGGCGGGCATCATCGTTGATAAAGGCGGGAGGAATGTCGAAGGTGGGAACGATGGCGGCCTGGAAATCACGTGCATCGAAGCCTGCTTCGGATACATCCCCGCCGATGGCGACAGTATATCCTTCCTGCAGCGCTTTCTTCATGATTTTCATATAATCATCCAGCGGCAGGTTGAAATAGTCCCTGCTGTGCCACCAGTTATCGGGCACTTCATATTCCACCTTTTTCCAGAAAGGCTGCTGCAGGTATGACAGCACATCCACGAAATCATCCATTTTCACTTTTAATACTTCGTGAAGAAACTGTAGCGGGCTGTATGTTTTACCTTCAAAATTGATTTTTTGGGGAGGTTCGCCCATATAGAAGTGAAGAATGTCTTTCACGGTGGAAACCACAAAGGATTCATTCCATATATTCTCACTTTTCACATACTTAAAGAACCTGTCTACTTCCTCGAAAAGCTGTTGGTGATCAAAATAGATTTGGCCGGGCAACAGTCCGGTGTAATCTGCATACGGGACAGCTCCGTATTTCTTCCAGATCTTTGTAACGGCGTTGCACTCAGAACCTTCGCCGACATACATGTCGCCCCTGTGAGTTACAAAATAAATGGCCCTTTCGATATATTCGTAATACACGGTGTGCATTTCGGAAAGTTTTATTTTGCGATTGGTAAGTCTGAATATTTCCGATTCCAGGAAGGAGGTTCCGGAGAAGCACCAGCAGGTATTGGTTGCACCCTGGGAGATGGGTTCATTATGCCAGTATGTGGTGTATGCTTTGCGGTCGGAAGGGATATTTAATTTACTCATATCCACTTTGAAGACAGGCTTTTTGTCTGGTTCAGGCTGTTGTGCATGTTCGAAATCGCGGATGCCTGACAGGATATATTTGTCGTAATAGCCTTCTCCGTAAAACTTGTAAACTGCTTTATCCTGGTTCTGGGCTTTTACCGGGTTCAGCAGCAGGACTGCACCTATAAGGATCAGGAACGTTTTTTTCATGTTTATCATGATTTGAAAGTGAATCAGGTAAAAATGATGTCGTCTTTTACCGTTATTTTTTCACAGTATTGGCATTTCAGGCGGATATCGTCTTTCGACAGGACTGAGAATTTGGTTGGGATCGCTTCGTGGTTGGTAATGCAGTTTGGGTTGAAGCATTTCACGATCTTGCTGACCTGGTCAGGGACACTGACATTTTTTTTCTCCACCACCTGGAAATCGCGTATCACGATCAGGGTAGCGGAGGGGGCTGCAAGGGCGATCTTGTTGATTTCCTCTGCTTCAAAGAAGCGGTTGCTGACTTTGATGATGCCTTTCTTACCGAATTTTCTGCTGTCGAGGTTGGTACCAAATAATACCTGGTTATCAATGGATTCCAGTCCAAGAATCCGGATGACCTGGAAGACGCTTTTGGCCGGGATATGGTCGATCACGGTGCCGTTTTCGATTGCAGAAACCTTGAGTTCTTTGCGGGGGTCTGTATTTTCCATCAGATGACTCCTAATATTGAGGTTACTAACGCTTGTCTCACATAAACGCCGTTGAGGGCCTGCTGAAAGTAATATGCTTTGGGATTGTCGTCGACATCCACATTGATCTCATTAACCCGTGGCAACGGATGGAGAATTCTCAGGCTATCCTTTGATCCTTTCAACATGTCGTTACGGAGGATATAGGCATTTTTGACTTTTTCGTATTCTATGGGGTCAGAAAACCTTTCCCTTTGGATACGGGTCATATACACCACGTCGGCAATGGGTAGAACATCTTGTAATTCAGTGTACTGTGTGTATTCAAGCCGTTTTTCCTTGATGTGCATTTTTACAGTACTGGGAAGTTTGAGTTCCGGAGGGGAGACGAGGTGGAACCGGCAGTTGAAGTTGGTGAGGGCTATCACCAGGGAATGCACTGTACGGCCGTATTTCAGATCTCCGACGAAGGCGATGTCAAGGTTTTCGAGAGTACCCTGGGTTTTTCTGATCGAGTACATGTCGAGCAGGCACTGGGTCGGGTGTTGGTTGGCGCCGTCACCGGCGTTGATGATTGGAACAGCTGATACTTCGCTTGCGTAGCGGGCGCTTCCGTCTTTAGGGTGCCGCATCACGATCAGGTCGGAATAGTTGCTGACCATGATGATGGTGTCCTTGAGTGATTCTCCTTTCTGGACACTGGTTGATGAAGTGTCAGCGAACCCGATCACTTTTCCGCCGAGCCGGTTTACAGCGGTGTCGAAACTGAGCCTGGTCCGGGTTGAGGGTTCGAAGAAGAGGTTGGCTACCACATAGCCTTCCAGGATTTTTCTTGTTGGTTGTTTTTCAAAACTCTCAGCGAGGTCGAGGATGCTGATTTGCTCTTCTTTGCTGAAATCGTTGATTGAAATGAGGCTGCGGTTTTTCATGGGGATAATGAACCATTGGAGGCTTAAAAGTATCAATTTTTTCGAAAGGGAAACGGCTTGTTGAAAAATTGGGATGTCATCCCGGCGTTGATTTAAATCAACGCCGGGATGACATCCCAATTTCGTCCGGCTTGCCGGGGATCAGCTTATAGTCTGTGTTTCAAAACAAAATCACCGATGACATCCTCGAGATTCGGGGATCCTATCTCCTGCAGGTCATAATAAACCCTGGTATTGGGCTTATTGATTTTAATGATCCTGTTCAGGTCGATGGGAGTTGCGATAATGACAGAATCACATTCGGTATTGTTGATGCTTCTTTCAAGATCTTTAACCTGTTGTTCTCCATATCCCATGGCAGGCAACAATTTGCCGATGTTCGGATAGATCCGAAAGGTTTCGGCAAGCCGGCCGACGACCCAGGGCCGCGGATCAACCCATTCGGCTGCACCGTATCTCATTGCGGCAACAATACCTGCTCCGAGCTTCATTTCCCCGTGGGTAAGGGTAGGCCCATCTTCAACCACCAATACCTTTTTCCCTTTGATCACTTCGGGATTGTCAACTTTAATGGGAGAAGCACCGTCAATCACAATGGCCCCGGGATTCACTTCCGCGATATTCTGTCTTACAACCTGGATTGCATCGGGAGCAGCACTATCCATCTTGTTGATTACGATGACATCTGCCATCCGGAGATTCACTTCACCGGGATAATAGGAAATTTCATGTCCGGGACGATGTGGATCAACCACGGTTACCATCAGGTCGGGTTTGTAAAAAGGAAAATCATTGTTACCGCCATCCCAAACAACCACATCGCAACCAGCAGGATCGTTCTCGGCAGCCCGCAGGATGGCCTCATAATCAACCCCGGCATAAATCACATTGCCCCGGACCACATGCGGTTCGTATTCTTCCATTTCTTCAATGGTACACTTATGCTTATTCAGATCTTCAACTGTGGCAAAACGCTGTACCTTCTGCTCCACAAGGTTCCCGTATGGCATCGGATGTCTGACCGCCACAACTTTGAGCCCTTTCTTCATTAAAAGCTCAATGATCCTGCGCGAAGTCTGACTCTTGCCGGCTCCGGTACGAATGGCACCGATCGCGATCACCGGTTTGGTACTCCTGATCTGGGTGTCCTTCGGTCCTATCAGCATGAAATCAGCTCCGGCTGCATTCACAACGGAACTAAGCCGCATAACCTTGGTATAGGAGACATCGCTGTACGAAAAAACGCAAATGTCCGCTTTCAGTTCTTTGATGAGATCAGGTAATTCATCCTGGGCAAAAATCGGAATTCCTTCAGGGTAAAGGTTGCCAGCCAGTTCAGCGGGGTATTTGCGCCCTTCAATATCAGGAATCTGGGCAGCTGTGAAGGCAATGACATTGAACGCATCGTTGTTCCTGAAATAGGTGTTGAAATTGTGGAAATCTCTTCCGGCAGCACCAATGATAATTACATTCTTTCTCGCCATAAAACAATGATTTTAAGTTATTTGTATAAAAGAAAAGCGTGTATAGCTTTTGCAAAGGTAGTAAATACCCATGAATTTCAAAATTTAAGTGATTGATAAAAAGGTATTTATGAGTCGTTGATATTCAGATAGATGTAATTGTTGTTTCTGAAAGGGCTTAGCTTCTTTTACACTACTTTTGTCAGGTAAAAAAATGCCAGATGATCAATGCCAGGATAAAGCATGCAGTGAAAGAAGCCATCCTTTCCCTTTACGGGAAGGAACTCCCACAGGAGAAAATACAGATTCAACCAACCCGGAAGGAATTCACCGGTGATTTCACGGTGGTTGTATTCCCTCTAACATCGCTCAGCAGGAAATCACCTGAAGATACTGCTGTTGCTTTGGGTGATTTTCTGACCGCATCCATGCAGGAACTGGATTCATATCAGGTAATTAAGGGCTTCCTGAACCTGCAGTTCAGCCAGGCGTTCTGGAAAACTTATTTTCTGGAAGCCTTACAGCAAGATTTTTCCCGTGTAGCCGAAAAAAAAGCACAGACGGTTGTCCTGGAGTATTCCTCTCCAAATACCAATAAACCGCTCCACCTGGGTCATATCAGGAATAACCTGCTTGGGGCTTCTCTTGCCTTTATCCTGGAAGCCAACGGTTATCATGTGAAAAAAGTTAACCTTGTGAACGACAGGGGAATTCATATTTGCAAATCCATGCTGGCCTGGCAAAAGTGGGGTAATGGTGAAACACCTTCGTCATCCGGTCAAAAGGGTGATCATCTGGTTGGGAAGTACTATGTGTTGTTCGACCGGCATTATAAAAAGGAGGTTGCTGAAATGACAGCTACCGGCATGAAGGAGGAAGAAGCTGCCAGGCTTTCCCCCTTGCTGCTGGAAGCCCACAATATGCTGAGAGGATGGGAAAATGGTGATTCAGAGATAATTGGACTTTGGCGAACCATGAATGAGTGGGTTTATGAGGGTTTTGCTGAAACCTATCGTCGTTTGGGGATAACATTCGATAAAACGTATTATGAATCTGGTACATACCTCTCCGGAAGGGATCTGGTGCTCGAAGGGCTTGATCTTGGTATTCTTGAGAGACGGTCTGATGGATCTGTCTGGTGCGACCTGACGGATGAGGGACTGGACGAGAAACTGCTCCTGCGTTCCGACGGAACATCTGTTTATATTACCCAGGATCTGGGAACTGCCAGCCTCAGGCAGAAGGAATTTCACCCCGACCGCCTGATATACGTAGTTGGGAATGAGCAAAACTATCATTTCGATGTATTGCGGTTGATCCTGAAGAAACTCGGAAAGGACTGGTACCGGAATATCCATCACTTTTCATACGGCATGGTGGAGTTGCCGGAGGGGAGGATGAAATCCAGGGAAGGTACGGTTGTGGATGCAGACGATCTTTTACTGGAAATGTATGATATTGCCCTAAACAATACCAGGGAATTGGGAAAGTCGGATATCGAAGCGGCTGAGGATGCTGAAGACCTCTTCTGGATGCTTGCACTGGGGGCCCTGAAGTATTTTATTTTAAAGGTTGATCCCAAAAAGAACATGGTTTTCAATCCGCAGGAGTCTATTGATTTCAACGGGAATACCGGGCCATTTATACAATATACCCATGCAAGGATACAGTCACTGCTCAGAAAGGCTTCCGATGAAGCAGTGCCCGGGCAAGGATTGGACAGTATCATGGATTTACAGTTGTCCGATGCAGAGGTTTCGCTGATAAAGCATTGTTATGCTTATCCTGCCCTTGTCGTTCAGGCTGCCGGGGAACTCAGTCCCGCATTGATCGCCAATTACCTGCATCAGCTTTGCAAGGATTATAATTACTTTTATCAGACTACTCCGGTGCTCAGGGCGGAAACGGCAGCAATAAGAGTCTTCAGACTTCAGTTGTCCCTTCTGACAGGTCGTGTCATCCGGGAGGGGATGAAGCTGCTGGGAATTGCCGTTCCCGACAGGATGTAAAAAAAAAAGAGGCTGTCCCGAAAGACAGCCTCTTTTTTTTACGCCGGATCGCTTACCGCACGATCAGCTTTTTCGATCTGACCAGATCTCCATCTGTAAACCTCAGGATATAGAATCCTGTCGGGTAATTCGAAACATCAAACTGTTTGGAGAATTTGGAGAAGACGTCATTCTGCAGTTTTTCGCTGTAGAGATGCTGTCCGATCTGGTTGTAAATGTCGAAAGTAAGCGGTTTGTCGTAATTTTCGATGGTAACGGTAAACTGACCGGAGGTCGGGTTCGGATATACAACGATCTTCTGTTCCTTGCTGTTTTCTTCAATACCCGGACAGGGCACAAAAGTAACAACCACGTCGTCTTTCCACTGGCATCCGTTGAGGGTGACAGTAACGATGAAGGTAGTGGGATTGTTCAGTCCGATACCCGTTGAGTCGAGTTGGAGCACTTCATCTTCCGATCCGGTATTCCAGAGGTAATAGTCAAATCCATTGACCGGAAGCGGTTGAAGCTGAATGGTATGGTTTTCACAGGCAACCACATCCGGACCCAGGGTAACCCAGTTGGGAATGGGGTTGACATTCACCCTGACCGTCGCGATGTCAATACAACCATGGACATTCATTACGGTGACGGTGAAGAAGGTGGTATCCATTAAGATACCTGTGGTGATCGTGTCATTGGTCTGTCCTGTATTCCACAGGTAAGGTGTGGTACCCGAGCCGCCACCGGCGATCAGATTAGTGCTTTCACCGGCACAGATTGTAATCGGGATTGCGGTTGCAGTTGCAACGGGCAAGGGTAAGGGGTATACAATCACCTGGTCAACTGCAGTACAACCGAATGAACTGGTTACGGTAACACTGTAGGTTGCGGTATCTCCGGCAATTACGCTGATGCTCTGAGTGGTTGCGGAGGTGCTCCACAGGTAGGTGACACCCGGAGGAGTGGCAGTGGCAGTTAGGGTTGTGCTGGTACCGAAGCAAACATACAGGTCGGGACCAAGGTTCACTGTAGGCATTTCGACGACCGTAATGGTATTGGTTGCCGAATTGGTGCAATTGTTACCGTCTGTGAAGGTGTAAGTCAGGGTGTAGGTGCCGGGGATCAGGGCAGAAGCATTAAAGTTGCTGCCGGTAACACCCGGTCCGCTGTATGTTCCGCCAAGGGGCAGGCCTCCGCTGAGTGCGTATGTGGTATTGGCATTACACTGGGTGGTGAGGGCGTTGGTCCATGTTACGACCGGCAGCGGATGTACCGTAACGGTGTTTGTGGCTGAGTTGACACAACCCTGTGCACTTTCGTAGGTATAGGTTATTGTCCAGACACCTACGCCTGCAACGGAAGCATTGAAGTTGTTACCCACAACTCCCGGGCCACTGTATGTACCGCCGGCAGGGAATCCCGTATTCAGCACAAGTACTGTACTGTTCACACACTGGTCGGGCAGGATGCCCGGGAATCCCACAACAGGAAGGTTATTGATTACAATGGTATTGGTTGCCGAATTGATACAGTTGGTAAGCGGATTCTGGTAGGTATAGGTAAGCGTGTACACTCCCGCAACACCGATTGCATTGGCATTGAATACATTGCCGCTGACACCCGGTCCGCTGTAAGTACCGCCGGCAGGATTGCCACCGGTCAGCACGTATCCACTTTCATTGATACACTGCGGTGCCAGTGTGGCAACCCAGGTAACAACGGGCAACGGATTTACCGTGATGGTATTGGTGGCTGTACTGGTACAACCATTTGGATCAGTATAGGTATAGGTCAGAACATGTGTACCGAGACCTGCAAGAGCTGCATTGAAGTTGGTGCCATTTACGCCCGGTCCGCTGTAAACACCACCAGACGGAGTACCTCCGCTAAGGGTGTAAGTGGTGGCCGTAATACACTGCTGCAGCAATGCGTTGGTCCAGGTAACAACCGGCATGGGAACAACCGTGATGGTGTTGGTGGCAGAATTGGTACATCCGTTACCATTGGTAAAGGTGTAAATAATAGTATGAATGCCCACTCCTGCAACAGATGCATTGAAGTTGGTACCTGATACACCTGTACCACTGTATGTTCCGCCGCCGGGCAGTCCGCCGGTGAGGAAGTACGTGGTATTGTTTACACACTGTGTGGCAAGGGTTCCGCCGAATGTAACCACAGGCAGCGGATATACCGTTATGGTGTTGTTGGCGCTGTTGATACAACCATTGGCATCCGTGTAGGTATAGGTGATGATATGTGTACCGGCACCGGCAACAGAGGCATCGAAATTGGTACCGCTGACGCCGGGACCACTGTAGACTCCGCCTGCGGGTATTCCGCCTGTAAGCACATACGATGTGGAGGTGATACATTGCGGTGTGAGCGGGTTGTTGAAGGTAACAACCGGCAGGTTCACCACGGTAATGGTATTGGTGGCACTGTTGGTGCATCCGTTAATATCACTGTATGTGTATGTGATCACATGGGTACCCAGTCCGGCAACGGAAGCGTTGAAGTTGTTGGCTGTAACACCCGGCCCGCTGTAAATGCCGCCTGCGGGCAAACCGCCGGTAAGCATGTATGCGGTGGCATTGATACACTGGTTAGCCAGCGTACCTCCGAATGTAACCACCGGCAGCGGATGTACCGTGATGGTGTTTGTGGCTGTACCGGTACAACCTGACACAATATCAGTATAGGTATAAGTCAGGGTGAAGGTGCCGGCACCAGTAATGGCAGCATTGAATACATTGCCAATGACTCCAGGACCACTGTAAACACCGCCGGCAGGCAGGCCGCCGGTCAGCGCCACGTTGTTGTTGTCAACACAAACATCGGGCAAAGCTCCGGCCCATGTAACGGCAGGACCGTTCACAACAATGATGGTGTTGGTCGCGGAATTGGTACAGCCATTGGCATCCGTGTAGGTATAGGTGAGTGTGTGGGTGCCAACACCTGCAACAGAAGCATTGAAGTTGGTTCCTGTCACACCGGGGCCGAAATAAGTACCGCCGGCAGGTGTTCCCGTTGACAGGTTGAAGGTGGTTGAACTGCTGCAAAGCACCGGGAAGTTTCCGGCAAAGGTTACCAGCGGTAAAGGATTAACAGTGATCACATTGGTAGTGCTGTTTACACAGAGGGAGACAGGATCCTGGTAAGTGTAGGTCAGTGTATGCACTCCGGATCCGGCAAGGGCCGGGTTGAAGTTACCGCCTACTACGCCGGTTCCGCTGTATGTTCCTCCAAGCGGCAAACCGCCTGCCAGGGCAAAGGGTGCAGCATCAATACACTGAGGTGTAAGGATGCTGGTCCATGTAACCACAGGTAGGGCAGAGACCGTGATGTTATTGGTGGCAACACCGCTGCATCCCGTTGTGATATCAGTGTAGGTGTATGTCAGGGTATAGGTGCCGGGACCGACGAAGCTTGGCATAAACACGTTGCCGATCACGCCGGGGCCGCTGTAAATACCACCGGCAGGCAATCCGCCGGTGAGAATGAAGTTGCCTACGTTCTCACACACGATCGGAAGGGTGGTGGCCCAGGTCACGACCGGAGAAGGATTGACCACGATGGTATTGGTGGCACTGTTGATGCAACCGTTTGCATCTGTAAAGGTGTAGGTGATGATATGGGTTCCGACACCGGCAAGGGAAGCGTTGAAATTGGTTCCTGTGACACCGGATCCACTGTAAATACCACCGACTGGTAAGCCACCGGAGAGATTATAAGTGGTAGATGTGACACACAGTGGCGGAATGACACCTCCAAAGGTAACAACCGGCAGCGGGTTAACAGTAATGGTGTTGGTAATGGTATTCATACAACCGCTTACCGGATCGGTGTAAGTATAGGTCAGTGTATGCGTGCCTGCTCCTGCAACTGCCGGATTAAACACGCCACCGCTGACTCCTGTACCGCTGTATACACCTCCTGCAGGTAATGCTCCGGCGAGGGTGACCGGGGCAGCATCAATACAAACTGCTGTCAGAGGTCCTGGCCATGTCAGTGCCGGCAAAGGATTGACGGTGATGGTATTGGTGGCTGAGCCGGTACAACCGGTGGCGGGATCAGAATATGTGTAAGTGATGGTATAGGTGCCGGCACCGACCAGTGCAGGATTGAACACATTGCCGGTAACACCCGGACCGGTGTAAAATCCTCCGACCGGAGTACCGCCGCTGAGGAAGAAGGTAGTCACATCAATACACTGATCAGGAAGCACTGTGGTCCAGGTAACCGTGGGTGCCGGGATCACTGCGATATTCCTAGATACTGTCGTAACACAGCTTCCGTTGCTGTATGCATAAGTGATGGTATGCACACCAAGTCCGGCAACTGCAGGATCGAAAATTGTTCCGCTCACTCCGGTACCGTTGAAAGTACCGCCAACTGGTGTAACATACAAGGAAAGGTTCAGGGTCAAACCGTTGATACAGACATCGGGCAGCGGGCTGAAGGTAACCACAGGCACCGGCACCACTTCGATGGTGTTGGTGGCGCTGTTGACACAGCCGTTGGCATCGGTGTAGGTATACGTAAGGGTATGGATTCCTACTCCGGCTGCAACAGCATTGAAGTTAGTTCCGCTGACACCTGGTCCGCTGTAAACACCACCCACTCCTGCAGGAGTTCCGCCTGTCAGGGCATACACCGTGGCATCGGCACACTGGGTGGTAAGCACATTGGTCCAGGTCACAACCGGCAGGTTATACACGGTGATGGTGTTGGTGGTGGCATTGGTACAACCGTTGGCATCGGTGTAGGTGTAGGTCAGCGTATGCGTACCGGCGCCGGCCAGGGCAGCGTTGAATACGCCTGCAGTGACGCCGGGTCCGCTGTACACTCCGCCTGCAGGGGTAGCTCCTGTGAGGAAGTAGCCGGGAGCGTCGATGCACTGGTTGGTCAGTACATTGGTCCAGCTTACTACCGGCAGCGGCAGCACGTTGATGCTGCGGGTAACTGCTGAAGTACATCCGCCTGAAGTGTAGGTATAGGTGATATTATGCACACCAACTCCTGCGGTTGCCGGGTTGAAGACAGTACCCGTAATGGCCGGGCTGCCTGAGAAGACACCACCGGTCGGGGTTACAAATGTAGCAAGGTCGAAGGCGGGAGCGTTCACACACACATCGGGCAGCGGGCTGAAGGTAACCACAGGCACGGGCACCACTTCAATGGTATTGGTGGCGCTGTTGACACAGCCGTTGGCATCGGTGTAGGTGTAGGTCAGGGTGTGGATGCCGACTCCGGCCAGCACTGCGTTGAAATTGGAACCTGTCACGCCCGGGCCGCTGTAAACACCACCCACTCCGGCAGGAGTTCCGCCTGTCAGGGCATACACCGTGGCATCGGCACACTGGGTGGTAAGCACATTGGTCCAGGTCACAACCGGCAGGTTATACACGGTGATGGTGTTGGTGGTGGCATTGGTACAACCGTTGGCATCGGTGTAGGTGTAGGTCAGCGTATGCGTACCGGCGCCGGCCAGGGCAGCGTTGAATACGCCTGCAGTGACGCCGGGTCCGCTGTACACTCCGCCTGCAGGGGTAGCTCCTGTGAGGAAGTAGCCGGGAGCGTCGATGCACTGGTTGGTCAGTACATTGGTCCAGCTTACTACCGGCAGCGGCAGCACGTTGATGCTGCGGGTAACTGCTGAAGTACATCCGCCTGAAGTGTAGGTATAGGTGATATTATGCACACCAACTCCTGCGGTTGCCGGGTTGAAGACAGTACCCGTAATGGCCGGGCTGCCTGAGAAGACACCGCCGGTCGGCGTCACAAAGGTAGCCAGGTCGAAGGCGGGAGCGTTTACACACACATCGGGCAGCGGGCTGAAGGTGATCACAGGCACGGGCACCACTTCGATGGTGTTGGTGGCGCTGTTGACACAGCCGTTGGCATCGGTGTAGGTATACGTAAGGGTATGGATTCCTACTCCGGCTGCAACAGCATTGAAGTTAGTTCCGCTGACACCTGGTCCGCTGTAAACACCACCCACTCCTGCAGGAGTTCCGCCTGTCAGGGCATACACCGTGGCATCGGCACACTGGGTGGTAAGCACATTGGTCCAGGTCACAACCGGCAGGTTATACACGGTGATGGTGTTGGTGGTGGCATTGGTACAACCGTTGGCATCGGTGTAGGTGTAGGTCAGCGTATGCGTACCGGCGCCGGCCAGGGCAGCGTTGAATACGCCTGCAGTGACGCCGGGTCCGCTGTACACTCCGCCTGCAGGGGTAGCTCCTGTGAGGAAGTAGCCGGGAGCGTCGATGCACTGGTTGGTCAGTACATTGGTCCAGCTTACTACCGGCAGCGGCAGCACGTTGATGCTGCGGGTAACTGCTGAAGTACATCCGCCTGAAGTGTAGGTATAGGTGATATTATGCACACCAACTCCTGCGGTTGCCGGGTTGAAGACAGTACCCGTAATGGCCGGGCTGCCTGAGAAGACACCACCGGTCGGGGTTACAAATGTAGCAAGGTCGAAGGCGGGAGCGTTCACACACACATCGGGCAGCGGGCTGAAGGTGACCACAGGCACCGGCACCACTTCGATGGTGTTGGTGGCGCTGTTGACACAGCCGTTG
>CAZSQJ010000020.1:52731-54506 GCA_964608665.1 uncultured Bacteroidales bacterium | reverse complement strand
GGCGGAGAAAAAACCTGAGAAAAGCCTGCAGGTTTATCCGAATCCGGCAAGGGATATACTAAACATCATCAGACACGGTGAGTTAAGCAGCACTGTATATGTGATCAGTGATTTGCCAGGGAAAATTGTGCTCAGCGGTACCATGGACGGTTCGGGTAAATCTGCCGTCAGCGTGGGGCAGCTCCAGCCCGGATTGTATTTCATCAGCATGAAAACAAGGGAGGGGGTACAGTCAGCGAGGTTTATCAAGATCAGGTAACAGGGCTTCCATCAATTTGCATTTCCAATGGAAGTGCATGATAATGAATTTTTTGAAGTGATGGTATACTTGTCGATCATGCCGGAAATTAATGGATTCTCATAATGGAAAAAGAGCCGGGCCAGTACCGGACTGCCATTTTTTTTGACAATTGCTTCCGGATTCTGCAAGAAGGTGATATTTAATCTACATTTGTATCTTCTTTAACTTGGTATTAATGCTTTAAACTGTTGTCTATGAAAAAGTTAAGTATTTTTTTGGGTTACCTGGCCGTGGTGCTGATTGCCCTGTTTGCCTGGTTTAAACTGCAGCACTGGCCCGGGGCCTCAAAGCTTCTGCTGGCCGGGTGCATTGTCTTTTGCCTCGGCTTTTTGCCTTTGTGGTTTTTGGTTCGCTACAAGCAGGCGGTTTCCGTCCTGGGGAAAGTGATCGTTCTGGCAGCTTTCCTGACCATGTTCTTATTCGGATTCACCCTGCTGGCAAAATCCTATCATTGGTTTTTTGATACAGGCATTGCCTGTGCAGCCTATTCCCTCCTGATCATTACGATCCTTCTCTCGATCGTTCAGGCGTTTAAAGAACCTGATGAGATCAAATCCCTTACGGGCCACACCTTCTCCATTGCATCCGCCCTGGTGCTGACCATCTGGGTTTTTCTCGAGCTGATCACCATACCCAAAGGCATGTTCAGGGAATTCCTGGGAGTGATGGAGACCCAGAACAAGGAGATTGCGTATTTCACGGAAAAATCGAACAGCATCTTTGCTAATTTCGACCAGGGCGCCACGGCCAATCCCCAGGCACTGGCATACATGGAGAAGGCCGTGCAGGTGAATGCCGCAACCGACAGCCTGATTGCCTACCTGAAATCTGCAGGGGAGGATCTGATGCTGATGGCCGACGGGGAAAACATCCCCTGGGATTCTGTCCAGAATCTCTGTAATCTGACCAATACAAAAGTTGGTTGCCGTTATTTCTGCGATCCTGAAAAGGATTCCCTGTATCACCTGAAATTTGGTCAGTACCGTGAATTTATGAAAGAGAACACCAATTCAAGAGGACAGGAAATACTGGAAACATTTTTCCCGGAAATGAATGAAGATACGGCATCCTGCGCGAACGATGAGGATTGCTGTGATTACACCCTGGTTTCCAACCTGATATGGATCAACGGGGAGATATTGCATGCGCGCATGCTGCAGGCCGAGACCATGAATTATCTGCAGGCGATGTACGCCAGGGCTTTAAACAGGGCCGGCGAAGAAAAGGAAAAGACACCGCAACCTTAGGGGGGGCGGCATCATGCACAGATGTTTGATCTACCGACACAGAACAGCTTTGCATTCGCAAACCTGTAAAGACTGAGTACAATTGCGTACGACCGATCTGAACGACCTTCTGTAGGGACACGCCATGGCGTGTCCTTTGGTTTCAGCATGGTACAAATCGCCATTGAGGTACAAAACGTAATCGGTGGACAAAACGTAATCGGGGACAAAACGTAATCGGGGACAAA
>CAZSQJ010000020.1:47641-52631 GCA_964608665.1 uncultured Bacteroidales bacterium | reverse complement strand
AAAACGTAATCGGTGGACAAAACGTAATCGGGGACAAAACGTAATCGGGGACAAAACGCCATCGGGGAACATATTGTTTGCGAGGGACCAAACGCAGGCAAGGGACATGCCGTGGCATGTCCCTACAGAGGAAATCCATCGATTTTTCGTATTTGCATCATTATCATTCCCTCCATTACGATTTGAGAAAATTGATTGGGATTCATACCGACACAGAACAGCCTGGCGAAAAAATGCGTTATCACGGTGTACGGTAATACTCAGTCTAAACAGCTTTTCATTCGCAGAGCTGTTTAGACTGAGTATATTTGCAGGCAACAATTGTTCTGAATTGCATGACTGCCACATCTCAGACCACTGACATCTATAAAGCCAGGATCAACAAGGTTCTCGATTACATCGAAAGAAACTACGACAAGCAGTTCACCCTCGGAGAGCTGGCTGAGGTGGCGAATTTCTCCAGATTTCATTTTCACAGGATATTCCAGGCCCTGATGAAGGAAACCCCTTTCCAGTTCATCACGCGGATGCGGCTTGAGAAGGCGGCATACCTGATGGCTGCAGGGCACAGGGAGAGCATTACCGCTATTGCCCAGATGGTTGGTTTCACTGATATTGCGGTATTCTCCAGGAATTTCAGTAAGCACTTCGGTCTTTCGGCTTCGCGTTACCGCCGGGAAAAGTGCAAGCTCAGCAATTTAAGTCAAGAGGATAGCAATTTGCAACAATCCACCGGCTCAGCCTCTATGTATTTTTGTCCCGATTCACAAACTTTACAATGGAGGACAAACATGAAACTGAACAAAAGTGTGGAAGTCAGGGAACTTCCGAAGATGACGCTGGCCTACATCAGGCACATCGGCCCGTACAAGGGCAACGAGAAACTTTTTGAATCGCTCTGGAACAGGCTTTTTTCCTGGGCCGGGCCACGCGGACTCATAGGTGGACCCGGTTTCACTGCCCTGGTGGTGTATCACGACGATCCGAACGTGACCACGGAAGATAAACTGCGCATGAGCGTATCGCTTACGGTTCCCCCGGATACGAAGGTTGACGGGGAAGTGGGTAAAATGGAACTGGAAGCGGCACGTTACGTTATTGCCCGCTTTGAAGTAGGTGCCGATGAGTTCCAGCAGGCCTGGGAGTGGGTGTACGGAGAGTGGTTCCCGGCAAGCGGCTACCAGCCCGACGATAAACCCTGCTTCGAGATGTACCCGGAAGAACCGCGGGACGGAAAATTCATCGTCGACATCTGTGTGCCTGTGAAAACCTTATGATTTAGTCCGCCAGTGATGAGACGGGGCATTGCCAGATGATCACAATTAACCACATTTCAATTCTGACTGTGATGGCAGCCTGTAGTGTGCTGTCATCCTGCGGGCGTCCGGAATCCGGCATCGTTACCCACTCGCCCGATGGAAGGGTTTCTGTTGTGGTATCTGCTGAACAGGGTATTCCGGCTTATGCCGTTCACTATCGGGGAACGGCTCTGATCGACCGGTCAGGACTGGGTTTCAGCTTTGGCAATGCCCCGCCATTTGGCGACAGCCTGAAAATCGTACACACGGAAACCAGATCGGTTGACGAAATCTGGAAACCGCTTTACGGAACCGATTCCGTTGTGAGAAACCATTATCACGAAACGGATTTCACATTCCGGGAGATCACCCCCTTGCGCCGTTCCTTCCGGTTAATCCTCAGGGTCTTCAACGACGGCATCGCCTTTCGGTATGTGCTGGATGAGGAAGGAAAGTACGACAGCCTGCTGGTTACTGCCGAACACAGCGGGTTCCGTTTTGCCTGCAATGATACGGCCTGGTGGATCCCTCCTGATGAATTCGCTTATGAATCACTTTACCGGACATCACCCCTGGACGATATAGCCTCGGCTGCCACCCCCCTTACCGTCTGTTGTGCCGGCGGGGTGACCCTTTGCCTTCATGAAGCGGCCCTGCTGGATTATCCGGAGATGTTCCTTTTGAAGGATACTTCCGGTACGGCCGCCTTTACTTCCGGCTTGTGGCCCGGACCCGGCGGTATCTGCGCCAGGGTGGCAACACCCTTTACCACACCCTGGCGTTGCCTGATGATTGCAGACCGGCCCGGTGGCTTGATTGAATCTCATCTTATTGAAAACCTGAATGATGCATGCCGGTTAGAGGACACAGGATGGATCAGACCGATGAAGTTCAACGGGATCTGGTGGGGAATGCATACAGGTAAGTACACCTGGAAAGAAGGTCCTTTGCTGGGAGCCACTACTGCCAGGGCGAAGGAATACATCGATTTTGCATCGGCCCACCATATTGAGGGCTTTCTGGCAGAAGGATGGAATAAAGGTTGGGAAAGCTGGGCCCCCGGTATGATCCCCTTGCAGGATTTCTGCACACCCAATGCTTCCTTCGACCTGGAGGAAGTGCTTGCCTATGCCCTGTCGAAACAGGTGGCATTCATTGCCCACCATGAAACCGGGGGCAATATTCCCGAATATGAGCGGCAGATGGAGGGCGCATTTGATCTGTGCCGGCGACTTGGGATACATTACCTGAAAACCGGATATGCCGGAAGCATTATTCCGGAAGGGCACCACCACCATGGACAATACATGGTCAGGCATTTTCAGCGGGTTGTGGAAGCTGCAGCCCGCTTCCGGATCAACCTGGATGTGCATGAAAGCATCAAACCCACAGGGATTTGCCGGACCTGGCCCAACCTGATGACACAGGAAGCAGTGCGGGGTAATGAGTGGAATGCCGGCTACCGGGCCACCCCACCCTCCCATGCCACCATCCTTCCCTTTACCCGCATGCCTGCCGGACCATTCGACTTTACACCGGGTATCTTTCGCATCATCCACAGTCCGGAAGAAAACAGGAGACTGTATTGCACCCTCACCCACCAGCTTGCCATGTTTGTGGTTTTTTACAGTCCCATGATGATGGTATCCGACCTGCCGGAACACTACCGCGGAAAACCAGCACTTCGTTTTGTGGAGGAGGTTCCCTGTACCTGGCAGCAGAGCCGGGTGATCGATGGAGAGATCGGGAAGTTTGTCTGCATCGCCCGCAAAAATGGCGAAAACTGGTTTACCGGTGCCTTGACGGGCGCACATGGCCGCCTGATGCGCATTCCGTTAAGTTTTCCTGATCCGGACAGGGTTTATCTGGCCGAGATATTCTGCGATGCCGGTGAAACGGACTGGGATAGCAATCCGGAGGTCCATGAGGTTTTCAGGGTGGCTGTCAGACGCGGAGACACAGTCTATGCCGCCATCAGTAATGCAGGGGGGCATGTCATGATGCTTCGCCCGGCCGTCAGCGGTGCCAAAGGAAACATCAGCCTCGCAGAATACAATCATATGGCACTGAAGAAGATGGAACATTTTAAAAAAGGAAAGGTTTACGGTCGCGTTGCCGGCCATCACCTTGCCATGGGAAAACCGGTCCGCTACCTGACGGACTACAGCGGTAAATATCCGGCCGGAGGCTCCGCAGCGCTGACTGACGGGATCACGGGAAGTCTGAACTATGCCGAAAACTGGCAGGGGTTTGAGGGCAGTGATCTTGTGGCCGTGGTGGATCTTGGAAATCCATGCACTATAAAAAAGGTAAAAGCAGCATTCCTCGGTTCACCAAACGATTGGATCTTCCTGCCATTAAGGGTTTCCTTCTTTTTGTCATCCGATGGTGCGCATTTCAGGGAGATTTCGACCATGGAACTGCAAGCAGGGGGACTGGCAGATTTGAGAAGGACAGAGACCAGGGTATTGGAAGCACCTGCCCCGGAAGGACAATACCGGTATATGAAGATCAGGGCGGAAGGAGTGAAAACTTGTCCGCCCTGGCATCCCGGCAGCGGAAAGAAGGCCTGGCTGTTCTGCGATGAGCTGGTGGTGGAATGAGCATCCGGGTGATGAAATTCATTTGAAATAAATATAATATAGCATGAAGATCTCCTTTAAAGCCCGTTTGATCAACACTCTGATCAGGAACAGGCACCTGTTCAGAGGCAGACTCAGCAAGGAAAGGTTCACCATGCTGACTTCCATCGATGGTTTCCGTGAGCAGTGTGAAAAGGGTGCTGCCAGATATGCAAAGATCCCCGCGGATGTCAGGATAGAGGAAGCATTCATTGAAGGGATCAGGGCTGAGTGGCATCATCCGGAACATGCGGTTTCGGGTAAGCTGATCCTTTACATGCACGGCGGAGGTTATGTCTCGGGGTCCTGCAGCGACCACAGGGGTTTCGTTGCCAGATTCGCCCGGCAATGTGGTCAATCCTGCCTGGTGTATGAATACGGACTTGCACCTGAACGTCCTTTCCCGGCGGCACTTGATGATTCAGTGAGTGTTTACCGCTGGCTGTCCGGCAACGGATTCCTTCCGGAACATATATTGTTTGCAGGGGAATCGGCCGGTGGCGGTCTTGTACTTGCAACCCTGCTGGCCTTAAGAGACAGGGGTTTGCCCTTACCCGTGGCGGCAGTGGCGGTTTCACCATGGACCGACCTGGCCTGTACTGGGCCATCATACACTACTAAAAACAGGAAATCAGCTGCACCCCTGGATTCCTGGACAGTGTTCAGCAGGCATTATTCAGGGAATGAAGCGGTCAGGAATCCGTATATCTCGCCCCTGTATGGCGATTTGAGGGGACTTCCGCCATTGTTCCTGAATGCCGGAACGGATGATGAACTCTATGATGATGCCGAACAATTCTATCACAAGGCAAAGGCGGCCGGTGTGAATGCGGAATTCCGCGCCGGGGAAGGGATGCTGCATTGTTATCCGTTTTTTGCTCCCATGTTCAGGGAAGCCACCGATGCCATGGCGGAAATTTGCGGGTTTGTGAAAAAAAAATTGGGTTGAAACGATCACCCCCCTCACGAAATCGCGATTAATCCCCCCGGTGGAGACGCGATTAATCCCCCCGGTAGAGACGCGATTAATCGCGTCTCTACCGGGGGGCGTTTCAAACCACAACGTTGACG
>CAZSQJ010000020.1:0-47541 GCA_964608665.1 uncultured Bacteroidales bacterium | reverse complement strand
GAGACGCGATTAATCGCGTCTCTACCGGGGGGCGTTTCAAACCACAACGTTGACGATTTTTCCGGGAACCACGATCACCTTTTTGGGGCCGCCGGGCGGGATCCATTTTTGTGCCTCGGGGGCGGCAAGCACGGCGGCTTCAACATCCCTTATCCCTGCGTCCGCCGGCATGGCAATCCTGAACCGCATTTTTCCGTTGAAGGAAACAGGATACTCAAACACGGATTCCTGCACATATTCCGGGTTAAAGACCGGAAAAACCGCATTGGCCACGCTGGGGCTGTGACCGGTCATTTCCCAGAGCTCTTCTGCGATATGAGGTGAAAAAGGTGAGATCAGGATGATCAGGTCGCTGAGAATGCCGGCCTTATTGCATTTCAGGTCGGAAAGCTCATTCACACAGATCATAAAGGTGCTGACCACCGTATTGAACGACAGGCGTTCAATGTCTTCCTCCACCTTCCGGATGGTGCGGTGCAACACTTTCAGTTCGGCCGGCGTTGGCGCTTCATCCGAGAGGGAAAGCCGGTTGTGCTGGTCATGGAAAAGCTTCCATAGTTTTTTAATAAAACGGAAAACTCCTTCAATGCCGTTGGTATCCCAGGGTTTGGACTGTTCAAGGGGGCCGAGGAACATTTCATACAGGCGGAAAGTATCGGCTCCGTATTTATCGATCAGCTCATCCGGATTTACCACGTTGTGCAGGGATTTGGACATTTTCTCAATCTCATGTCCGCAGCGGTACTTCCCTTCCTCGAGGATCATACCTGCCTCTTTATAATCGGGGCGCCAGTTGCGGAAGGCTTCGATATTGAGTTCGTCGGCCTGGTTGACGAGGCTGATGTCGACATTTACCGGTACGGTGTCGTACTGATCTTTCAGTCCATAGGAAACGAATTCGTTTTTCCCTTTCACCTGGTACACCATGCTCGACCTACCTTGTATCATCCCCTGGTTGACGAGTTTGCGGAATGGTTCATCTTTTACGCTGAAACCCGAGTCGAAGAGGAATTTATTCCAGAAACGGGCATAGATCAGGTGGCCGGTAGCATGTTCCGCACCCCCGATATACAGGTCGACATCCTGCCAGTATGTAACAGCTTCTTTTGAGAAATACTCCTGTTTATTACCCGGGTCCATATAGCGGAGGTAATAGCCTGAGGAACCGGCAAAGCCTGGCATGGTGTTGGTTTCCAATGGGTAACCTTCCTTGCTTGTCCAATTCTTCGCCCTGGCAAGGGGCGCTTCGCCGCTGCGGCCGGGCTGAAAACTGCCGATATCCGGAAGCAGCAGTGGCAATTCACTTTCATCCAGGGTGTATGGCAGTCCTTCTTTGTAGTACACCGGGAAAGGCTCTCCCCAGTATCGCTGGCGACTGAAGATGGCATCGCGCAGGCGGTAGTTCACCGTTCCGTGGCCCGTGCCGTCTTCTTCCAGCCTGCGGATCACTGCCTTAACGGCTTCTTTCACTTCAAGTCCGTTGATAAAGCCTGAATTTACCAGGGTTCCTTCTTTGGCATCGTACGATTCCACCAGGATATTCCCCCCGGAAACAACTTCCCTGATGGTAAGTCCGAAGTGTTTTGCGAAGGCATAATCCCTGCCATCGTGGGCAGGCACGGCCATAATAGCCCCGGTTCCGTAGCCGGCCAGCACATAATCGGCCACCCAAACCGGGATCTTTTCTCCACTCAGCGGGTTGATTGCGTATGATCCGGTAAACACCCCGGTGATCTTCTTCACTTCCGACATGCGTTCTCTTTCAGAACGGTTTTTTGCCCAGCGGATATAATCTTCAACCGCGTTTTGTTGTTCCGGGATGGTAAGGGCCGGAAGCAGCCCGTGTTCGGGAGCCACCACCATGAAAGTGGCGCCGAAGATAGTATCGGGACGGGTCGTAAATACTTCGAGCCGTAATCCTTCCTTTTCATGGACGGGGAACAGCACGGAAGCTCCTTCAGACTTACCGATCCAGTTCCGCTGCATTTCTTTAAGGGAATCCGACCAGTCTAAACCGTCGAGGCCGCTGAGCAATCTTTCGGCATAGGCAGTGGTACGTAAAAGCCATTGTTTCATGAGCTTACGTTCAACCGGATGCCCGCCGCGGATCGAATAGCCTTCCCTTACCTCATCATTGGCCAGTACCGTTCCAAGCTCCGGACACCAGTTGACGATGGTATCTGAAAGATATGCCAGGCGGTAATTCATCAGGAAATGCTGTTGCTCCTGTTCCGTCAGCTTGTGCCAGGCGCCGGCCGGAAGCGTTTGTTCCACACTGCATGCAGCATCCAGTCCTTCGGTGCCGAAAACCCCGAGGTGGGCCTCCAGACTCCCGATCTTCTCAGCCCTCTGCGTTTTCCGGTTATACCACGACTTAAAGAGTTGAATGAAAGTCCATTGCGTCCAATGGTAATAATCCGGGTCACAGGTTCTCACCTCACGGTCCCAGTCGTAGGTAAAACCCATCAGGTCGAGCTGTTCACGGTAACGGGCGATGTTGTTCGCAGTGGTAACGGCTGGGTGCTGTCCGGTCTGTATGGCATATTGTTCCGCAGGCAGTCCGTAAGCATCGAAACCCATGGGATGCAGTACGTTGTATCCTTTCAGCCGCTTGTACCTGGCGTAAATATCTGAAGCAATGTATCCTAAGGGGTGACCGACATGCAAACCAGCTCCGGAGGGATAGGGAAACATATCGAGTACATAAAACTTGGGTTTGTCCTTGTCAATGCCGACTTTGAAGGTTTTGTGATCCGACCAGATTTTCCTCCATTTTTTTTCGACCTCATTGAATTGGTAATCCATGGTATGGTAAAGCGCTTGTTTTTCGGGCTGCGAAGTTAGGAAAATCGCACAAACTGCGAGCCATGGGATATTTTTTATAACTTAGCGGGCTGTAAAAAAAATGGGCCGGAAAGAGGAAAAATATAACAAAAGAAGGCTGCAGACATCCTATATAACCACTGTGGTGAGCATCACCCTGGTGCTGTTCATGCTGGGTTTGCTGGGGATATTGCTTTATCATGCCCGGAAACTGTCGGAACACGTAAAAGAGAACATCGGGCTTACCGCCATGATCCATGACCAGGTGAGTGAGACTGCAATCCTGAAACTAAAGAAGGACCTGGATGAAAGCAACTACGTCAGGGAAAGCAGTTATGTGAGCAAGGATGAGGCTGCCCGCGTGCTGATGCAAGAACTGGGCGAGGATTTCGTGGGATTCCTTGGGTATAATCCCTTGTTACCATCTTTGGAAATCAGGTTGGTGGCTTCTTATGCCAATGCCGACAGCCTGGCCCTGATCGAGAAGAAGCTTAGCGCTCGCAAGGAAATCAAAGAGGTTTTTTACCAGAAGTCCCTGGTGAATTCAGTGAATGAAAATCTCAGAAAGATCAGTATGGTGATCCTGGGATTCAGCGGCTTGTTATTACTGATCTCTATTGCCTTGATCAATAATACCATACGGCTTGCAGTCTTCTCGAAACGTTTCCTGATCAAGACCATGCAGCTGGTCGGAGCCACTGAAAGTTTCATCCGCCGGCCCTTCCTGATGATGGGGATCACCAACGGTCTTTACGGGGCATTATTCAGCCTTGCCCTGCTTTCCGGAGTCATTTATGTGGCGCACAGGCAGTTTCCCGAAATGGTGAACCTGCATGATTACAGCCTCTACCTGGGATTGCTCGGGATGGTATGCCTGCTGGGGATATTCATTTCCCTGGTGTCAACTTTTTTCGCCGTTCGTAAATATTTGAAGATCAAATCAGAATACTTATATTAACACCAAACAGACATGGATCTGAAAAAGAAAAAAAATACCGCTGCCAAACCGGCTACAAGCAAACCTGGCAATCAGGAGAAAAGTGCCGAGTTTGCCTTTGGCAGGGAGAATTATATGCTGATGCTGGCCGGGCTTTTACTGATCGTGCTGGGCTTTCTGCTCATGATTGGCGGAGGTTCAGATGATCCTAACGTATTCAGTGAAGGGATCTTCAGCTTCAGGAGGCTGACCCTGGCTCCCATCCTGGTATTGGCCGGGTATATCGTTGAGATCTATGCCATCATGAAAAAGCCAAAAGTCAGGGAAAACGCATGAATTTTTTCGAGGCAGTCCTCATTGCCATCGTGGAAGGGATCACCGAATTCCTTCCGGTCTCTTCCACCGGGCATATGGTGATCACCCAGGCCCTCCTCGGTATGGAAAGTGATGCGTTTCTGCGGGCCTATACGGTGAATATACAGTTCGGTGCAATCCTGTCAGTGGTAGTCATTTACTGGAAGAACTTTTTCAGAAGCATTGATTTCTATTTCAGGCTGTTCGTGGCATGCCTTCCTTTGATTATTGCTTATTTGCTTGAAAAGCAGATTGATATGATGCTTGCCAGTGTGTGGGTGGTATCCATTGCCCTCCTGCTGGGTGGGATCGTCCTGTTGTATGTGGATCGCTGGTTTGCCGGGGAGCAGGCTGACAATGAAGCAGCGATCACTTACCGTTCGGCTTTCATTATCGGTTTATTCCAGATCATATCTGTAATCCCCGGAGTCTCCAGATCTGCAGCCACCATTGTGGGCGGAATGAGCAGGAAGCTTTCGCGCAGGACTGCGGCGGAGTTTTCTTTTTTTCTGGCGGTTCCGACCATGTTTGCCGCTTCGGTACTGAAACTGGGCGGACAATACAAAACCTTCACCTCTCAAGATATCCAATTGTTGCTGGTTGGAAACCTTGTTTCTTTCCTGGTGGCCATGCTGGCAATCCGGACTTTCATTCATTATCTGACCCGTCATGGATTCCGGGCATTCGGCTGGTACCGTATCGGCCTGGGCGTGATTCTGCTGGTACTCCTGCTTTCGGGCAGTAAATTGGATGTCCTCTGATGGAAGAACCTTTGCAGCAGGGACAATTTTTCCTTATCGACAAGCCATATGGCTGGACCTCTTTCGATGTTGTCAGTAAGATGAAAAGCTTTCTGAAACACAGGATGGGGATAGCAAAAATCAAAATCGGCCATGCCGGAACGCTTGACCCCCTGGCCACCGGCCTGTTGATCGTCTGTACCGGAAAGCATACCAAACAGATAGAACAGTTTCAGGAAATGGAAAAGGAATATACTGGGACGTTTTACCTTGGAATGACGACGCCATCGTATGATCTTGAGAAAGAACCGGATACGGTTTACCCAACGGATCATTTGACTCGGGAGTTGTTGGAGGAGGCTGCACGCAGTCTCACCGGCGACCTGATGCAGCTTCCTCCGGTGTTTTCTGCGGTGAAAGTCGAAGGAAAAAGGTTGTATGAATATGCCCGGAAACAGCGAAACGTAACGTTGACAGCGCGCCCGGTCAGGATCAGCGTTTTTGAACTTGACCGCATGGACTTACCGGAAACAGATTTCCGGGTTGTTTGCAGCAAAGGTACCTACATTCGTGCGCTGGCAAGGGATTTCGGACAAGTATGCGGCAGCGGTGCTTACTTGTTAAAGCTTTGCCGCACACGCATCGGTCCCTATACCCTGAATGATGCCCTGAGCGTAACCCAGTGGCTAGCCCTGATGGAGGATGAAATACAGGGATCATGATGACTTTTTCGTATTATACCGAATAAACACAGGAATGCGAAAAACGTTTTTCCAGAATCACCGGTACAACTGAATACAAAATAGCTTCGCATTTTTATTAAGATTCAGTATATCCTGATAACGAGCAAGTCCCGAAATTGGACTACAGGTTCTGTTTGCTTCTTTGGGAAAAAATGCTTACTTTTGCAAACTTTTTCTACAGGAATGCGTTAAATAAAAGCCATTAGAAAAAGGTAAATATGAAGCTTTCCCAGTTTCGTTATCATCTTCCGCCCGACCTTGTTCCCGACCGGCCGGCGGAGAACAGGGATGAATCGCGTTTGATGGTGCTGCAAAGGAAGACACAATCAATTGAGCACAGGACATTTAAAGATATTCTGGAATATTTTGACGAAGGAGATGTATTTATCGTCAACAACACCAAGGTATTTCCGGCAAGGCTTTACGGTGAAAAGGAAAAAACCGGAGCCAAAATTGAAGTGTTCCTGCTCAGGGAACTAAACCGTGAAAGCAGGTTATGGGATGTGTTGGTGGATCCCGCCAGGAAAATCAGGATAGGGAACAAACTGTATTTTGGTGATGATGATTCGCTTGTGGCTGAGGTGATTGATAATACCACGTCACGCGGCAGGACGCTGCGTTTTTTATACGACGGGCCTTACGAAGAATTCAAGAGAACCATCGAAAAGCTTGGTAAAACCCCCCTTCCCAAATTGCATAACAGGGAGGTTGAACCGGAAGACAAGGAGCGTTACCAGACCATTTATGCCAAACATGAGGGCGCCGTGGTCGCTCCCACTGCAGGGCTTCACTTCAGCCGCGAACTGATGAAACGGCTCGAACTGATCGGGGTATCTTTTGCAGAGGTTACCCTGCATGCCGGTCTCGGGAATTTCAGAAGCATCGATGTGGAGGATCTCACCAAACATAAGATGGATTCGGAGGAAGTGCTCATCGAAGCCACCCAGGCTGATATTGTAAATGCCGCAAAGGACGCCAGAAAACAGGTTGTTGCCGTAGGTACCACCACCATGAAAGCCATCGAGTCCTCCGTGTCGATCCAGGGCCACCTGAAGCCTTTCAAAGGTTGGTCGAACAAGTTCATCTTTCCTCCTTATGATTTCAGCATTGCCACGGCCATGGTCACCAATTTCCACCCTCCCATGACTCCCATGCTGATGCAGGTGGCGGCGTTCACGGATTATGACTTTCTGATGCGTGCTTACCAGGAGGCCATTGATAAGAAATACCAGTTTTTCACCTTTGGTGATGCCATGTTAATCCTGTAATGTGGACCTGAGCTTCCTTGTCGTTGCCGGCGGGAGCGGCACGCGGATGCAGACGGCCGTCCCCAAGCAGTTTCTGGAGCTGAAAGGCAAACCCCTTCTGATGCATACCCTGCAGGCTGTTGCCAGGGCCGCACCCGCTGCGGAGATCGTGCTGGTGCTTTCACAGGATGGGTTCAGAATCTGGGAGGAACTATGTTTACGCTATCATTTCGCGATACGTCACAGAACCGTTAACGGTGGTGCAAGCCGTTTCGAATCTGTCAGAAACGGCCTGTCGGCGGGACTTCAAGGTGCAGGAACTGCTATCCATGACGGGGTCAGGCCCTTCCTCAGCCCGGGATTGCTTGAAAGGCTGTACCATGGAATGAAACAATTCGGAAATGCCATACCGGTAATGCCATTCAGCGATTCGGTCAGAGAAATCCACGGCAATGAAAACCGGGCAGCAGACCGGAGCAGCTTTGTCAGGGTTCAGACTCCCCAGCTTTTCAACACGGCGCAGATTACCAAAGCCTATCTGCAATGTAACAATCCTGATTTCACAGATGATGCCGGGGTTTTTGAAGCCGCCGGGTATTCCGTCCACCTGGTGGAAGGCGACAGAAACAACATCAAAATCACAACCCCGGAAGATTTCAGATTTGCCGCATTCATGCTTCAGGAAACTGATTCCTGATCACTTTAAACGGCGGCCTTTCCAGTAATAGCTTCCTCTGGTGGCAAGCAGGGCAATCACCAGGAGGTAAAACGGGTACAACAGGCCAGCGGGAACCTGGCTCCGCAACGGAATTTCCTGCAGCGTCACGCGCTGTACCGGCCGGATCAGCATCCGGTCACACAGGGTCTTCATCACAAGGTAAGGGATCAGGATCAGGAGGGCCCCCGGCCGGATGACTGACAGTATCATCAGAAAAACAGCCATCAGGTTCACCAGCAGCACAAGAATGGCAGTCACCAGCGATGCTGTGGAAGTTGCAGTGCCGGTTTTACTGATCCACCTGACTTTCTGCCGGAACAGTTCCCACAGGGTATCCATGGGATATGTCTTCACCACTGCCTGCGGTGCGGTGTTGAAGGTGATCGCCTTCCCTCCATACAGGGCTTTGACAGCCTGTACAAGGAAGACATCATCTCCTGAAGCATGCCGTCGGGAAGCCTCGGCCACCGGGGCATTAAAATAAGCGGATCTCTGAAACAGCAGGTTGGCGCCATTGCCCATGATGGCATGTCCGCGGAAGGCAAAGGCCGCGGTAATGGAAAGCAGGGCTGATAATTCCATCTGCTGAAAGCGGTGTAACAGGCGGGATCTGCCTTCCATCCGTACCGGTCCGAGCACCATGACTGCTTCCGTTGTGATTGCACGGGCGATCATGGATCGTATCCATCCGCTTTCAGGCAGGCAATCCCCGTCAGTACAAAGTATCCATGGACCTTTTGCCAGGGTGACGGCGGTTTTCAGACAAGCCTTCTTCCCGGTCACTTCAGGCTGTATTACCTTGATATTCTGATGCTTATTCCTGTCCCTGAACGCCTTCATCAACTCCGGGCCTGCATCTTCCGAATGATCATCCACCAGCAGCAGTTCCAGCTTTTCGTCAGGGTAGCCAGGGGAAGCAAGGGTTTGCAGCAGACCGGGAAGGTTCCGGGCTTCGTTCCGGCATACGATGATCAGGCTGATGGCAGGCCAGTCGTTCACTGTGTCAACCACCTGAGGATCTGTGTGTGTCCATGCCTTCAGAATGAAGCGGCAGAAAAGACCGTATGCACAGATCAGGGACAGGGTCAGGACGCCGGTGATCAGCAGCAACATCATGATCAGCCGGTTTCTTTAAAGAACCTGAGTTGCAACAGTCCAAACACGCCGAGCAGGGCCGGGACGGCGATATTGATGACCCACAGCAGTGAAAAGGTCAGCATTGCAGGGAGGACTGTCTCTCCGGGAGGGAGAGCCATCGATTGTCCGTAAAGTTCCGTCAGGTAAACGGCTACTGATCCGCGAATCCCTATTTCCGCCAGGGCAAAGGAAGGGATCAGGGTCACGGCGAGGAAAAATACGCTGCTGATGATGCAGGCATCTGTCCAGCTCATCAGAGGAAGACTGAATCTGAGCAGCAGGCATGCCTGGAAACTGAAAACAGCGTATCGCAGGCCGCTGAGTATTATAACGAAGCGAAGATCCCTGGCAGGCATTGTCCGCAGGATGAGCAGATGCTGCAACCAGTTCCGCAGCCGGCCACCTTTCTGCCCATGACGTGCCAGTCCGGAGATCAGCCCGATATTGAAATACAGGAGCAGCATGGCACCGGAAAGCAGCAGCCAGGCTATTGCCATCCCGGTATGGAATGCAGGCTGCAGTCCCCCGAATGGTGTCACATAACGGTCAACGTACAGGATCAGTGCCCCGCTTCCTGCGATCAGGGTTACAATGAACTGGGAAAAACTTCCGGTGATGGTTATCAGTGAGGCATCGATCCGGTTTGCCTGCTGCAGGCTGAAAATCCTGCCCAGGAATTCTCCGGCCCTGTTCGGGCTGAAAAAACTGATTGTTACTCCGGTGAGCACTGCTCCCAGGCAGCGGGCGAACGACAGTTTTTCCAGCCTTCCGATCAGCCTTCGCCATTTCATGCTTTCAAGTCCCCAGTTCAGCAGCATCAGTACCATAAGTGAAATCAGCAGGGGATAGAAACCGTCAGCATCCGGGAAATGCTCCCTGACGATCTGGGGATCAAACTGTTTTTGTTTGCCGCTCAGTTGTCCGTATAGCAGGGTGTAGGCTGCAATGCCGGTGAAAAGCCGCAGCAGCAGGTTGGAATATTTCCGTACTTTTGGAGACAGTTTCTTTATCATGAGCATTGGCGGACATACAAACAACAAGGTCATTCTGGGCATCGATCCCGGAACCAACATCATGGGTTATGGGATTATTTCCCGGAAAGACAAGCAGTTAGCCCTGATCCTGATGGATGTCCTAAAATTAGGCAATAAGCTGACATCAGGCGAAAAGCTGGCCGCGATATTTCATAAGGTGCTTGAAATGATCGACAACTATCATCCCGACGAATTTGCCATTGAAGCACCTTTTTATGGAAAGAATGTGCAGTCGATGCTCAAGTTGGGTCGTGCACAGGGTGTTGCCATGGCTGCCGCAGTATACAGGCAGGTACCCATCTTTGAATATTCACCCAGGAAAGTCAAGCAGTCGATTACCGGAAGAGGAGCCGCCTCCAAGGAACAGGTAGCGGCGATGTTGTTTCGCCTGCTGCATGTGTCACATCCTCCGGATTATCTGGATGCTACTGATGCTGTGGCAGTTGCAATGTGCCACATGTTTCAGGGGGCTCCAAAGCAGGAGGAAGACAGGTATTCCGGCTGGGATGCATTTATCAGCCGGAACCCGGGCAGGGTTGGTTAAAGCACCAGGTGACGGCGGATGTCTGCTGCGATGGCGGACAATTCCTCCTGGCTCAGGTTTAATTTCGGCCTTGAAAATTCAAGATCGTGCAGATCCTGCAGGGGGACCAGGTGTATGTGGGCATGTGGCACTTCGAGGCCGATCACGGCAATGCCGACTTTCACGCAGGGGATGCATGCATGGATGGCTTTCCCCACTTTCTGTGCGAAGCTGAAGCAGTCTTTAAAGAGGGTTTCATCCATGTCGAAGATATCATCGACTTCGGTTTTGGGAATGACGAGGGTATGGCCTTTTGCGAGGGGGTTGATATCGAGAAAGGCCAGGAAGCGGTCAGATTCAGCCACTTTGTGGCAGGGGATTTCACCGCTGACGATCCTGCTGAAGATGCTTGGCATGACAGGTGGGGTTATAATCTTTCGATCTGGAGTATTTCGAGTGAAATCTTTCCTGCCGGTACCTGGATTTCGACCTTTTCGCCCACGGTTCTTCCGAGCAGGCCTTTGGCGATTGGTGAACTCACTGAGATTTTTCCTGATTTGATATCCGCTTCGTTTTCCGGAACGAGGGTATATTTCACTTCGGCATTGGTTTTCAGGTTTTTTACCCTAACGGTTGAAAGGATGAAGACCTTGCTGTTATCCAGCCGGGATTCATCTATCACCCTGGCATTGCTGATTACCTCCTGAAGGCGGGATATCTTCATTTCAAGCATGCCCTGTGCATTCTTCGCTGCATCGTATTCTGCATTTTCCGACAGGTCGCCCTTATCCCTGGCTTCGGCAATCTGTTGAGAGATCATGGGTCTTTCAACATTGACCAGGTAATCCAGCTCATCCTTCAGCTTTTGCAGTCCTTCTTCCGTATAGTAACTGATCTGGGTCATCCGGGTTATTCTTAAATAAAAACAAAAAACCAAGAAGACCCTTTTTCAAGGGTCTTCTCAGGTACAAATATAAGGTGATTTTTCTAAAAAACCAAATCTATAACGTAATCCTGACGCCGATCGTATGTGTACCGGAGAAAGGATCAGTATCCCTGTATGAATAATCCACAGAGAAGGAGGAGCCTTTTTCCCTGTTCAGGGGAATGTCGACAGAAAGTCCGGCACTGGGACCGGTGTAAGCAGTTGTCCTGTTCTTTTTCTCGGTGATCCCTTCTTCGTAGGTGTATCCGGCTCTGAGCAGCAGGTATTCGCGGAAGGAATACTCGGCGCCGATGCCGAACTGGTCTTTGGAGAAGGAGTTGGAGGTAAAAGAACCGGCCAGGATGAGTTTATGGATTTCCGAGAACTTGAAGTCATATGAGGCTCCAATGTTCAATTGAGCGGGCAGTTCAAATGCCTGGGAACGTTGTTCAATGGTTGACTGGGTTTCGAAACCGGGAATGAATCCCCTGAACGACATTCCGTCTCCTTTGAACTTCATGGTGGGTCCGACGTTTTTAAGGGAGATACCGAACTTGATTTCCTCGTTATCGCCGGTAACATATTGGATACCGGCATCGAGGGCGATCCCCTGTGCAGAGACATCGGCGATGGCTTCGTTGATGATCTTCACGTTCAGTCCGCCGTAAATGGCATTGGAAAATGCTTTGGCGTATGAAAGATTGATATTCAGGAAGCTGGGCGTAAAAGTACCGATGCTGCCGAGGGAAGGATCGGGACTTTCGACGGTGGTTTTTTCGATTTCGCCGAAGCGCATCGACATAATGGAAAGGCCGAGGGCGCCTGCTTCACCCACTTTCTGAGTGAATCCGAAGGTGTTCAGCGTCACGTCTGAACCCTTAAACCACTGGGTGTGGGCAAAGGCAAACTCTGATTTGGTGGTAAAAGCGGTACCGGCAATATTTCCGAACATGGCTTCGATACCATGCACATTGGCAATGTTGGCTCCGCCCCAGCCGGTGCTTCTTGGCCAGGGATTGATCAGCAGTTCGCTTGCACCGGCCGAACCGGAACGGTCCTTGTTTCCGGCAAGTGCCGGAATGCCGGGTAACAGTATCGCTGCGATAAAGAGGAGTGCAAAGACTTGGCTGCATGTATTTTTCATCGTCCTGTAGGTATTGATGTTAACAATCATTTTCTTGTAAATGTCCGGTTCAGATCAGAAAGCGTTCAGGTCGACGGGGCGTTGCACACCAAACCACTTCACCACTTTCTCACCGATGCCCGGGGCATTGATGTGTATCAGGTAAATACCTCCGGAGATCGGAATACCTGCATAGTTCTTCATGTCCCAGTCGACTGAAGTCTTCACCTCGTCTTTGGTAATCTGCCTCACAAGTGTTCCGTTCACTGTATAGATGGAAATGGTACACTTTTCCGGCAGGTTGGTGATGCGAACCCGGTTATCGAGCTGGTCTGTTTCATAGTTGGAGAATCCATAATAAGGATTGGGTACGACATTGATCAGGTCGAGGGCGGAACTTGCCACATTCTTATCTCCCTTCACGGTTGCGATGTCTTCAGTATTGAAGGTATACATCGGCCAGTTGTCGTTCACCGGATTATCGGCCCCGACACCGGGAATGCTGTAATTCCTTGCATAGGGTTTCCCGACACGGATGCGGATGGTGGCATCGTTGTTGAGCCATTCCTTGCCTGTAACAGCCATGGGAATATTCACCCACATGGCGTTGGAATATCCGTAGATCCTGTAATTTACATCGGGTATCAGGTTTCTTGACCACTGACCGAAATCGTAAGCCGGACAGTCGAGTTCGGGATATCCTGGCTCCACATTGTAGGTATGGGCCATAATGTAAACATAATGTTTTCCTCCGAAAACCACTCTGCCGAGCGGGCTGAGGAAGTGGGGGCTGAGGAAGGGATTGGCCGGGTCGATATCGGTCGGGTTCCAGATCATGTCGCGGCCGTTTTCAGCCACCAGCCAGGAGTCTTCGCCGAACATCATGTTCAGCCTTTCGCCTGTTTCAAGGTTGTATGCATAACCGGGGAACCATCCCATACCGGTGCCGCTGATGAAGTTGGGATCATCCGGATGGATGGAGGGTTCGGTAGTAGTGGACGGATTACCGTTTTTGTCCACGGATGGGGCTTTCCTTATGTCGAACCTTTCTGCACCGCCCTGCGAGAGGTTCTTATCCGGGCACATTTCAATAACCGGACAGCGGGTCCATTTGGATTTGTCGCTGGTGATCACCACGTTGATACTGGCAAGTTGCGACATCTCAAATTTCAGTTTGGAGGGCCTGTTCATGCCGGGTCCTGCTTCGTCCTGATTGCCCAGTGAAACAAGGTTATAGGGAGACCAGGTGCGGCCAACGGTTTTTTCGTAATCCTCGTTGGGGTCATAGGCAACGCCCGGGCTTTGAGAATTACCCGTCAGATCCCAGTCGTTGCAGGCAGTATTATTTGCATCGGCGAGCACACCGGACCTGATCCAGTTCCAGGGTCCGCAGACATCGATATCAGCAATTCCGGTAAGCCATATCTGTGAGCTGTCGGCGAAGGTGATGGAGGATTCGATATAGCCGTTGGTCCTTGCACTGACATTACCCGGCGGTGCAACCTGGGTGATCTGCAGCGAGAGCCCGATATCGAGCAGCAGTTGCTCATTCTCAACCGAAATGTTGCGGTCGGAGTTGTACACTTGTCCCGTCAGGGTATTGGTCAGTTCCCAGCTTGCCGTACCGATACTGGTTCCGTTTTCGGGGATGAGCTTCAGCACATAATTTCCTTTCTCAACATTGAGCGGATCGATCACCTTGACATTTACCGGGCCCTTGCCGTTTTCATAGGTCGGATTCTTCACGATGAAGGGCGGTGTTGTGATTTTCAGCAGTGCTTCCTCGCTTTCTTTGGTCCATTCCAGCGACATGCCACCATTACCCTGACCTTCGATCCTGGTGATCTTGGGTCCGTCGCCGTAAGTGCTCAGGATGTTGGTACCACTGGCTTCCGGGCTTGGAATATGGGGGATGGCTGTCTGGATCTTGGGTTGCTTACGTCCGATCAGATAGGGGAACTTCTGACCATGCAGGCCATTGGCATCATTGGGATCCTGGCTGTAAGTCAGGTAGTTGTTATGGGCATATGCTACGGCAACGAAATAGTACTGTTTATGGTTCACCAGCCTTTTGTCGCCCGAGGCAAACTGGTCTTCAAGGATTTTAAAGGAATGGAGGATCCCCCTGTCGGTTCCTTCAACCATTTTCACCGGCACATTAGCCTGAAGTTCCTGGTTGTATTCGAAGTTGATCAGTGTGGTGATGCCGTTCTTGATATCGCACTGGGCAACCTGCCTGGCTTCGTCGGGATCCGTCAGATCGGTTACGTTGGCGTTTTTCAGCTGGAAGATCTGGTATCCTTCAAAACGATAAACGGGATCCCACTGAATCACAGGAGGAACGTAGATCGAATCGCCGTTCACGATGGTAAGGCTGTCGGGGGTGATAATATTGGGATCAATTTCTTCATAGGTCTCGAATTCATTGCTCGATCCGGTGTAGTTTTTCAGGTAAAGCAGGATTTCCCGGTCGAGTTCCTGTACGATGAGGTCGGGATGATCAGGCCCTTCCAGTACTTTGAAACAGTTTTCGAAGAGTTTCTGGCATTTGTCGTCCACACGCCTGAGTTCCTGGACGGAAGCCCATGGTCCTCCTGAAGCAGCTCTTGCCCATGGGATACCGACGGTGATATAGTTCACGGCTCCGGGTTCGAGGGTAAAAGGACCAGCTGAGTGCATGAACCGCCTGTCGTCGGGAGGATTCCCCACGTTGGCTTCAGTCCAGATGATCCCTGTTCCGCCTGCACCTGTCTGGAAACCTGCCGGCTGAATACCTGCGGTGCCCCAGTTACAGGGGTCGGAGAGTTCGGGGAACATAAAGTCGCAGGGGGGGCCATTTGCACCGGGTGAATTCGGGTGTGCATTCCCTCCGTAGATCATCTTGATACCGTCTTTCCAGATACCCCTGAGCAGGTTATAATACTCGGGAGCATTGTCGGGGTCGCAGGTCGGGCCTGAATTGCAGTTGGTATGGTAAACGAAACGGCGCATGCCGAAACGTTCGTTGTCGATAATGGAGTCACCGAAGTTGACACCATTGATACTGACGTCGCACATGGGTTGTCCGTCAGGACCGATTTTCGGGTTGTCGAGCCCGTCGGGGTCCATATAGGGGCCCTGGAAGAAGTCGACCCCGACGGCGGGAGGCTGGGTGCCGTATTCGTCATCCTTACCCGATCCGTCGATGGCACGGCCGTTGTAGCAGTAGCCAAGACCTCTCTTCACATCGCATCCTACATAGTCGTCCCAGGCATAGCCAAGGTCTGTGTCCACCCATTGGCTGAAATAGGTTTCGGTTAGCCGGTAAGTGGAGCGGTTGATGATTTCGTAGGAATAGAATGTCATACTGTTGATCTCGTCGTTGGTGCTGAATCCGAATGCCTGGGCCCGGATTTCGAAGCCGACGGGACTGCCCTGGGTCTCACTGTGGATATTCCCTTTATCGTTGAAAACCCACCAGAGGGTTTCATCACCTTTGAGCACCTGGTCGGCAAGGATACCGCCCTTTACAATGCCTTCCACAGTTTCGGGTGTGGGTGCATTGGCTTTACAGAGTTCATTGCTGAAGTCGTAGTACGGGAAATCTCCGTCATTTTCCGGATCATACACACCATTTTTCGGGGGATGATCGTAAAATGGTGCCAGGTACGGGCTTTGTCCCTTGGTGATATCTCCGTTACCGGGCCATTTAAGGATAGACTCGGGGATCTGATAGTCGGGATAGGACGGTTTGTCGTTCCACCAGCGGCGGAAAGCATCCACATCCGCTTTATTCATACGGAAAATCCGGTCGTATTCGTTACAAACCTCGGGAGAGATATTGGCGTTGCCGTCTGTGGTCAGCGGGCCGGGCCAGTAATCATTTCCGTTCCCGCGGTAACGCTGTGCCGCCAGTTTAAGCTGGCCGTTCACGTCCAAACCCCCGATCCACAATGCAGCTGAGAACATGGAGGTTTTTTGTGTATTTCCCGGGATGAAGTATTTGGCCACACCCTGAAGGTCCCACCACATATCCCCGCCGGTATTGATACGGCAGCGGACATTGTTGACCCACAGGTCGGTAAAGGAAGCTCCGGCGGCGCAACCGGCCGTAGTCCCCTTGGGTATTTGCGGTTTGCTCTTTGGAGAGACATGCTTATAGGCAAAAGCGGCATCGGCCAGCAGGAGTCCAATAAACAAAACGATTAATAAGCGGACTGCACTTTTCATATTCATTGTTTTTAAATTCTTAGAAATTAAGGGCGACACCCAGGCGTAACCTTCTGGGGAGGCTGTAATTGCCGGGTGAATTCACCCTGACCTCGTAAAGATCGATAAAGGACTGGGAGTCGGTCCTGATGGCGATATCGGGCTGAGCCTGGGGAGAGGCAAGGTAACCGTCGTCGTCGGGATTGCCGGTAGCCCGGTAAACGCTGAGGATATTCTGGGCGTTCAGCACATTGAGAATTTCAAAGTAAATATTCATATAGACATATTTACTGTTCTTACCGCCAAAGGAAAGCATGATATCTTTGTCGATACGGGTATCCATCCTGAACTGCCAGGGCAGGCGGGAACCGTTGACCGATCCGATGAGGATGCTTCCGCTTCCGAGGAAACCGGCACGGCTCGAACGGCTGTAGGGTGTACCGGAACCACCGTTGAAGGTGACACTGATACCGGTGTTTTCCAGCAGGTTGATGGTTTTTCTCTTGTCGGTGCCTTTCACCCGTTTGCTGATGGTGGGTCCGTTGTATTTCGGCCCGCCGTCGTAACGGTAATCGAACACCAGGTTGATGGCATGCCTTCTGTCGTAGTCAACCGGGAAAGTACTCCTGAGGTTCCTCAGTTTCGGTTCGTTCGACAGTACCAGTGCCTGTGCCGACTCGTTGTCGGAACCGGTACCATCGGCAAACTGCAGGGTATAGCTGGCACGGATACGGGCATTGTTGGTTCTGCGCAGGTCGTAGGTAACGATCAGGCCCTTGACCGTACCGAAGTCGATGTTGTTGTAGGAGAAGTAGGGCTTGGGATAGGCGCCGGCGAAGAAGTAAGCCTGAATCTGGTTCCTCATTTCACGGTAGAAGGTCGACAGGTTAAGAGAGGAAGATCCGGAGAGTTTCTGCATGAATCCGACCTCATAGTCGATGGTTTTGGAAGACTTGAGGTTGGGATTATTGATGAAGTTCTGCCCGATATATTCCAGTTTCAGGTAATCGATGGGGTCAAAACGTACAAAGCCGGTCGGGCGCTGGGTTAATACGTCGTAATGGGCAAAGAACAGTGCCTCGTCCGAAATCGGGAAGGAGAAAGAGATACGCGGAAGTACGTTGGTTTCCGGCTCATAATCTTTAAAGGCGCTGATCTTTACTTCTTTATCACCAGGGTTTAGCAGGTAGGGCGGATTGTTGGTACCGAGTCCATAAGCTTCCGGGTCAGGGATTTCGGTACCTGTTGCGGTGTACCACACACTGCCGCTGCGGTAGCCTTTAATGGCGGTCGGACTGGCAGGATTATCCACATAAACCACAAAGTCCTCACCCATGTTGGAAGGGTGTTCTCCGAGGTTTTTGACTTCCTTTACCGTCTTGGCTTCGTACAGCAGATAGGGATCCTTCAGCACCATCTGGTTGGCATCAAAACGGTCGACACGGACACCAATGTTGAAGATCAGGTCGCTGAAGGCGAATTTGTCCTGGATGTAACCGGCCATGTAGATAGGCTCGAATGCTGGGATTTGCCTTTTGTAATTGCCGAACTCGTCTTTGGCGGTGAAGAAGTCAGAGAGGCTGGGTTTGCTGGTGAGTTTTTTGCCGGTATAGTCGAATCCGTAATAAGCTACCAGGGCGTTGCTTCCGTCGCGGATGAGTTCGTCGGCGGAGAACATATCCACGGTAAAGAGGGCCGGGTCGTAACTGTCGACATCGATCCAGTGGTTGCCGTCGGTAGGCAGGCCGAGTTTTTTACGCAGGTTGAAATCGAAATAACTTTGTTTGGAAAGGTCGATCAGGTCCATATAGTCAATGGTATCCTGAAATACGCCGAATTCGTCGAATCTGGGCAGGGGGTTGAGTTTGTCGCCCGCCTGGCTGATGTGCTGGTTGACGATACCGGTTCTCGGATCGATCAGGTTCCAGAAGCTGACCGGGGCATAGGCCACATAGCGGTCGTTCCTTTGTTCATACTGGATACCGAACTGGATGGCATGGTTCCCGATGTCGGCTGAGGCATTGAGGTTGATCCCGATCTGGGTGTTGTCCACTTTTGAATATCCGTTGTATTGGGTTCCGGGGGCAGCCCAGAGCCCGTAAATGGATTCGGGGTTGTCACCGTTCAGCAGGGCGCCGCCCAGGGCATATTGTACAGGGTTTTCCAGGTGGTCGTCGATCTGGTCGGCAAACAGGTTTCTATAATAAGTGGTATAGTTTGCCAGTTCCGGGTTTTTATTTGAAGGTTCGAACCAGAAAAGGGTGTCGCGGTATCCGGTCTGAAGCCATACATTTTCGAAACCAAAAATGGTATCGCTGCCCAGTTCATAGGTTTTTACCCTGTGAGAGGTGAATTTCCCGATATAGCCGTAATCAAAGAGTTTGTCTTTATGTCCTTCGTCCTGAACGACCTGGTTGTATTTGGTATAGTCGGCCTGGAAGGTGTAGTAAACGTTCTTGATGATGGATTTACTTTCCTTATCGGCGGGGAAACGCTGGGTGAAACGGGTGAACACACGCCAGGTGTTGTTGGTGACCTGGGCATTGTTGTTCCAGTTCATGAGTGAACCGGCAAAGTTATATGCATTGTAACGGTTATAGTTCATCGAGCCGCCGACGGTTAGGTTGATGGTGGCGGTGGTTTTCACATCGATTTTTCCGGAGAGGTTGATATCGATGTTTTCGGTATTCAGGCTGCTTTTTGTGATCTCAAGGTCGCTTTTGCGGAGGAAGTCGGCATTCTTGTATGTACCTCCTGAGGCCAGACCGGCCGGGCGCAACGGATTGGCCACAAGCCTGTCATATACATCGTCCTTCACTTTGTACAGGTCAATGGAGGAAGGCCTTCCGTCCCTGTTGTAGGCAAAGTCGGCAGCAATGAAATAACCGAGTATGGCCTGGGTATTCAGGGAGTCTTTGCGTTTTTTGATGAGCGGCCCCTGCATATTGACACCCAGCCTGTTATGTCCGTAGTTATCAAGGAATTCCGAGGTTTCCAGTTCAACTCCGGCACCGAACTGGCGCGAGGGACCTTTGGTGGTGACGTTGATCACACCGCCGGTGGCATCACCGTATTGTGCGGGAAGACCTCCGGTGATCACGGTGACTTCTTCGATGGCTGATTGCGGAAGGTTATTGGATCCGCGGACTTTCATCCCGTCGATGTACATCACCGTGCCTTCCGTTCTGGAACCCCTGACGCTTCCCCTTTCCCCGTCGGCGGAGAAAACACCTCCCACAGTGGTTGCGACGGCGTCAGCCGAACGGTTCGGCATTTTGGCAATTTCCTCCGAAGTAACCGTTCCTCCTGTGGAAGTCTTATCCTTGGAAATCAGAGGCACTTTATAATCAACCACTTCAACCACATCAAGGGCTACTGTGGTGGATTCAAGTTCCATGTCCTGGAAGGTGATCTTATCGGCATTGATTACCACACCCTTGATCATTTTAGACTTATAGCCGACGTAGGTCGCTTTCATGTCGTACTTTCCAGGCGTGATGGGTTTGATGGTGAAGTTGCCATCGAAATCCGACGTGGTCCCGCCAATCTGGGTACCCCCGGCTTCAATCACAATGTTGGCGAAAGGAATCGGCTCTTTGGTGCCTGCATCCCTGATCTTTCCCTTCAGTGTTCCCGATTGGGAGAACACCAAAACACTGGTACATAACAAGATCCCAACTGTTAGTAGTAATTTTCGCAACATAAACAGTATATTAGTTGTTAAATCTGAATTTCGCCTGAAAAAGCGGGTAAAGGTAAAAAGATTTTTCCGCAGTAATCCAAAAAAAATAGATGAAACCCCCAATTTTTTGGATGAAGGAACAATGCCGTAATTCAGCTTTTCAGGCGAAGGGACGTTTCAGAATTTCTGAATAGATGACGGCTTTCCGTATGTCAAAATCTTCCATGATACCCGGGCTGCTTTCTTCTTCCTGAAGGATGACCACAGGTGCGGTTTTTTCATCCACAGGTGCATACTCCCCTCCACGGTACATCATCAGTTCATTCATCAGGAAAGGGGTCTCTCCGGCGGGTTTAAGAATGGCCGGAGAGGGGGCAGGCGTTTCTTCCGCTGCCGGTTTCCATTGGGGCTTTTTTTCTGTAAACTCTTCACCCAGAATGACTTCCTCAAACCATTCACCCAGACCTTTTCCTTCCTCCTGCTCCTGCGGAACTGCCGTTTCATCCTGTTGCTGCCCGGGCCTTGCCGCCTTGACTTTTTGTGATTTACGGTAAAAGGAATACAGGATCCAGGCAATGGTCAGAATCACGATGACAATATTGCCGTTGTCGGATAAGGAAATGATCGATAGTAACATGTCCCCGGGATGAAAATTTTCACGAAGATACGGTTTTTTGTGAATAACTCGCAAACCTGCCGGACTCCCTGTGCCATGAACTGTGTTACTTTTGCCTTTGTTGAACTGATTGCCGTGAAACAATTTGTTGTATTCAAACACCGACTTATGAAGAAAAACGTTTCGGCACCCGGAATAAGCTTCCTGGCAGGCTTTTTTCCGGTAATCCTCTTTCTGATTGCATCTTCCTGCAATAAAGATAAATTTCATGATCCCCAGCCTCCTGGTCCTGAACCTGAATGGCAGATACTGACGGCCATGCAGGCGGAACTCCCGGTCAATTCACTGGCTTTCACCGACAGTCTGAATGGAATTTGCGTAGGTGATTCCGGAATGCTTGCCGTGACCTCTGACGGGGGCAGGCACTGGAATATACAATATCCCTGGCCGGGTAAACAGCTTTTTTGTATCAGGTTCAGCAGTCCCCTCACCGCCTGGATATGCGGCAGTCAGGGGCTGTTGCTGAAAACCACCGACGGCGGGGCTACCTGGAGCACAGTGAACCTGAATGCTTCAACCAGCCTGCGTTCCATGTTCTGGGATGGCCAAAAGGCCTGGATCGTCGGCAACCCTGAATCCGATACCCTTTCAGTGATTTATTACAGCGGTGATGGCGGATTGAGCTGGAACAGGCAGGAGTCAGGTTCCGGACAGGTACTGTTCGGAGTGTATTTCAGGGACAGCCTTGGATGGGCCTGCGGCCTGAACGGACTGATCCTTCGCACTTCCGATTATGGAAATACCTGGCAGGCTTCCAATTCCTCAACCACAGCCCACCTGCGGAAGGTATTCTTTAACGGGAACAGTCAGGGATTTGCAGTGGGAGAAAATGGCACCTGGCTGAAAAGCAGCGATGGCGGGGCTGAATGGACTGCCGCAGGAACACTGACCTATTCCGATATCAATGATATCGGCTTCCCCGATTCTCAAAATGGCTGGATGGCAGGGGAAAACGGCAGAATTTTCAGAACCCGCGACGGAGGTGTCACATGGACAAATGAAAACAGCCAGGTGACGGCCACCCTGCTGGAGATCCACATGCTCGATGCAAACCGGGGTTATGCGGCGGGATACACCAAAACCGGGGCCGGAATTGTGCTTGCCTACCGGTAAGCGTATTTGCCATGATCGCACCCCACACCATACAAAGTATCCTTGAAGCGGCCCGGATAGAAGAAGTCGTTGGTGATTATGTAAGCCTTAAGAAAAGAGGCGTCAACCTGATCGGGCTTTGTCCCTTTCATAACGAGAAAACCCCGTCATTCACGGTCTCACCGGCCAAAAACCTGTTCAAGTGTTTCGGATGCGGAATCGGTGGCAATGCCCTGAAATTCATTATGGAACACGACAAGGTAAGCTATGTGGAAGCACTGAAAATGCTCGCCGCCCGCTATCATATCGAGATAGAGGAACAAACACTTACCCCGGAACAGGAACAGGCCAGGGATGAAAGGGAAAGCCTGCTGGCCGTCACTGCCTTTGCTGCAAAGTTTTTCACGGAAATGCTGCACCAGTCGGAAAAGGGAAGGACGATCGGGCTTGAATACCTTCGGGAAAGGGGTTTTTCAACTGATACGATCCGGAAATTCGAACTCGGTTATTGTCCGGATGAAGTGGATGCATTTAGTCGTGCCGCACTGAATGAGGGTTATCAGCCCGTCTTCCTGGAAAAAACCGGGCTCAGCATCCTGCGCGACAACAAGGCCGTGGACCGCTTCCGCGACAGGATCATCTTTCCGATCCACAGCCTTTCCGGAAGAATCATTGCCTTCGGCGGCAGGATCATGGGCGGCGACAGCAAATGGGCCAAGTACATCAATTCGCCCGAAAGTGATATTTACCATAAAGGAGCGGGCCTTTACGGACTCTACCAGTCGAGAAATGCCATCCTGGCACGAAACGAATGTTACCTGGTAGAAGGCTACACCGACGTGATTTCCCTCCACCAGGCCGGCTTTCAGAACGTGGTGGCTTCATCCGGAACATCCCTCACCACCGACCAGATCAAACTGATCAAACGCTTCACGCCCAATGTCACCATCCTTTACGATGGTGATGAAGCCGGGATCAGGGCTTCCTTCCGCGGCATCGATATGATACTGGAAGAAGGCCTGCAGGTTAAAATCGTGCTTTTCCCTGCCGGCGAAGATCCGGATTCTTTTGTCAGAAACAACCGGCAGTCGGTGGTGGAAACCTTCCTTCAACATGAGGCAAAAAACTTTATCCTCTTTAAAACCAAATTGTTGTACGAGGAAGCAAAGGGTGATCCCATCCGGAAAGCACAACTGACCAGGGAAATCGTGGAGAGTATCGCATTGATCCCGGACCAGATCCAGAAAAACATCTATATCCGGGAATGCAGCAATCTGATGAACATCCCTGAACAGGCACTCGCAAACGAACTCAACAAGATCGCCCGGCAGCAGTTCAATAAAAAGCATTCCCTGTCCGGGGATGCAGCAGCGGGAATACCCGAACCCCCTCCGGTGCCGGTGCAGCAGGAAAGTCTCACCGCCTCGGAATCGGAGTACCAGGAAAAAGATATCATCCGCCTGCTGATTAATTACAGCGGGGAGGAGATCATCATTCAGGACATGGAGGATGAAAGCCTGCAAATCCAGGTGAAAGTGGGAGAATTCATCATTCATGACCTGCTGAAGGATGACATCCGCTTTTCAAATAATTTGTTTCAGCAGGTCTTCGACACGTTTGTTGCCGGTTACCGGGAAGGGAAACTGCCCGATGAACAGGTTTTTATCAATCATGCCGACGGTAAAGTCGCACAGCTTGCCGTGGATATGGTCAGCAGTCCTTACCTGCTGAGCAAGAACTGGTTCGAAAAGAAACGCATCAGCGTGGTCACCGAGAAGCAGGTGCTGGCAGATGCGGTCACTTCTTCGGTACTGTCTTTCAAACTCCGCCAGGTTGAGAAGATGATGTCCGAAAACCAGCGAAGGATCAGGCAGTTGGATGACGAAGAAGGAGTGATTGAGCTGTTGCAGAAGCAGCAACGTCTGTCGCAGGTAAAGAAACGGATCAGCGAGAAACTGGGCCGGATTATCACCCGCTGAGGCGCTCAGGGCCTGATGAGGCTCTGCATGTGATGCGGGCTGTGCCAGAGACTGACAAGCCGGCGGAGGCCGTTCCAGGTTGATTCCTGGTTTTCACTGTACACCTGCTGTTTTAACGTGATCTCCTTTGAGAAGAACACCTTGTTTCCCTTTTGCTTACATTCGATCACCACTTTTCCTGCCTGGTTTGCTACCACGATGCGTTCCACCGGATTTACGAGCGTGCTGCCGTCAGGAATTGTGAGCGTATAGTTGCAGGATTCGGTCAGATCAAGTGGTTGAAAAACAGGGCTTTCCCTTTCGCTAAGGAACTCTTCCGGCGACCAGGATGCCATGCCTTTTTCATGATACGGCCATTCAATCACAAGGAGTTCTCCCTTTAATGCCGGGGTTTTCCTGCTGCCTGTCAGTGCCCTGGTCTCGCTGCTGTGAGGTGTAAGCCGGATTGTGGTGATGTCTTTCATATCGGAGGAAGTCACAAAACCTTTGATGCCCTTGATTGCAGCCTTGGGTTTGAGACTCATGGCAAGACGGGGGTTCAATTTTCCGCCGGCCGAAAGGCTGAAGGAGCCTTCAATACTGTGGTCGGCAAAAAGTTCGAATCTTCCTTCCATGCTGATGGATGCCCCGGGATCTTTCAGAAGCAGGGGTTGTAATCCGGCTTTCGGATTGAGGCTTACCCAGGCGCCGCCCGGATGGGTATACAGCAGGTCCTGATCATTAGCCTCCCTTACCGATAAAAGAACGGGATCATCACCCGGGATGTTTGCAAGCACACAGTACTGGCTGATGATGCTGAGATTGCCCATTCCCTGGTCGAAATAGGCAGGGAATTGCGCCACAAGCTCTGAAGGGATGCCTGCAAGTTCCAGAAATGCCATCAGCAGTAAGGCTTTCTCGATATCGGTGCCGCCGGCACTGCGGAAGACTTCCCATGAGGGTCTTACCTGGTAGTCAAGCAAAGGCAGGGGAATCCTGAAAAGCCTGAATTCCGTAATGATCTTTTCCTGCAGGTTCAATGCTTTCTGCAGGGGCGACAGGGCCGGATCGTTAACCCTGTCGACAAATTGTTTTATCTGATCATCAGCAGGGTGCGGGAAGGCCTGCTGCAGCATGAATGCTGCAAGCACCTGGTGCAAGGCTGCGGAGGTGGAGAAACATAAGCAGGGTGCATAAGCAGCAGCATCGGCCTGCATGACTTCGGAGTGTATGGCAGGCAGATCCCTGAACCGCCAGGTATAGGTTTTCAGGCCTCCTTCACGTCTGAGATCCGACGCACCTTTGGCATGATACAGGCGGAAATTCAGGGTGGTCTTTTCAGGTACTTCTATGATGAACTCCAGGTCTTTTACTGGACTGTGTTCGGCAAGAATTTCGCCACCCATGAAAAATGGAATGAGCCCCCGCCTGCTTACGATCGAATAATCGAGTACGATGGTGGCACCCACTTCGAGACCGGTATGGGTAACCACCATTTCCCTCAAACCGTTTGCAAAAGCAGCGTTTTCGGCCATCCTCGGCAAAACCTCGTTAAAGGCATTTTTCGGGGTGATAATCTCTTTTCCGTCGGCCATAACCGTATAGGCTTCGTTAATAGTAAGTGTCTGAAATCCTGGATTATAAACAATGAAGGTTTCTCCGTACAAACGGTGGAAAGCATAATGGGTAAGCAGCTTCACCTCCTTACGGTGGCGGAATTCCACACTGCCGTCCTCCAGCAGGACATATTTTTTGGATACCCTCTCAAAAACCGCATCAGCAGTTACATCTGCATGCACCGGTATGCCGGCGGTAAGGATCATCCCTGCCAGCAGGGCCACTGAGTAAAACCATGATTTCTTCATCTGTTGGTAGTTTGTATGTTTAGGCCGAAACCCTGTTGCTTTAAACCACTTGTTCGTTACACTGATCATTCATTTCCGGATATTCCTGTGAGCGTTGCCTGCAGGTTGACATGCGTTTTAAAGCCTTTTCAAAACGATCCACCTGTCCATGTCTTTCTGGTTGATCACCGCCTGCCTGAAATCCGGCCAGTCCTCCGGCCCATAGATCCTTTGCCCGAATGACGCATCCTGTTTCATATGCAACTCATTTCCGCTGACTTTGTAACTGCCGCTCCAGCTGACACGTTTTCCGTTCACGGGTTCAGGGACCGGAATATCTGCAGTTGAAACCCGGAACGGAAGCCGGATGGTCTCATTCAACCCGCTGAGGCGGGAGCAACGGTCACGGAAAGGGTATTTCCGCTCTTTGAGAGCTGTGGAGATATTCAGATGTGCCTGGGCATTCCGGAAAAAGTCGGGAGTGAGCACGTTTTTCAGGATGATCTCCTTTTCGGTGATCACTGCAAAGCCCGGGATTGAAAACCGGATTTCCATGGTGATGGGTCCTTCGGTATAGTGATAGGGCTGTTGCATGTCATATTCCAGCAATACTGCGGCCGGGTGTATCTTAAGTAGTTCTTTTTCAATTTGTTGTTTCCATCTTGAGCGGTACTGACCCGTGAACATGCGTCTGATGGCCGCATCGGTCTGTCCTTCGGCTTTGATGGTGATGCTTCCGTTCAGCGTCCCGTCTGGTGAAAGCTCCGAAACGGCATGCATTTTCAGCCAGTGATTTTCCGGCGGGGAAACCGGGGTTTCCATCAGGCTCGCCCCTCCGGGCAGTCCCATCAGGTAATTTTGCTGTTGCTCGGCACTGCTCCACAGTTCGCGAAGGAAGGGCACCCAGGTGGGATCCAGCAGTTCGTAGCGGCCGTCTTTTCTTTTCACCACGGTCACACAGTGGTTGAAATGGTCGGCGGGGATGTTTTCGATCCGGCTTCCTGCCATGGTCATAGCCGGATATGATTCAAATCCGGCTGCCCGGAGCATGGTGATCAGCATACCGGCCTTATCCTTGCATACACCGGCCCGGTCGGTAAAAGTCATATCTCCCGTATGCAGGGTGTATCCTTCCCCTTTGCCCATTGAAATCCCGGAATACCGGATCTCATCGGCACACCAGTGGGTCAGCCGCGAGATGCTGTCGGTTTCATTCACGGCACCCCTGAGGATTTCACTGACTTTCATCCTGATCGCTTCAGTGGAATTGAAACTGCCATAATCCTCGTTTACGTTGAAAAACCAGGTTGATTTCGATTCCCAGTCGGGACTTGTGGTGAGGATCATCTTGAGGGCTACATCGTATTTGTCCGCCATGGAAGGTTCGGATTTCAGGGGCATGAGATTTCTGGCGGTGAAGGTGTACTGCTGGAGATGGCCGGTTTTTTTCCCGTCCACTTCCATGTTCCCGTTATATACCTTGTATGTGACTTGTTTGGAAGCGGGCAGGCTGACCTGGTACACTTTTTCCAGCACGGGTTGTTCATGCCAGAAAGGGACAATGTCATAAAAATGGCCGCGCATCGGGGGAATGAATCTTTCATCATCCTCTGTCTGCAGCAGTGCGTAGGTAAATCCTTTCTTGAAAAGACGGATTTCCACGGCATCTCCCGCTTCCAGGCGTCCCACTTCCAGCATTACCTCCCGGGCGCCCCAGTATATGGCACGGGCCGGTGCGGGATAGTCAAGCACTTTTGAAAGATCAGGTCTGGAGGTGCTTCCGTCGGATCTGTGAATGATGACCTCCGTGATCTCCGCCATGGCCGACAAGGGATCATAATCGTAACGGATCACCGAGAGATCGAGGGCTCCCGATGCGGTGAGCACCTTGCACAGCCGTCTGGTGTGAAAGTAGCCCAGGCCGGTTTCCATCACTTCAACACGGGTGCTGTCGAAAAGGACCAGATAAGCGGCATCCGGGTAATCGGCCGCGTTGCCTGAATTCCTGATCAGGTCTTCGACGGGGCCTGCCATCGGGATCGACCTGAGCAGGAGGATGAAACCGGCGGTAAAAAGGAGTCTTTTCATAATTATGGATAGCTGATGAAGGCAATACTGGATGATTGAACGGCAAAGGTAGGCAAAGCTGCAACATTAAAGCCAGTTGGTTGTTATAACGCTTAAAGCGCATACAATGATGAAAAAGAATATCGGAAAGGTTGATATGTGGATCAGGATACTGATTGCGTTGGTGTTGGGTATCCTGGTAATTGCGGGTGTTGTCAAAGGCACTCTTGCGATCGTATTTGTGATTTTGGCCCTGGTATCCCTGATCACCGGGGTCGTTGGGTTTTGCGGCCTGTATACCCTGCTGGGGTTTACGACCTGTCCGAAGAAAGACAAGTCCTGAGCAGGTCTCAGCGTTTCTGCCTGAAAAATTGCTGCATCAGCATGCGGCATTCCTCCTCGAGAATTCCTCCCTGTACTGCGGTTACCGGGTGAAGGACATTTTTTCCAAGGAGTGAATATCCTTTTTTATCATCCCTGCAACCATAAACAATCCTGGCGATCTGTGTCCAGTTTGCAGCTCCCGCACACATGACACAGGGTTCAACGGTCACATAAAGGGTGCATTCCTTCAGATACTTGCTTCCAAGGTAATCAGATGCAGCCGTAAAGCATTGCATCTCGGCATGGGCGGTACTGTCGGTGAGATGTTCGGTGAGATTATGTGCACGGGCAATGATGATGCCGTCGCTGACAATAACCGCTCCCACCGGAACTTCGTCTTTGCCGGAAGCTGTCCGGGCCTCCTTCAGGGCCTCCCGCATGAAATACGTATCGATTTCCCTTTCAGTCATCTACCAGTTCAGTCTTTTCCGGATGGCAGCACTCTCATTTTCATAACCCGGCTTCCCGAGCAGGGCAAACATATTGTTTTTGTATGCTTCCACGCCTGGCTGGTCGAATGGATTGACCTCAAGTATGTATGCGCTTAAGGCACAGGAGTATTCAAAGAAATACAAGAGCTCGCCGATGTAATAGGCATTCAGTTCGGGGATGGTGATCCGCATCACGGGAACACCGCCATCCACATGTGCCAGCAGGGTACCTGTCTCCGCCATATGGTTGATCCGCGACAGGCTTGTGCCCGCAAGGAAATTGAGCCCGTCCAGGTTGCTGGGTTCTTCCTCAAGATGTACTCTGGCCGGGGATTCCGTAACCGACAGGACGGTCTCAAACAGGATTCTCAGCCCATCCTGCAGGTATTGCCCCATGGAATGCAGGTCGGTGGTGAAGTTGACGGCAGCCGGGAAGATACCCCGCTGCATTTTCCCTTCGCTCTCACCGAACAACTGTTTCCACCATTCTCCCAGATAAAAGAGTGCCGGTTCATAGTTCACCAGAACCTCCACCGGTTTGCCCGTTCGGTACAGCAGATTCCTGCATGCCGCATACAATGCCGCGGGATTTTCACCGAATTCCGCCGATGCGTTACAAATGGCAAGCTGCGCGGCAGCCCCCTCAAGCAGTTCCCTGACATTGATCCCGGCCAGGGCGATAGGAAGCAGTCCCACCGGGCTCAGTACCGAAAACCTCCCTCCAACATCATCCGGGATAATATAAGATTTGTAGTCTTCCGTGTCGGCCAGGCTTTTCAAAGCTCCCCGCGATTTATCGGTGACGGCGATGATCCTTTCCCGGGCTCCCGATTTGCCGTGTTTGGCTTCAAGCTGCCTCTTCAGCAGCCGGAAAGCGATGGCGGGTTCTGTCGTTGTTCCGGATTTGGAAATCACCACCAGGGCATATGACCTGCTTTGAAGAAATTCCAGCAGCCTGGCCATATAGGTTTCACTCAGGTGATGACCCGCGTAAAGAATGATGGGATATTCCTTTTTATTGCAATAAGAGGCAAAGGGACTGGTCAGGGCTTCGATTACAGCCCTGGCACCCAGATAAGAACCCCCGATCCCGACCACTACCACCACCTCAACCATATCCTTCAGGTAGCGGACGTCCTGTTCGATGGAATTAAAAAGTGCCGGATCAGGGTTCACTGGCAGTTCCATCCAGCCAGTAAAGTCATTCCCCCGGCCTGTCCTGTTCACCAGCACCTGATAATGATAGTAACAGTCTTTCTGCATGGCAGCCAAAGCATCTTTGGCGGTGAAAGGAAGCAGACTGTCAATGTCGAGTCCGATATGCTTCATACTATGATCATAATATTATATTCGCAATGCGATTGATTCCTTACAAAAATAATCTTTTCTGTAAATTAGCCCCTGATCCGTTAAACATCATTCCATGAAGCACAGGGTATTGTTATTCTGCGTGTTATTCATCTGGTTACAGGCAGTATGGGGCACCGTTTTCCAGGTCGGTCCCTCACGTCCTTTGCAGATTCCTTCCCAGGCAGCCGCCCTGGTCGATGACGGAGACACCGTGGATATCGATCCGGTAACATACTCCGGTACGGATGCCTGTGCGGTATGGACAAAGCACAACCTGCTGGTCAGGGGAGCAGGGGGCGTGCCGCATATGCAGGCCAACGGAGCCTCCGTACAGGGGAAAGGCACCTGGGTGGTGTCGGGCGACAATATGCAGGTGGAATCCGTCGCATTTTCCGGGTCCGTGGTTCCCGACCACAACGGGGCAGGCATCCGGCATGAAGGAAGCGGCCTCACTGTCAGGCATTGCCATTTTCACTATAATGAGAATGGTATCCTGGGAGGGCATGCCGGCATCATCGTGGTGGAGTATTGTGAATTCGGCCATAACGGCTATGGTGACGGGTATTCGCATAATATCTATATTAATCATGCACAGGAACTTCATGTCAGGTTTAGTTATTTCCACCATGCACATACCGGCCATGAGATCAAAAGCAGGGCGCACCGGAATTTTATCCTGTATAACCGTATCAGCAATGAAAGCACGGGCGATGCCAGTCGTGAGGTGGACCTGCCCAACGGAGGCCTGGCCGTGCTTACGGGGAATATCATTCACCAGGGGCCTGCCGCCACCAACGGGAATATGCTGGGTTTTGGCAGTGAAGGGCTTAGCAATGACCCGCCGCATGAATTGTATCTGGTGAATAATACAATCGTGGACGAACGCGGATTTGGCGGCAGTTTCATCAGTTTGCCGGCCTCCGGGGTGAACCTGCTGAAGGCCGTAAACAATATTTTCGTCTCAGCCACCGCTGCCTGGCTGATCGGCAGTCCGTCGCAACTCGATAGCCTTACCAATATTTATACTGCCGGCAAAAGTCAGTTGTTTTTTGCGGATACCCTTACCTATGACTATCGTCTTACGGGACTTTCCCTTCAGGTCATCGACCAGGGAAGCTTCCCCGGCTATGCCGGCAGTTTTCTGCTCCAGCCCACCTGGGAATATCAGCATCCCTGCCTCGGACTGCTTAGGCCCCAGCAGGCTGCCACCGATATCGGGGCTTACGAGTATGTATCACCTGCTGCTTTACCGGAAGCGGAAACAGGGCTGCAACTGATCTCCTGCACCGGTAACGGCATCTGCCGTTTCAGGATCAAACCTCCCGATCCGCTTGCAAGTCTCGAAGTTTACGATGCAAACGGCAGACTGACGATCCTGGGAAACTGCAATGACCCCGGAACAGGGGAGGTTGACCTTTCAGGTTTGCCGTGCGGGCTTTACCTCTGCCACCTCAGATCAACCAAAGGAAAAAGCGCGGTTAAATTCATCCACTGCCCGGGAAATAATCGGTAACTTTGCGGATTATGTGGAAGAAACTCCTTACAACCATCATCGTCCTTACTTCCATTGCCCTGGCCGGCCTGATCGGTATCCAGGTATACTGGATCCAGAGCTCTGTGAAGGTTAAGGAGGAAAATTTCAGCCGCTCGGTTACGGAAGCCGTGAACAATGTGGTATATAAACTGGAGAAGCTGGAGGCTATCAATGAGATCCAGCGTACCATGAGCTTCCTTGAGCGCGGTACGGAGATTTACGGGCAGATAGACTCGGTGAAAGGGCTTTACCTGAAGGAACTTGTGATGCTTTCCGCCAGGAATGCCACCGACAGCCTGATCCTGGGCGAACCGTCGGGGATCACCATCCGATACCAGGAGGAGAAACCTAAAACCCCGGTTGCGGCATATGATACCACTTTCGTGAATGTGATCAACCGGAGGATCATGGACATGAAACGGCACATCTACCTCGGGGAGGCCATCAGCGAGAAAGGGACCCCCGCCAGCCTGCAGAAACGGCAGCGCGAACGGCTGAAAAAACTTTACAAGGAGAAATCAAGCCTGATCAATGATGTGTTGGACGACATGTTCAACATCCGCAAACAACAATCCATCGAAAGCCGCATCGATTTCCGGCTGCTGGATTCGCTCATCACCGCCGAACTCTCAAACAAAGGGATTACCGCCGCTTTCGAGTTCGGGATCTTCAGCCCCCGCCGAAACCTGATGGTGATGGAAAAAACCGGATACTACCACCAGCAGCTCATGCGAAAGAGTTTTGTCTTCAATCTCTTCCCCAACGAAGTTATGCGCTACCCTGAGTATCTCATGGTGTACTTTCCGCATGAAACCCGTTACATCCTCAGCCAGGTAAGGGGGATGCTCATTATCTCCATTGTCTTTATCCTGGTGATCATCGGGTCTTTCACGTATACGATATTCACCATACTGAAGCAAAAGAAACTGTCTGAGATGAAGAACGACTTCATCAATAATATGACCCATGAGTTCAAAACGCCCATTTCCACGGTATCACTGGCCTGCGAAGCCCTTACCGATCATGATGTGTCCAAGACTCCCGGCTTTGTTGATGACTATATCGGGATTATCAAAGAGGAAAACCAGCGCCTGGGGAAAATGGCTGAAAAGATCCTGCAGACGGCTATTCTGGAAAAAGGACAGGTCAGGCTCAAGCATGAGGTGATCGATGTGCACCTGGTTCTGGAAGAGATCATCAGGAATATCCGGATCCAGGTAGAACTCAGAAACGGCAGCATCAGCACCGCCTTTCATGCGGATCATCCGCTGATTGAAGCCGACCGCATGCATATTACCAATGTTTTCCTCAACCTGCTGGATAATGCAAACAAATACTCCCCTGATGCTCCCGTCATTTCAGTTACCACGGCCGGCACAAAAGACGGGATCAATGTTTGCGTGCAGGATCAGGGCCTTGGGATCAGCAAGGCCAATCAGAAAAGGATTTTCGACAAGCTCTACCGTGTATCAACCGGTAATATTCACGATGTCAAAGGTTTCGGACTGGGACTGAGTTACGTCAAATTCATCGTTGAAAAGCATGGCGGCAAAGTGAGTGTTCACAGCGAATTAAATAAAGGTAGCCGATTTGTTGTATTTTTGCCCTTCCATATCCGGCAAAAGCTGACTGAAAATCATTCAAGACAGATCAAACCTTTCCAATCACCATTCCCATGGAAAAGCTGAGAGTGCTTTTAGCAGAGGACGATAAAAACCTGGGGGTCATCCTGAAGAACTATCTGGAAGCCAAAAACTATGTGACACATCTTTTTGCAAACGGGGAGAGCGCGCTGCATGCTTACCAGAATCATCCCTACGACCTCTGTATCCTGGATGTGATGATGCCTGTGATGGACGGGTTTACCCTGGCTGAACAGATCCGGAAATCCGATAAAAAGATACCCATTCTCTTTCTTACGGCCAGGTCGCTGCAGGATGACATCCTGCAGGGATTCAAGTCGGGCGGCGATGATTACATCACCAAACCCTTCAACATGGACGAGTTGCTTGCCCGCATGACGGCCATTTTCAGACGCTCGCGCCAGAATCTCGAAACCGAACCCAAATCAAGGATATTCAGGATAGGGAAGTTCACCTTCGATTACAACCGCCAGCAATTGTTGATTAACGGCCAGGAACATAAACTGACTTCAAAGGAAGCCGATCTGCTGCGCCTGCTTTGCGAACACGTGAACCAGGTGCTCGACCGCAAAACCGCCCTGGTGAAGATATGGAACGACGACAGCTACTTCAATGCCCGCAGCATGGATGTGTATATCGTCAAACTCAGGAAAGTCCTGAAAGAAGATCCGGACGTGGAACTCATCAACGTTCATGGCGTCGGATTTAAACTGGTTACCCGGGAATAACCCGGTCAACACACAGCAGGAGTCCTTTCAGATATTCTCCTTCCGGGTGAAAAATACTGACCGGGTGATCGGGAGGCTGGGATAGATGCCGGATCAGCCTGATGTTGCTTCCGTTTTCGATGGCCGCAGCCATCACGGCCGACTGAAAAGCTGCCCGGTCCACGGCCTGTGAACAGGAAAACGTGAAAAGCATTCCTCCCGGGTTCAGTCGTTTCAATGCAGATGCGTTGATTGACCGGTATCCCCTGAGGGCTTTGTTCCTGTCGCTGTGATGCTTGGCAAAGGCCGGCGGATCGAGGATGATCAGGTCGTAAGTCTCATCATTGTTTTCCAGAAAGTGGCGGGCATCCGCACAGACCGCCCCGGTTTTTTCCGGCGGTATCCCGTTCAGGCGGCAGTTTTCTTCAAAACCCCGGATGGCATTTTTCGAACTGTCTACCGTGCTTACCATCACTGCCCCTGCTGTCAAGGCATTCAGGCTGAAACCGCCGGTATACGAAAAAAGGTCAAGAACACGCATTCCCCGGGAATGCATACCCGCCAGTGCCCTGTTCTCACGCTGGTCACAGAAAAAGCCGGTTTTCTGCCCCTGGAGATCGAGAGTGTACCTGATCCCGTTCTCAAGAAAAACCACAGGCGCCTGATCTCCCATCAGGTATCCGTCCGCTGCTTCGAAATCACATTGCTTTGATAGTACATCGGCACTGCGGTTGTAAACCGACTGCAAACCTGCACCAAACAAATCCTGTAATGTCTCAACGATCTCATTGATAGAGAGATACATGCCGATTGACTGGGTCTGGATCACCAGATGGCCTGCATAATAATCGATCACCAGGCCGGGCAGAAAGTCGCCCTCCCCGAAAACCATACGGTAGGCGTTGGTTGCGGGGTTTGCGGTCAATCCCATCCGTTGGCGGTGGTCAAAGGCCTGTTGCAGCCTGCTTTTCCAGAATGGCCTGTCGAGCGGGCCGGCAGTGTAATTCAGCAGTTTCACGGCAATCGATCCCGGCTGGACGTGCCCTGTGGCCAGGTATTCCCCGGCTGCCGAAAACACATCCACTGTGTCTCCTTCCGTGATGCCGGCTTCCGCAGCCAGGATGGCCCCCGAGAACACCCAGGGGTGTTTTCTCCTGACAGCCTCGTCTTTGCCCTGTTTCAGGGTGATCTTTTTATACATCAGAGGATAATAAGCGGTTGATGACCGATGACAGACCCTGCATGACTGAGTCTGATAAAATATTGCCCCCGGGGCAGTTGCAGCTGCAGGGAAAACAGCCGTTCCGGATAATCCTTCTTCTCAACCATACAGCATCGGCCGGCAATGTCAAGGATTTCCACCAAAATCGTTTCCGGCAGCATGCTACCCGGGAAGCTCAGAAAGAGCCGGTCCGAAGCGGGATTGGGGTAAATGCGGAAAACCTCACCGCTTTCAGCGGGAAACTGCCCGGTAAACGTACTGACCGTAAAGGTAACGGTGGCCGTGTCGTACCAGTTGGGCACCGGAAAGGGGTAACAGGCGGTGTAAAGTGCCGTATATGTACCGGGTGCCAGGATTCCAAGGGTCCGCACATCCGAGTAGTTGCAGATCACCGTGAGCATCCCTGAATTGAAGCAGCCGTCAACCCTGATATCAGTGCTGTCAATCATGATACTCTGGTGGTCTATCCAGCAGGGGCCACTCGGGAACCACAATTCAGCCTCCAGTTTCACTGTGTCAGCGACGGTTGGATTGGACGGCTGTACCTGAAAAGAAACCAGCCCCTGGGCCATGCTGCCACCGGTTAACAGCAGGCAGAAAATCATCAGAAACGGGTAAGACTTTATTTTCATCGCTGTAAAATTTTAGTAAATATACGAAGAAAGTATGAGGTATGAGGTATGAGGTATGAAGTATGAATTCCAATAAACCCTGTCCATCCAAGTGAATAATGATACTGAGTCTTTATGATAATGCGAAGCAATTTTCGTTTAGAATTATACCAATGACTCCGCAAACACACATCGCATTCCTGTGTTCTTTCGGTATAAACCTGCTAAACGAATAAACCTCTAAACTCTAAACCCTAAACTATTCACTACTAACTACTTACTACTCACTATATAGTAATTGGTAGTGATAAGGAAATCCCTCAGAAAAGGAACAGATGAAATCAGTTTCGACTGCACGCGGGGTTTCAGGCCGAACTTCACCTCATAATTGGGATTCACCAGGTAAAAGATCCGCTTCTCCTTACGGTAGCCTGTCTTTTTCAGCAAACGTTCAAAGCGTTCGATGGAGATACCTGTTTCTTTCACTTCCAGCAGTCCTTCAATCCGGGCTGCAGGTTCTCCTCCCAGTTTCAGGATCATCCTGTAGAGGGGTACCGGCAGCAGGTGGAACCACGGGAGCTTCGACAACAGCCTGTTTTCGCATACCTGCTGATGTCCCCCATAGGGATTGTACCAGGGCGGAAAGCCCAGGAAAAAGCGCGTATCCGCTTTCATAAAGCGTTTCACGTAATGCAGGAACCTTTCCTGGTCGTGGATATGTTCCAGTACATCCCGGGTGAGGATCAGGTCGAAAGTGCCCAGGTCATCCGTTTGATAGATGTCGTCATGAATAAAAGTCAGCTTGTTCCTGTTCGGGTGGTCAGCGTAGAAACGTGCGGCGTTCTCTATCTTGTTTGAGGCCAGGTCGATGCCAACCACACGTTTGCAGCCCCTGTCGGCAAAAGGTTTCAGGTTTCCTCCCTCTCCACAGCCGATTTCAAGCACCGAGGTGTTTTCGTCTATCGTCATTACCTGCTCCAGCATGGGGATCACATGCGTGCTTACGGTGTATGCCTGTTCCGCAAAGTATTTTTCCCGGTTTGTGTGTCTTTCCTGCATGGATTGGTGAAGGGTATGCTTATAACAAGCGAAACCCTCACTTGGTTTCGATGGGTTCTGCCTGGTAACCTGCCCGGTGCAGCAGGTCAATGATACGTGCGGGATCAGGCGGATCACATACCACTGTCAGGATACGGTCGGGATCGTAAATATCCACCTTCCATTTAATGATGGTTGGTTCTTCATCGAGCAGGGTGGCAATGGCCATTTTACAGCCCTGACATTTCACGTTGGTCCTGAATTTTAAGGTTGCCATGGTTCAAAGGGCAGGAGGATTATTATTCCCGGTTATTTTTCCCATACACTGTAGGGATGTATCGCCAGGTTTGAATTCTGATATCTGGGATCCTGACTGACTTCTTCCCCTATCCACTGTGGCTTTTCGAAGATGGCAGCCTCGTCCGGGAGTTCGATCTCGGCAATGACCAGGCCCTGGTTCAGCCCCAGGAACTCGTCCACTTCCCATACGAATCCGCCGTAAGGAATGCGGTAACGGTTTTTCTCGATGATCGCGTAAGGAGAAAGTTTCAGCATCATCTCCGCATCTGCCACGGGAACGGCGTATTCAAACTCTGCCCGGCTGATCCCCGACCGGCTTCCTTTGACGGTGATCCAGGCCCCCCTGTCGCTGATCCTGAGCCGGACCACTGCCGTTTCCCCGATGCTGAGGTAAGCCTGAACCAAACGACCCGGCTTCGCAAGGGTACGGAAAGCGTCTGAGGTGGTCAGAAATTTCCTTTCAATCTCAAGGGGCATGGCAGGAATGAAACAGACAGGGATCCTGCCGTCAGTGTTTGATGATCTTTTCCACCATCCGCCGGTCTTTGGTCATCACTTCCAGATAATAGACTCCCGGGGCAAGATCAGCAATCTGCAGCCTCCTTGGAAGGCGCACATGGTTGTAGGCAGCCGATAATACCATCCGGCCCAGGGTATTGTACACAGAAACCGATGTAATATATTCATTTTCAGGAGGCAGAATCATTACCTCAGTGACAGCGGGATTGGGATAGACCTTCAGTTTCTCCTCCTGCAGCACTTCAGCCGGGATGGGCAGCTGCGAGAGGTAAATGGTTCCCGGATAAAACAAGGTACCTTCAGTTTCGTTGGAAATCTCGAAGGAATAATATCCCGTTGGAAGGGTATTGAGATTAAAGGTGAATGCGAGCTGTGTATCGTTGATCACCAGGGCATTGTAGGTGTATGCATAGCCCGGGCCCGACAGGATGGCGGTATGGTACGGGGAATAGGTGAAGTGGGTATGGTTGGCATAAACCATAAAGGTAACCGCCGGACCGGTCATGACCGAATCGGGGGTCACATTGGTAATCACCGGAGTGTACGGATTGGGCAGCAGGTTCAGGGAATTGGAAAGGCTCATCAGGCCGTCGGTGGGATTGGTCACACGGGTGGTATAGAAGCCTGTGGCGGCATTGTATGGCGGAACGAGGGTCACTGACAACTGGGTATTGGAGAGCACGTTGACGGAGTATGGGTAGAGCTGGAACCAGGGATGTTCAAAGAAAATGGTGTTGGAAGACTGCATGAAGTGCGTATTTTGCCCGGTAATGGTGATGGCAAGGGGTTGTGACACGTAGGCAGTTGAAGGGCTCACGGAAACCAGGTGTGGCGGATTGGCCCCGGGCGTCAGCAGGAAGGCATCCGGAAGGATCAGCAGGCCGTCCTGCGAAGGATAGGAATTGGCCTGGTAATAACCCAGGGGATGGGAATAGTCAAACGTAAAGGTGGCCTGTGCCTGGGTGTTGCTGATAATGTTGATGCTCACAGGGGTAATGATGGTGGAACTTCCCTGTGAGAACCAGAAGCTGGTGGTGGTACCCTGCTGAAAATGCGTATTCTGCCCGGTAAAGGTCACCGTAAGTGCCTGACCCTGGCTTCCCGTGCCTGGATTTACCGATACCAGTGCGGGAGGACTTGAACCGGGTGTAAGCAGGAAAGCATTCGGCAGGCTCATTAAACCTGCCGATGAAGTATAAACATTGGCAGTATAGTAACCCGGCTGATGGCTGTAAAGAAAGCTGAAATCCGCCGACAACTGGTTGCCGTTGATCACACTGACGCTGTTTGCCAGGATCAGTGTCGAGGATCCCTGGCTGAACCAGACACCGGTGCTGGTGCCCTGCTGGAAATTGGTGTTCTGTCCGGTGAATATCACGGGCAGGGTTTGTCCCTGGGTTGCCTGGCCCGGAAAAACCGAAACCAGGTTTTGTGCATACCCTCCGGCAAAGGGCAGCAGGCAGAGCATGGCTTTAATAAGTGTCTTCATGTAACAAAGGTAATAGTTTTTGGGCAGTGTCAGCACTTTCTTCGTCCTGATTATTATTAAAGAGCCAGATCACATCGAGGGTAAGCTGGTAAAGCATACCCCTTTTTTCCCTGACCGACTTCTGAAAGACAAGTTTGACCCATGCAGGGTCGCCCAGGATCGGTTTTGCCCCCCTGTTCAGTGTCTCATTGCCAAGGCTGTCGAGTGCAACCCTGAGGTAATCCTTCAGGATGACATCCCGGTATTGCGGGTATTGTTCCGAACTAAAAGCCGTGTCGACCCGGCGCAAAGCCCGGTAGGCTGCAGTGAAATGCCCGCTGTTGTACTCCACCGCGGCCAGGTTCAGCCATGCATCGTCGAAATGCGGGGAAACCCGCACGGCCTCACTGTAATACCGGACCGCCTGGCTGTTGTCGCCCCTGATGGCATAACTGCCTGCAAGGTTGTTCAGTACATGCGGATGCCAGGGGCATCTTTCCCATGCATCGGTGAAACATTCCATCGCCCTGCCCTGCTCCCCGAGATTGTACCAGGCCATGCCTTCATACCAGGAAAGCGGGGTGGAAGTGGGATCGAAGCGGTACAGGGGGTTGTTTGCCCGCTCCAGGTATCTGAGCGACTGCTTCCATTGCTGCCTGTCCCTGGCAAGCAAGGCTTTACGGGTGTAACCTTCGGAACGGTAACGGATGATGCCTGTTACCAGGGCCGCCGGCAGCAGGATGAGCAGAAACACTGCAGGCAGGGTACGTATGGCCGGACCTGCCGGCAAAGCCGGCCGCCCCTTGTCACCGGCTGCAAGCCCTGATGCAAGAAAAACCGAGAAAAACAGCAGATGCTCCGTCCGCTCCTTCGGAAATGCAAACAAAGAAAGTCCAAGGTAAATCACCGTTGCGGTGAAAACGGCCATATTCCATTCAAACCCGTCAGGGCCGCTGTGCCTGACCAGCGATAACAGCGCCATTCCCGCCAGCAGGATAAACAACAGCAGCGCAATGCCGCCCTGTTCGCTCAGTATCCAGAGAAAATCATTGTGCGGCCGCTGGTAAAAGGTCAGGTTATCCGCCGACTTCAAGCCTTCATTCCCCTGCTCCATGACTGCGATCTTCCAGCTACCCAGCCCCTTACCGAATACCGGGTCCTCAAGGCTCATCTCCAGGGTCTTCTCCCATAGCAACAAACGGTCCCTGGCCGAACCGTAACCCGGATGCAACAAGTTATGCACCTGCTTACGAAAAACCTGCTCCCCACTTTTGTTTTCCAGCAACAAGACGCTTCCCCCCAATACCGCCAAAGAAATAAGGATTAGCATAAAAGTCCTGACGGACAGAAATTTACGAAACTTCTTCCGGTCTGACCGGATCAGGAGGAAAACACCGGCCATCAATAATCCCATTGCCAGGGAAACCCAGGCGGATCTGGAAAGGCTCATCACGATCAGGAAAACGGACAGCACCGTATTGAGGGCGGCGGCTACCTTCCACGGCCTTTCGAGCCTGGACAGGCTGTATACCTGAAAGGGCAGAAGCACGGCAAGGACTTCCGCGAAGATGTTTTTATTGGCAAAGGTGGCGGTGAGCAGGTATGATGCCTGGTGGGTGAGGCCGGCAGGCAACAGCAGCGTAAGAAACTGGTAAAGTCCGTAAAGGGCGCTGACACTCACCAGTACGATGACAGCCCTGCTGAAACAGGCCTGGAAACCGGAAAAAGTTTTGATCAGGATGAAAAAGACCAGGACAGATATTCCTAAAAGGCTGATATTCAGCCACTGGAACCATCCGTCGGCGGGATTGACACCCTTCACCAGCAGGCTGACTGCCGACACGGCCAGGTAAAGGCCGTAGGCAATAAACCACCATTTTACAAAGGATCCGGCGGGTGGCAGTTTTTCCTTTCTGCCGGTAATGGCGAGGATGGTGACGGCTGCGGTCAGGAACAGCGCGTACAGGATGAACCGCAGTGTTAAGACCGGGTCAAGGGTGTTGCGGCTGTATGCAAGGGGAATGATCAGGACGGATCCCCACAGCAACCCGCGGTACACAGCGCGGCTCATCCCGGCTTTATTGACGGATGTTTAATTCTTCGATCAGGTTTTTCGCCCCGGCAAACTTATCAATGATGAAGAGGACGTAACGGATATCCACGTTGATGGTACGCTGCAGTTCCTGCTCAAAGGCGATATCGCCGCTCATGGCTTCCCAGTTGCCGTCGAAGGCCAGTCCGATCAGTTCGCCGTTGGCGTTGATCACGGGACTGCCAGAGTTACCTCCGGTGATGTCGTTGGTGGTGATGAAACAGGTGACGATTTCTCCGTTGGAAGCGTAGGGACCGAAATCTTTGGTAGCGTAAAGACTTTTAAGTTTGTCCGGAACAGAGAATTCATAGCTTCCGGGTTCATCCTTCCCGATCACACCTCCAAGGGTGGTTTTGAAATCGTAATGCACGGCATCGGCCGGGTAATAATCCAGCACCCTTCCGTAGGTGAGCCGCAGGGTCTGGTTGGCATCAGGGTAAAATTTCTTGTCCGGGTTCATCTCGCGCAAACCGGCCAGGAACAACCTGTTATACCCGGCCAGTGGTTCCTGTGCAGCAGTGTATGCATCGTTGATGCGACTGTAACTTTCGGAAAAAGACTGTGCGCAGCGGAAGACCGGATCTTTTTCCAGCACCTTCGCCCTGGGATTGTCAAGGAAGGCTGCCAGCCTGTCTTTGCTGGTGAAGATGCTCTTTGCGTAAGCTTCAGCGGCATATTTCCTGAAATCGCCCTTGTATTTCCTGTTCACTTCTGCCAGTTGAACCGGGTGACCGGCAGCAGGCACTTCCTTTGCGAAAAGGTCGAGCACCAGGGCGAAGAGTGACTCGTCAACGGAAGCGTTATAGTCCTTGAAAAAACCGTTCAGTTTTCCTTTCAGACCGTTCAGGGTTTGGGCAGCGAGGGTCTTGTCACCGGATTTTAACTGTTTAAAAAGGCTCTCATAATTTCTGGCAAGCCCGATGGCTTCCGAACCCCTCAACAGACCCTCCGTGTAGTAAACGCGCGTTTTTGCGACCTTGCCAATCTCCTGATAGGAAGCGGCAATCCCCTGCAGAACTTCTCCGTAGAGCGCTTTTCGCGAGGGATCAGCACTGTACCATTGCGTGAAAGCAGCTTCCAGCGCCTGTTTCTCATCATAGACTTTCAGCCGCTTCAGTCCCTTGGTCTGACCAATGAAGTATTTCCAGTAATTCGAGATGATGGCATACTTGGAAGCATACTGGATTTTGACAGCCTTGTCGGCATTCATGGCAGCCCGGATGATCTCAAGCCGTTTTTCCCGGATAGCCACCACGGCGGGATTGGTTTCTTCAATGGCCAGCTTCACTCCGTATGAGGTCAGGTAACGGTCGGTGCTGCCCGGATAACCGTAAACCATGGCATAATCATTCTTTTCCACGCCTTTGATCGAAACCGGAAGGAAATGCCTGGGTTTCAGCGGAATGTTGTCCTTGTGGTAAGGAGCCGGCTTCCCGTCAGGACCGGTGTACACCCTGAAAACGGAGAAGTCGCCCGTATGCCGGGGCCACATCCAGTTATCGGTATCTCCGCCGAACTTGCCGATGGAAGAGGGCGGCGCACCTACCAGACGGACATCTTTGTAAACTTCATACAAGAACAGGTAATATTCATTCCCGTTAAAGAAAGGCTTCACGACAGCTTCATGGTATGCTACACCGTTTTTAGCCTTGTCCTCAAGGTCTGCGGCGATCTCCCTGGCTTTCTTTGACCGCTCGCCTTCACCGGCCCCGGAAGGAAGCAGGGGAAGTATCTTGTTGGTCACATTCTCCATCATCAGCAGCATGCGCACTTCCAATCCCGGATTTGGCAGTTCCTCATTGAGGGCCAAAGCCCAGAATCCGTCTGTAAGGTAGTCGTGCTCAACAGTGCTGTGTGTCTGTATCTGCCCGTATCCGCAGTGATGATTGGTAAACAGCAGTCCCTGGGCACTGACCAGTTCACCAGTGCAGCCGCGCCCGAAAAGCACAATGGCATCCTTCAGGCTCGATTTGTTGATGCTGTATATCTCCTCAGCCGTGAGCTTCAGCCCGGTCTTCTGCATGTCGGTGTAATTCAGGCGGTCTATCAGCAGGGGAAGCCACATCCCCTCATCGGCCCGTAACTGGCCAAATCCGGCCAGGATTGTTACAAAACATAAAAACAGTTTTCTGATCATTGCATTCAGTCGTTATAAGTTTATTAAACGTAACGTTCCCCCTTTTCAACCATTACATCATTCACGAACTGCCTGATCTGCTGTTCGTCCGATTTCCTGCAAACCAGCAGGATGTTGTCATTTTCCACAACGATATACCCGTCCAGACCCTGCAGTACAGCCAGTTTATCTTTCGGCAGGTTAATGATGCAGTTTGTTGAATCATAAAGCATTACATTTTTCCCCACCACTGCATTGCCATTCTCGTCTCTGGGCCGGGTTTCGTAAAGTGAGCCCCAGGTACCCAGGTCCGACCATCCGAAATCACTCTGAAAAACATATACGTTAGAGGCTTTTTCCATCACGCCGTAGTCTATGGAAATGCTTTTGCTTCGTGTGTAAACCTGCTGGATGAACGTTTTTTCCTCCGGACTGTTGAGCTGGTCTTTCCCTTCGGCAAAAAGGTGCTGGATTTCGGGCAGGTAAGTGTCGAGAGCTTCCAGGATGCTTTTTACCGACCAGATGAAGATGCCGGAGTTCCACAGAAAGTCGCCGCTGGCAAGAAAGGAGCGTGCGAGTTCGAGTTCCGGCTTTTCGGTAAAGGTTTTTACTTTTTTCAGCCTGCTTTCACGGGGAAGGGGGGTATGCTCCTCAAACTGGATATAACCGTACCCGGTATCGGGCCGGCAGGGATTAATCCCCAGGGTGATGAGCCAGGGCTGCTGCGCGGCGGCGGTGAGAGCCGAATGAATGATCTCCGTGAAGGCGTCCTCTTTCAGGATGATATGGTCGGATGGAGCCACCACCAGGTTGGCAGCAGGATTGATGCCGGCAATTTTGTTGGCGGCGTAAGCAATACAGGGAGCCGTATTCCTTCTGAAGGGCTCGCTGAGGATTTGCCCGGGTTTCAGCAGGGGAAGCTGTTCTTCCACCAGCGGCCGGTACATCTCGTTGGTAACCACAAAGATGTTTCCTGGTACACAGCATTGGAGAAACCTCCGGTAGGTTTGCTGGATCAGTGTTTCTCCGGTACCCAGGATGTCGATGAACTGCTTGGGGTAAGCATTCCTGCTCATGGGCCAGAAACGTGTTCCCAGCCCTCCGGCCATGATCACACAATAATCGTTTGACATACCCTTGAATTTTGGCCTGCAAAGATAGGGATTTCATGGGACTCAAATTTCACAGCTGCAGAGAAATGAAATTTGTATGCCGGAAGCCCGGCTTCCTGCCGTGGCTAAGGAAAACTCAGACTGTACTGATAATGAACGGGGTAAACTTCCATCATGTGGCTTACCAGATAATGCCTGCGGTTGTTGAGGCAGAGGCAGCGGTACCGTTTCCTGAGCAGCATGCCCTTTACGAAAAGCCTGCCGTCGGCCAGTCTGAACAGTGCCTTGTCGGGCAGTTCCGACACGGTAATGGTGCCGTTGGGCGGGTCGTACCGCCGCAGGATGGCGTTCATTTCCATGTCGGTACGGTTAGTATCACCCCTTTTGCTGAAAAAGTCCTTCAGCGCCGCTTCAATGTCGGCCGGAAAAAGAAAGCGTGCGAAAAACGGCTCCAGAAGGGTAGCATAAGCCTGCTTCCATTCTTTACCGTGCGGCTGTACCATCCTCCCGTACTGTTCGTATACCACCAGGTGGGCCGCTTCGTGAAGGAAGGTGAGCAGAAAAGCATAGGGGTTCAGGTCGTGGTTCAGCGAGATCCGGTGCATCTGACCGGCACGGGGTGGCCTGTAATCCCCCACCTTGCTGCTTCGCTTGCGCGAGATCCGCAGCTGGATGTGCCACCTGAAGATCAGTTCTGTTACCATTTCCGCGCTTCCCGGCGGAAGAAAACGCGTCAGCAGTTCCACCTGGTTAACCATGGACAATCTCGTAACGGTAAGTATGGGCAGGCAGGGATCCGGGTATGTTGGTCCATTTCGGACAGTCGCACTTCTTCCGCTTCTTTTTGGGAGGCGACATCCCGCCCCGGCGGGAGGTACTGCATGCTCCCAAAGCCAGGCATACAAGCAGCAGGATAATGATCAATCGGTTTTGTCGGGTCATGGATAAGCGCAAATCGCAAGATGTTCAACAGCGGGTCGGCTGCAAAGTTCAAAAAAACTCGCCTTGTACGGACGGTTTTTCACGCGGAAAAAATTACTTTCGCATTCTAAACGCCTCTCCCGGTGAAAATATTGACCGACCTCGGCCGCTACCTGCTCATGATGCGGATGGTGCTGACAAAACCCGATAAAAAAAGCATCTACCGCAGGCAGATCATCCTGGAGATCGACCATCTCGGCCTCGATTCCCTCTGGATCGTTGCCATCATCTCGGTCTTTATCGGCGCGGTCATCACCATACAAACCGCATTCAATATCGACAGTCCAATCGTACCACTTTATACTGTGGGCTTTGCCACCCGGCAGTCGATCATCCTGGAGTTTTCGCCCACCATGGTCAGCCTGATCCTCGCCGGGAAAGTGGGCAGCCGCATCGCCTCCGAGATCGGCACCATGCGCGTCACCGAACAGATCGACGCCCTCGAGATCATGGGCATCAACTCTGCAAGTTACCTCATCCTGCCAAAAGTCATCGCCTCCATGCTCATCAACCCCATCCTGGTGGTAATCAGCATGTTCCTGGGCATCTTCGGCGGATGGCTTTCGGGGGTACTTACCGGTCTGGTCAGCTCCAGTGACCTGATTTACGGTTTCCAGTACGAATTTTCTCCTTATGATGTATTTTACGCCCTGGTCAAAACCATCGTCTTTGCTTATCTGATCACCAGCATTTCAGGCTTCCACGGCTATCACACCAAGGGCGGCGCCCTGGAGGTCGGACAGGCAAGCACCCGCGCGGTGGTACACAGCAGCATCGCCATTATCGTTTTTAATCTCATCCTCACCCAACTCCTGCTGATATGATACAGGCCCGCCATATCAGCAAGTCGTTCCGCGACAAGAAGATACTCGACGACATCAGCGTCACTTTCGAAAAAGGCAGGACCAACCTGATTATCGGACGCAGCGGATCAGGCAAGACCGTACTCATGAAGTGCCTGGTCGGACTGCTTGCCGTGGATGAAGGTGAGATCGCGTACGACGACAGGGTGATCTCCCAGCTCACCTTCTCCGAAATGAAGACCATCCGCATGGAAATTGGCATGCTTTTCCAGGGAGGCGCCCTCTTCGACTCCATGACGGTGGAAGAAAATGTGATGTTCCCCCTCACCATGTTCTCCAATCTGGGAAACAGCGAAAAACTCGACAGGGCCAACTTCTGCCTGCAAAGGGTCAACCTTGTCAATACCAACCGTCTTTATCCTTCCGAAATCAGCGGCGGTATGAAGAAAAGGGTGGCCATCGCACGCGCCATCGCACTCAACCCGCGCTACCTCTTTTGCGACGAACCCAATTCCGGCCTCGATCCCCAGACTGCCAATGTTATCGATAACCTCATCAGTGAGATCACCCTTGAGTACGATATCACTACTGTCATCAACACCCACGACATGAATTCAGTGCTTGAGATCGGTGACAAAATCGCCTTTCTGCACGAAGGCAAACTCTGGTGGGAAGGGAACAGGGACAACATCCTCCACGCTTCGAATGCTGAGCTGAACGCCTTTGTCTATTCCACCGAACTAACCAGACGACTGAGATAAAGCATGAATCTCCTAGACATCCTAGTGGCGGTACCGCTGGCCTGGTCTCTGTATAAGGGTTTCCGCAGGGGACTCATCCTGGAACTTGCCACCCTCATTGGTTGGGTGGTAGGACTTTATGCCGGCCTGCATTTCTCTCAGCTGGCGCTCCACTGGCTGAAAGAACAATTTCACGCCGACGCTTCCTGGCTGCCCGTCCTGGCATTTGCCCTGGTATTTCTGACCGTATTCCTCGGCGTATACCTTCTCGGAAAACTGTTGGACAAAACCGCAGACGCCCTGATGCTCGGTATTTTCAACAAACTCGGAGGCGCCTGCTTTGCCCTGATCAAAATGGCGCTGATCCTGAGCTTCCTGATCTTCCTGCTCAACCGCGTCTTCCCCGAAAACCACCCTTCACGCCTCAAATACCAGGAGAAATCCATCCTCTATAAACCCGTCAGCAGCATTGCCATCCAGATCATGAAGGCAGTGGAAGGGTGATGAACCGGGGATCTGGCGGAAATCAGCCGGTTTCGGGCTTGCCGGGTAAAGCGTTTGTGGAACATGGGTGATTGCAGCATATCATTAATATACCGAAAGAACACAGGTATGCGATTTGGGTTTCCAGAGTCATCGGTATTAAGAATCTGACTGAAAATTATACGCAGTCTTGACA
>CAZSQJ010000019.1:18076-56579 GCA_964608665.1 uncultured Bacteroidales bacterium | reverse complement strand
GAAAAAATCCGTGAAAATCAGTGTAATCCGTGGATAAAAAAAACTTCAGTACGCTAAACCTTCTATGCTCACCGCAGAGGCGTGGAGGCGCAAATGTACAGATTGCTGTAATTCTATAAAACTAAACCTCTAAACCGGACTCAAGTCAGGGAACCGATCCCAGTCCGGAACAATGCCCCGGCTCCGCCTGATGAAAATTTTTCATCATATTATTTGCAGAGTTGAAAAAGCTTCTTACCTTTGCAGCCCCAAAAAAGGGCAGCGACATGTGAATGAAACTGCCTGATTTTGGCAGGATTTAAGGCCTGAAAGGAATAAGGAACCTGATAAAGTGAGACGCGTATAGGTTCAAGGTGAGGGGTAAGTTGTTGATAGTTATCGTGTTAGAGCCCCTTCCCACTGTCTCGCAGCAGCATCGCTTTATCACCCCCTTTTTTCGTTTTGAGTCTGATCCGCTGATAAAGAACTTATCAAGTACACAATACTTATTTGTATGCCAACCATTCAGCAGTTAGTCCGCAAAGGAAGGAAAAAACTGGTAGACAAGAGCAAGGCTCCGGCCCTGGATTCCTGTCCGCAACGCCGCGGTGTTTGTGTCAGGGTATATACCACCACCCCGAAAAAGCCCAACTCTGCCATGCGTAAAGTGGCCAGGGTCAGGCTGACCAACCAGAAGGAGGTGAACGCTTACATTCCGGGCGAAGGTCATAACCTTCAGGAACACTCCATTGTGATGATCAGGGGAGGCAGGGTGAAGGATCTGCCGGGCGTCAGGTATCACATTATCCGCGGTGCCCTCGACACTTCCGGCGTGGAAGGAAGGAACCAGCGCAGGTCTAAGTATGGAACCAAACGGCCCAAAGCCAAAAAGTAATCATTGATCCAGCAATATCCCAGATATCATGAGGAAGTCAAAACCAAAAAAGAGAATTACCTATCCTGACCCGAGGTTCAACGATGTTTTGGTTACAAAATTCATCAACAACCTGATGCTTCAGGGGAAGAAAAACCTGGCAGCCAAAGTGTTTTACGACGCCATCGACATTGTGTCTGACAAGACCAAGGAGGACGGGCTGGAAGTTTGGAAAAAAGCACTTGCCAACGTCACTCCCTCGGTGGAGGTCAGAAGCCGCAGGATCGGCGGTGCCACCTTCCAGATACCTTCCGAGATCCGGCCCAACAGAAAGATGTCCATCGGGATGAAGGCGCTGATCAACTTCTCCCGGAAACGCCATGAGAAATCCATGGCCATGAAACTGGCTTCTGAGATCATGGCGGCCTATAAAGAAGAAGGCGCTGCATATAAAAGAAAAGAAGACACCCACAGAATGGCTGAAGCCAATAAGGCATTCAGCCATTTCAGGTTTTAATCATACCATATATTATCTGCGAACAATACATGTCCGTCCGCCTGCAACATACACGCAACATAGGCATCATGGCCCACATCGACGCGGGGAAAACCACCACGACGGAGCGGATACTGTATTATACCGGTATTAACTACAAACTGGGTGAAGTTCACGACGGAACGGCCACCATGGATTACATGGTACAGGAGCAGGAGCGGGGCATCACCATCACTTCGGCGGCTACCACCGTTTACTGGAAGTACCGTAACGAAGATTACAAGATCAACATCATTGACACTCCGGGCCATGTGGATTTCACCGTGGAAGTGGAACGCTCCCTGCGGGTGCTCGACGGGGCAGTGGCCCTGTTCTGCGCTGTTGGCGGTGTTGAGCCTCAGAGTGAAACTGTCTGGAAACAGGCCGATAAGTATAAAGTCCCCAGGATCAGCTATATCAATAAGCTTGACCGGGCAGGAGCCGATTATTTCGGCGTGATCGAACAGATCCGTGAGAAACTCGGCGCCAATCCCATTCCCTTACAGATCCCCATCGGGGAGGAAGAAGGATTCGCGGGCGTGATCGACCTGGTGCTGAACAAAGCACTGATCTGGGATCATGATGATCTGGGGGCCAGTTACAACATCGTTGACATTCCCGTGGCACTTCGCGGGGTAGCTGCCGAATACCGGCTTAAACTCCTTGAAGGAGCTGCCGAGGAAAGTGAAGAAATGCTCGAAAAGTATTCCAGTGATCCCGATTCCATCACCACGGCAGATCTCCAGACCATCATCCGCAAGGCAACATTGGAACACCGGATCACTCCGGTGGTTTGCGGCGCTTCATTTAAGAACAAAGGCGTACAGCCGCTGCTGGATGCCATCGTGGCTTACCTGCCCTGTCCGCTCGATGTTCCGGCTGTGAACGGCATCAATCCTTTCACCTCTAAGGAAGAAAGCCGGGAAGCCTCCTCAACGGCAAGTTTGTCGGCCCTCGCCTTTAAAATCACCACCGACTCTTATGTCGGCCGGATCGCCTTCTTCAGGGTATATTCGGGGGTGCTCAAATCAGGCGAACTGGTCCTCAATACAAATACGGGAAAGAAAGAAAGGATCAACCGCCTGTTTCAGGTACATGCCAACAAACATACCTCCATCGACGAAATACGTGCCGGAGATATCGGAGCCGCCGTTGGTTTTAAGGAAATCCGCACCGGCGATACCCTCTGTGATGAAAAACATCCCATCCAGCTGGAAAACATCATTTTTCCCGTTCCGGTGATCTTTATGGCCATTGAGCCGAAAACCCAGGACGATGTGGACCGGCTTACGCTCAGTCTGAGGAAACTGACCGAAGAAGATCCCACCTTTACGGTACGCTTTGATGAAGAAACCGGCCAAACCCTGATCAGCGGCATGGGGGAACTGCACCTGGAAGTCCTGGTAGACAGGCTGAAACGTGAATTTAAAGTGGACTGCAATACAGGTACCCCCCAGGTTGCCTACAAAGAAGCGATCACCTCAAAGGCACAATATCGTGAAATTTACAAAAAGCAGACCGGCGGTCGCGGACGTTTTGCCGATCTGCTGATCGAAGTGTCGCCTGCCGATCCGGGTGTACATGGTCTGCAGTTTATCAACGAGATCACCGGCGGCAATATCCCCAAAGAGTTTATTCCCGGCATTCAGAAAGGCCTGACGGCTGCGCTGATGAACGGTGTGCTGGCAGGTTTCGCGCTTGACAGCGTGAAGGTGAGACTGCTCGATGGTTCATTCCACCCGGTTGATTCCGACAGCCTTGCATTTGAAATTGCTGCCAGGCTTGCATTCCGCACCGCCTGCAAAAATGCCGGGCCTGTGTTGCTGGAGCCGGTGATGCGCCTCGATGTCGCAACCCCGGAACAGTACCTGGGCGATATCACGGGTGACCTGAACCGCAGAAGAGCGGTATTGCAGGCCATCAACCCGAAAATAGGATATCAGGCCATTACCGCCAGGGTTCCGCTTTCCGAGATGTTCGGATATGTGACCACCCTGAGGAGCATCAGTTCGGGCAGGGCCACTTCAAGTATGGAATTCTCTCATTATGAGCGGGTTCCTTTTGAGATGAGTGAAGAAATCATTTATAAGATTAAAGGATACGTTGAAAAATATTAATTGTTCATTAATTCAGTAAAAAAGGTGAATCAGAGGATCAGAATAAAGCTAAAATCTTACGATTTCAACCTGGTTGACAAGTCAGCCGAGAAAATCGTGAAGACTGTAAAATCGACCGGTGCGGTGGTCAGCGGGCCCATTCCCCTGCCTACCGACAAGAAGATCTTTACGGTCAACCGTTCCACGTTTGTGAACAAGAAGTCGCGTGAACAGTTCCAGCTCTGTACATACAAGCGCCTGCTGGATATTTACAGTTCGACTTCCAAGACCATCGATGCCCTGATGAAGCTGGAACTGCCCAGCGGTGTTGAGGTTGAGATCAAAGTGTAATGATCAGCCGTCTGATTGTCAAAAAAAATTAAACCGAATAACAATGTCAGGTCTTATAGGAAAGAAAATCGGAATGACCAGTATCTATGATGAATCGGGAAAGAATATCCCGGTTACCATCATTGAGGCCGGTCCCTGTGTGGTAACACAGATCCGGACCAGGGAGAAGGATGGTTATGAAGCCATTCAGTTAGCCTTCGATGAAAAGAATGAGAAGCACACCAGCAAGGCGCTCCAGGGGCATTTTATCAAGGCAAAAACCACACCCAAGAAGGTATTGGCCGAGTTCACGCGTTTCGAGTCGGGCCATCAGAAGGAATACGGAGATATTCTCACGGTAGATGTATTTATTGAAGGCGAGTATATCGACGTGGTGGGAACATCCAAGGGTAAAGGCTTCCAGGGTGTTGTGCGCAGGCATCATTTCCGCGGAGTTGGGGAATCCACCCACGGGCAGCACAACAGGCTCAGGGCGCCGGGATCGGTGGGGGCTTCTTCTTTTCCATCGCGTGTTTTTCCGGGCATCCGCATGGCCGGACGTATGGGAAATGAAAGGGTGAAGGTAATCAACCTTCAGATTATCAAACTGATACCTGAGAAGAACATCGTACTTGTGAAGGGAGCAGTTCCCGGAGCGAATGGATCATATTTAATTCTTGAAAGATGGAGTTAGAAGTATATAACATCAAAGGAGAGAAAACTGCAAGGACCATTGTTCTTGATGACGCAGTGTTCAACATTGAGCCCAATGATCATGCGATATACCTTGACACCAAGCAGTTTCTTGCGAATAAAAGGCAGGGGACGCATAAGTCGAAAGAGAAATGGGAGGTCAATGCTTCTACCAAGAAGCTGAAAAGGCAGAAAGGTACCGGTGGAGCCCGTGCCGGCAGTGCGAAGAGCCCGCTTTTTGTGGGCGGAGGCCGGGTGTTTGGTCCGCAGCCGCGGATTTACAATTTCAAGCTCAACCTGAAGCTGAAGAAGCTGGCACGCCGGTCGGCACTTACATACAAGGCCAGGGAAAACCAGATCCTCGTACTGGAAGATTTCAGCATGGATACGCCTAAGACCAGGAATATCACTGAGATTCTGAAGAACCTGCAGCTCGTTGACAAGAAAACCCTGCTGGTAACCGTACAGCCCGGTGAGAACCTGTTGTTGTCGGTCCGCAACCTGAAAAAGGCCAGGGTTTCAAGGGCCACCGACCTGAATACATATGAAATCCTTCATGCCAGCCATCTGTTGCTGCTGGAGAGTTCCGTGAAAGAGGTTGAAAAACTCTGTCAGTAAACAATACAACATTATAAAAATCAAGCATCATGAGCGTCATCCTGAAACCCATCATAACGGAAAAAATGACCCAGCAGGGAGAGAAACTCAACCGTTACGGATTTGTGGTCAGTCGCAAGGCTAACAAGCTGCAGATCAAAAAGGAAGTGGAAGCTTTGTATGGGGTGGAAGTGAAAGATGTCAACACCATGAATTACGCCGGGAAAAGGAAAAGCCGTTATACCCGGACGGGTCTGGTAAGCGGCAGGACAACTGCCCGTAAAAAGGCCGTGGTAACTCTTGCAGAAGGTCAAACCATTGATTTCTATAGCAATATTTAAGTAAATGGCTTTAAAGAAATTCAAACCGACAACGTCAGGACAGCGCTTCAAAATGATAAGCGCTTTCGACGATATTACTACCTCAACTCCCGAAAAGAGTCTGCTTGCTCCCAAAAAGAAGAGCGGTGGTAGAAATAATGAAGGCAAAATGACCATGCGCTACATGGGAGGTGGTCATAAACAGATGTACCGTTTGATTGACTTCAAACGCGACAAGGAAGGGATTCCTGCCGTGGTGAAGTCGATAGAGTACGATCCGAACCGTACGGCACGCATTGCATTGCTTGCATACAGGGATGGAGAGAAACGGTACATCATCGCTCCGCATGGCTTACAGGTCGGACAGGAATTGCAGTCGGGCCGGGGCATTGCACCCGAGGTAGGGAATACCTTGTACCTGAGTGAAATACCTTTTGGTACCATTATTCATAACATTGAGCTGCAGCCGGGGCAGGGAGCCAAGATGGCCCGCAGTGCCGGATCCTATGCCCAGCTAATGTCGCGTGACGGGAAGTTCGCGGTGATCAAGCTGCCCAGCGGTGAAACCAGGATGATCCTGCAGACCTGCAGAGCTACCGTGGGCATGGTTTCCAATCCCGACCACAACCTGGAATCGAGCGGGAAAGCCGGCAGGAGCCGTTGGCTGGGGCGCCGTCCCAGGACCAGGGGTGTGGCCATGAACCCGGTTGATCATCCCATGGGAGGAGGCGAAGGCAGGGCATCGGGCGGTCACCCGCGTACCCGTAAGGGAATGCCCGCAAAGGGATATAAGACCAGGAACAAGACCAAGTCATCCAACAAGTTCATCCTCGAAAGAAGAAAGAAATAGTTAAAACCACAGACGCATGAGCCGTTCACTCAAAAAAGGACCGTATATCGACCTTAAACTTGAAAAAAAGGTAATGGAAGCGATCGATTCCAAGAAAAAGACGGTGATCAAGACCTGGTCAAGGGCTTCGATGATATCACCGGATTTCGTGGGACAAACCATCGCGGTACACAACGGGAACAAGTTCATTCCGGTTTACATCACTGAAAACATGGTGGGGCACAAGCTCGGCGAGTTTGCACCCACGCGTACGTTCAGGGGCCATTCCGGGAGTAAAAAAGAAGGTAAGAAATAATTAACACATTGACCGATGGGATCCAGAAAGCAAACCACTGCGCAGGCAATGAAGGATGCAAGGAAGAACCTCTACTTTGCAAGGTTGAATGATTGCCCCACTTCGCCCACCAAGATGAGACTCGTTGCAGACCTGATCCGGGGAATGGATGTGGAGAAAGCGCTCAATGTATTGAAATATAGCAAGAAAGAGGCTGCAGGACGCCTGCAGAAGCTGCTGTTGTCAGCGATTGCCAATTGGCAGGCCAAGAACGAAGGAGTCAGAATGGAAGACAGTCATTTGTATATCAGTGAGATAGCAGTTGACGGCGGTCGTGCCCTGAAAAGAGTGCGTCCGGCTCCCCAGGGAAGGGCTTACCGGATAAAGAAGCGGTCGAACCATGTCTTTTTAAGCATCGACAGCCGTGAACTGAATCCGGAACCTGCAGAAGCGTAGTAAATTATAAAATGAAAAACATTTAACCAACAATAGGACACTGAATGGGACAGAAAACTAATCCTATAGGTAATCGCCTGGGAATCATTAAGGGATGGGATTCCAACTGGTTTGGCGGAAGGCGTTTTGAATCCAAGCTTGTAGAGGACGAAAAAATCCGCAAATACCTCAATGCCCGTTTGTCGAAAGCCGGGATCAGCAGGATCATTATTGAGCGGACGCTGAAGCTGGTGACGGTGACCATTCATACGGCCAGGCCGGGGATCATCATCGGCAAAGGAGGTGCGGAGGTTGACAAGCTGAAGGAAGAATTGAAGAAGGTTACCCGCAAGGAGATCCAGATCAATATTTCCGAGATCAAACGGCCTGAACTGGATGCGGTAATCGTAGCCAATACAGTTGCCCGCCAGATCGAGGGCAGGATTTCGTACCGCCGCGCCATCAAGACTTCCATTGCTTCTGCCATGCGCATGCTTGCCGAAGGCATCAAGGTGCAGATTTCCGGCAGGCTTGGAGGGGCGGAAATGGCCAGGAATGAGACTTATAAGGAAGGCCGTATTCCTTTGCATACTTTACGTGCCGACATCGACTATGCCCTTGCCGAAGCGCATACCAGTTACGGCAGGATAGGCGTGAAAGTCTGGATCTGCAAAGGAGAAGTTTACGGTAAACGTGATCTGACACCTGCCACCGGGCCGACCAAAGAAAAGGTGAATGCTCCGAGAACACGGTCAAGGAATATGGGCAAAGGTCGTCCCAGACCGTAATTTATTCATAATTAAGTTAATACACGAAAATAAACTCTTCTAACCATGTTACAGCCAAAGAAGACCAAACACAGGAAGCAGCAGAAAGGCAAGATGAAAGGCAATGCCCAGCGCGGGCACCAGCTGGCCTTTGGTTCCTTTGGGATCAAGACCCTTGAGGAAGCCTGGCTTACGGGCCGTCAGATTGAAGCCGCCCGTCAGGCTGTCACCCGTCATATGAAACGTGAGGGACAGATATGGATCAGGGTTTTTCCCGACAAGCCAATCACCAAGAAGCCTGCAGAAGTGCGTATGGGTAAAGGAAAAGGAGCTCCCGAAATGTTTGTTGCCCCGGTAACTCCCGGACGCATTCTTTTTGAAGTGGAAGGAGTGTCCCTGACAATTGCCACCGAAGCCCTTCGCCTGGCCGCACAGAAACTCCCGGTGAAATGCAAGTTCATCGTCAGAAGAGATTATGCATCGGAAACAAACTGATAAGCCATGAAAGCAGAAGTGATCAGGGAACTCACTACGGGTGAGATCAAAGAAAGACTGGAGGAAGAAAAGAAACACCTGGTGAAGCTGAAAATGAACCACGCGGTGTCGCCTCTCGAAAATCCGAATAAGATCAAAGCATACAGGAAAACCATTGCCAGGCTGATCACCGAGCTTCGCAAGAGGGAAATCGGCCTGCAACAGGGTAGTAAACAATAATTGTTCTTGAGATGGAAACAACAAGGAAATTCAGGAAAGAAAAAACCGGCGTGGTAGTAAGCAACAAGATGAATAAATCCATCGTGGTGCTGGTAGAAAGGAAAGTGATGCACGCCAAATACGGAAAGTTCGTGAAAAAGACTTCACGTTTTCTCGCCCATGATGAGAAGGATGAGTCCAATGTGGGCGATACCGTCCGGATCATGGAAACAAGGCCGATCAGCAAGGACAAATGTTGGAGACTGGTTGAAATCGTAGAAAGGGCTAAGTAATATGATACAGCAGGAAAGCAGATTAAATGTAGCCGATAACAGCGGTGCCAAGGAGGCACTCTGTATCAGGGTTCTCGGTGGTACGCGGAAACGTTATGCCAGAGTCGGGGACAAGATCATTGTTTCCATCAAGCATGCCCTGCCGGGCGGAAACGTGAAGAAAGGTGCCGTGGTTAAAGCGGTGATCGTCCGTACCAAAAAGGAGATCCGCCGCAGCGACGGTTCGTATATCCGTTTCGATGATAATGCCTGTGTGTTGCTTAACGCATCGGAAGAACTCAGCGGTACCCGTATTTTCGGGCCTGTGGCCAGGGAACTGAGGGATAAAAAGTTTATGAAAATCGTTTCACTTGCACCCGAGGTGCTGTAATGAAGGATCGTCATGCCTAAGAAACTGCATATTAAAAAAGGAGATACGGTGAAAGTCATCGCTGGTGACTATAAGGGCGAGCAGGGGAAAGTGCTCGATATGTTCACCGAAAAACAGACCGCCATTGTGGAAGGGGTCAACATGGTTACCAAGCACACCAAACCCAATGCCAAGAGTCCCCAGGGCGGCATTGCCAAAAAGGAAGCCCCCGTGCACATTTCCAACCTGATGGTGGTGGATAACAGCGGTAAACCAACCCGCAGCGGCCGCCGTATCGACCCCAAAAACAATAAACTCGTCCGTTATTCCAAAAAAACCGGGGAGGTGATAAAGTAATGAAGTACGTACCCAGATTAAAGGAAAAGTACGATAAGGAAATCGTACCGGAACTGAAGAAACAGTTCAATTATAAAAGCCCGATGCAGGTACCCAGGTTGACGAAGATCAGCCTGAACCAGGGTGTTGGCGGCGCTATCACGGATAAGAAACTGATGGAGAATGCCCTTGCCGAGCTCACAATGATCGCCGGACAAAAGGCGGTAACCACCAAGTCGAAGAAAGACATTTCAAACTTCAAGCTGCGTCGCGGCATGCCGATAGGCGCCCGTGTCACCCTGAGGGGAGAACGCATGTACGAATTCCTCGACAGGCTGATCTCGGTTGCCATTCCGCGTATCCGCGACTTCAGGGGGATCAACGACAAGGGATTCGACGGCAGGGGAAATTATACCCTCGGGATCTCTGAACAGATCATCTTCCCTGAGATCAACATCGACAAGGTGGGAAAAATCAACGGACTCGATATCACCCTTGTGACCAGTGCAGCCAACGACCAGGAAGCCCTGGCATTACTGAAAGAATTCGGATTACCCTTTAAAAAATAACATCATGGCCAAGGAATCCATCAAAGCCAGAGAACAAAAACGACAGGGACTTGTCGCAAAATATGCCGCGAAAAGAGCCGCATTAAAAGAAAGCGGTGATTATGCCGCGCTGCAGAAGCTGCCCAGGAATGCTTCGCCGGTACGATTGCACAACCGCTGCAACCTCGACGGCAGGCCAAAAGGCTATATGAGGCAGTTCGGTATTTCACGCATCAATTTCCGTTTCATGGCCTTGAACGGCCTGATTCCGGGAATCAAAAAAGCCAGTTGGTAAACCATATTATTAATAAGAAAACAGAATATTTTCCATGGTAACAGATCCTATTGCAGATTACTTGACTCGTATCAGGAATGCTGTCATGGCTAACCACCGGATAGTCGAAATCCCTTCTTCGAACATGAAAAAGGAAATCACCCGCATTCTCTTCAACCAGGGCTATATCCTGAATTTTAAATTCGAGGATGAGGTATTCCCTCCCATGATCAAGATCGCCTTAAAGTATCACCCGGTCACCAAAATGCCTGCCATTACGAACCTTACCAGGATTTCCAAACCCGGTTTGCGTAAATATGTAAGTGTGGATAACCTGCCGCGCGTGCTGAACGGGCTGGGTGTCGCAATATTGAGCACTTCCCAGGGTATCATGACTGAAAAAGAAGCCCGGTCGAAAAATATCGGTGGTGAAGTATTGTGTTATATCAGTTAATCAGAAGTTATGTCACGAATAGGAAAACTGCCCATTCCTCTGCCTTCAGGAGTACAGGTGACTGTATCAGAGGATAATATTGTCACCGTTAAGGGTAAACTGGGCGAACTGACCCAGGCCATCGATCCTGCCATCCATGTGAAAGTTGCCGACGGAAACCTGGTGCTTACCAGGGATACCGATGAGAAACAGGAACGTTCCAGACACGGACTTTACCGTTCATTGCTTGCCAATATGGTCAGGGGTGTATCGGAAGGTTTTACCATTACCCAGGAACTGGTCGGAGTGGGATATAAAGCCGTGGCCACAGGCCAGATGATCGATCTTTCCCTGGGCTATTCCCACCATATTGTATTCGAACTTGCCCCGGAGATTAAGGTTGAAACCACAGCCGAAAAGGGAAAAAATCCCACCATCATCCTGAAAGGGATTGACCGCCAGTTGCTCGGACAGGTGGCTGCCAAGATCCGGTCTATGAGACCACCCGAACCTTACAAGGGAAAAGGGATTCGCTTCATGGGCGAGATCGTACGCAAGAAAGCAGGAAAATCTGCATCCGAAAAATAATCGATTTAACGCATAATCATTGATGTGATGGCAATTAAGAGTGCAAAGGAATACAGAAGGCAACGGATAAAATTCAGGATCCGTAAGCGCTTGTCGGGTACCGCATCCAAACCCAGGATGACAGTCTTCCGCAGCAATAAGCAGATCTATGTCCAGCTGGTAGACGACTTAACCGGCAAGACCATGGCTTCCGCTTCCTCCCGGGTGAAATCCATCCTGGAAAAGCAGGTTAATAAGTCGGAAAAAGCGAAACTTGTTGGTGAACTGATCGCAGAGCGGGCCCAGGAAGCCGGAATACAGGAAGTGGTGTTCGACCGCAACGGTTATCTGTATCACGGACGGGTGAAATCTCTGGCTGAAGCCGCCAGGGGAAAAGGATTAAAATTTTAAGGAATTATGGCCAACGAAAATATCAGAAGAGTAAAATCCAGCGAGATCGAGTTCAAAGACAAGCTGGTCAGTATCCAAAGGGTTACCAAGGTGACCAAGGGAGGAAGAACCTTTAGCTTTTCCGCCATCGTAGTGGTTGGGAACGAAAACGGCGTGGTCGGCTTTGGCCTTGGTAAAGCCAAGGAAGTAACCGCTGCCATCGCCAAAGGTATCGACGATGCCAAGAAGAACCTGATCAAGGTGCCCATCCTCAAAGGGACCATCCCTCACGACCAGCATGGCAGGTACAGCGGTGCCTATGTCTTTCTGAAGCCTGCCGCACCGGGAACCGGGGTGATCGCCGGAGGTGCCATGCGTGCCGTACTCGAAAGCGTGGGCGTGAGAGACGTGCTGGCCAAGTCGAAAGGTTCCTCAAACCCCCACAGCGTGGTGAAAGCCACCATCAACGCCCTGGCTCAGATGAGGGATGCCTATACCGTTGCCCAGGTGAGGGGAATAGAATTAAAGCAAGTATTCAATGGTTAATGTGTTAATGCATTGATGATGAAAAAGTTACTTATAAAACAAGTGAAAAGTGGGATTGGCCGCCCCCTGCGTCAGAAAAAGACCCTGGAAGCCCTCGGCTTTAAGAAAATGCACCAGTCACTGGAAGTGGAGGCTTCTCCCCAGGTACTTGGCATGATTGAAAAGGTGAAACACCTGCTCACCGTGGTGGAAATTGATTAATAATCAGGAAACAATATACCAAAATGGATTTAAGTAATCTTAAACCTGCAAAAGGATCGGTTAAAAAGAACAAACGTGTTGGACGCGGACAGGGATCAGGCCGTGGCGGTACTTCCACCCGCGGGCACAAAGGCGCCAAATCCCGGTCAGGCAATAAGACCAAGATCGGTTTTGAGGGAGGTCAGATGCCCCTTCAGCGCCGTTTGCCCAAGTTTGGATTCAAAAACCTGAACCGGGTCGAGTATAAAGCCATTAATCTCGATGTGTTGCAGGGACTTTTCGATAAAAAAGGTATCGATTATTTTGATGCAGAGGTGTTCATTGAGCAGGGACTGGTGTCGCGCCGCGACCTGGTGAAGATCCTTGGCAGGGGCACACTCAGCGCAAAAATCGATGTGAAAGCCCATGCCTTTTCCGATACTGCCCGTAAACACATTGAGCAGGCCGGTGGGTTGGCAAGCCTCATCCAGTGATCCGTGGAACAATCATGTGCAAACGCTCATCCAGAATCCTTAAACGATGAAAAGACTAATAGAGACCATCAGGAACATATATAAAATCGAAGATCTCAGGAAACGGATCCTGTATACACTCGGTATCCTGCTGATTTACCGTTTTGGCGCCTATGTGGTACTGCCGGGAATTGATCCCGTTCATCTGACTGCCCTGCAGCAACAAACCAGCGAAGGCTTGCTCGGCCTGCTCAACATGTTCTCGGGTGGTGCATTCTCGAATGCCTCCATCTTTGCATTGGGCATCATGCCCTATATCTCCGCATCCATTGTGGTGCAGTTGCTGGGGATGGCCATTCCCTACTTCCAGAAACTGCAGAAAGAAGGGGAGAGCGGAAGGAAGAAGATCAACCAGATCACCCGTTACCTGACAGTGATCATCCTTATATTCCAATCACCGGCTTATATCACCAACCTGGTTTCCCAGCTGCCTAATGAGGCATTCTTTCCATTCTCACCGGAAGCTACACCCACCCGCTTTTTCTGGGTGTCATCCATCATCCTTTTAACGGCCGGATCGATGTTTATCATGTGGCTTGGCGAGAAAATCACGGACAAGGGCATTGGTAACGGGATTTCCCTTATCATCATGATCGGGATCATCGCCAGGTTGCCTTTTGCACTTGCCGGAGAGTTTGTATCACGTATGGAAGAAAAGGGAGGTGGCGGCCTGGTGGTGTTCGTAGTCGAGATTGCCGTACTTGTACTTGTTATCCTGATCAGCATCCTGCTCGTGCAGGGTACCAGGAAAGTGCCTGTCCAGTATGCCAAGCGTATCGTAGGCAACAAACAGTACGGTGGAGTAAGACAGTATATCCCGCTGAAAGTGAATGCGGCAGGGGTTATGCCTATCATCTTTGCACAGGCCATCATGTTTCTGCCGATTACCCTGGTAGGATTCACCGACAGCCAGACTGTTTCCAGTTTCGTGGGGGCATTTCTGGATTACAACGGATTCTGGTACAACTTTGTCTTTGCCATCATGATCGTGGCCTTTACGTATTTTTACACCGCTATTACCGTGAATCCCAATCAGATGGCGGAGGATATGAAAAAGAACGGCGGCTTTATACCCGGTGTGAAACCAGGCAGGAAAACCGCTGACTTTATGGATTCCATCCTCTCAAAGATCACCCTGCCCGGATCACTCTTCCTGGCCTTTGTTGCCATTATGCCCGCCCTTGTGAGGTTTACCGGGGTTAGTACCCAGTTTGCACAGTTCTACGGGGGTACATCCCTGCTGATCCTGGTCGGTGTGGTACTGGATACCCTGCAGCAAATTGAAAGCCACTTGCTGATGAGGCATTATGACGGTTTGATGAAATCCGGCAGGATCAAGGGAAGATCAATGGGAATGACCGGATAAAAGTTGCATTGACCATGCTGACGTTAAAAACAGAAGAAGAAATAGAAATAATTAAATACAGTTCTTTGCTTGTTGGAGAAACCCTGGCTGAAGTGGCCAGGTATCTGAAACCGGGTGTAAATACTGCCACCCTCGATAAAGTGGCAGAGACCTATATCCGGGATCACGGAGCCGTTCCCGGTTTTAAAGGGTACAGGGGTTTTCCCGCTACACTCTGTATTTCGGTGAACGACGAAGTGGTGCACGGGATACCGGGGAAGCGTGAGATCAGGGAAGGAGACATTGTTTCCGTGGATTGCGGTGTGCTGAAAAACGGTTTTTATGGCGATAGTGCCTATACTTTCGGCATTGCTCCGGTAAAGGAAAGCTTTCTCAAACTGATGCATGTTACCAGAGAATCCCTGATGAAGGGTATTTCGAAGGCCATAGCAGGCAACCGGACAGGGGATATAGGGTCTGAAATCCAGCAGTTTACCGAAAGTCACGGGTTTTCTGTGGTGAGGGTGCTGGTCGGACACGGCCTTGGTCGTAAACTCCATGAAGAACCGGAAGTGCCGAATTTCGGACAGCGGGGAGAAGGGGTGCTGCTTCAGGAGAGAATGGTGATCTGTATAGAACCCATGATCAACTACGGTAAAAAAGGAGTGACCCAGGACCGGGACGGATGGACCATACGAACCAAAGACCGGATGCCGAGCGCTCACTACGAACACGTAGTGGTGATCAGGAAACAACAGGCTGAAGTGCTGTCGAGTTTTAATGAAATTGAAAATACAATCAATGCAATTAATAATGATCATATATGGCTAAACAACTAGTCATAGAACAGGACGGTGTCGTCAGGGAATCATTGGGCAATGCAATGTTCAGGGTTGAACTTGAAAATGGCCACATGATTATGGCTCATATTTCGGGAAAGATGCGCATGCATTATATTAAAATACTTCCCGGTGATAAAGTCAAGATTGAGATGTCGCCCTATGATCTGACAAAAGGAAGAATCACTTTCAGGTATAAATAGAAAATCAATCGCATATGAAAGTACGGGCATCAGTGAAAAAGAGAACTGCCGATTGTAAAGTCGTCAGGAGAAAAGGAAAAATATTTGTGATCAACAAGAAAAACCCCAAATTCAAGCAAAGACAGGGTTGATTATTGATTTAACAATTATAAACACACAGAGATATGGCAAGAATTGCAGGTATCGATTTACCCAGGCAGAAAAGGGGTGAGATCGGTCTGACGTACATCCACGGAATCGGCAGAAGCAGTGCCAGGTATATCCTGGGCAAGGCCGGGGTGGATTACAACAAGAAGGTATCCGACTGGAACGATGACGAACTGACTACCATCCGGAACATCATCAATGATGAATTCAAGGTGGAAGGTTCATTACGTTCTGAGGTACAGATGAATATCAAGCGTCTGATGGACATCGGTTGTTACCGTGGTATCCGGCACCGTTCCGGATTGCCGCTGCGCGGGCAGTCGACCAAAAACAACGCACGTACCAGGAAGGGAAGGAAAAAAACCGTTGCCAACAAGAAAAAGGCACCCAGCAAGGGTTAATCCCCCGGCGGGTCGTCTGGCAATTAATGGATAAGAAAATAAGACAGAGTTTATGGCTAAGAGCACAAAATCATCCAAGAAACGAATCGTTAAGGTTGATCCAATCGGGAAAGCCTATATCATGGCTTCCTTCAACAATATCATCGTTACCCTGACGAACGAAGCCGGACAGGTCATTTCCTGGTCTTCGGCCGGTAAGATGGGTTTCAGGGGATCAAAGAAAAACACACCTTATGCAGCCCAGGTTGCAGCCCAGGATTGTACAAAAGTTGCGTATGATCTTGGGATGAGAAAGGCCAAGGTTTACGTCAGAGGACCTGGTGCAGGCAGGGAATCTGCCATCCGTACCATCCACTCCTCAGGCATAGAGGTAGTCGAAATTGTGGATGTAACGCCCTTGCCGCATAACGGCTGCAGGCCCCCGAAACGCAGAAGAGTATAATATTTAACAGGATAAACCTTATTCAGTATGGCACGCTATATCGGTCCGAAAACCAAAATCGCGAGGAAATTCAAGGAACCTATCTATGGTCCCGACAAAAGTTATGAAAAGAAAAACTATCCTCCCGGGATGCACGGACCTTCCAAAAGAAGAAGGAAGCAGTCGGAGTACGGGATACAGCTGATGGAAAAGATGAAAGCCAAGTACACCTATGGAATCCTTGAACGGCAGTTTAAAAATGTGTTTTCACGTGCTGCAAGGAAAAAAGGAGTTACGGGAACCATCCTCCTTCAGTTGATCGAAGCCAGGCTCGACAATGTCGTGTACCGCCTCGGTATTGCACCTTCGCGCTCAGCCGCCCGGCAACTGGTTTCACACCGCCATATCGTGGTGAACGGCCAGGTAGTCAACATCCCCTCTTTTGAGGTGAAAGCAGGCGATATTGTTGGCGTGAGAGAGAAATCCAAATCGCTGGAAATCATCAGCAACGCAGTCCTGTCAAGGAGCGACAAATACCCCTGGCTGGAATGGGATGCCACCACTTTGAGCGGTACATTTATCAAATATCCCGACAGGGAAGAAATACCCGAAAATATCAGGGAACAGCTCATCGTCGAGTTATATTCCAAGTAAAATTCACCCTAGCATTAACAAAACAAGGGAAATTATGGCAATATTAGCTTTCCAGAAACCTGACAAGGTTATTATGCTCGAATCGGATGCATTCAAGGGGACCTTTGAATTCCGTCCGCTGGAACCCGGTTTTGGTGTTACAATCGGCAATTCCCTGAGGAGAATATTATTGTCCTCTTTAGAGGGATATGCCATCACCTCCATTAAGATCGACGGCGTGGAACAGGAGTTCTCCACAATGAAGGGCGTGCTGGAAGATGTGGCAGAGATCATACTTAAATTAAAACAGATCAGGTTTAAACGACTGCTCGATTCTGAAACTTCTGAGAAAGCCCATATCGTCATCGGAGGCCAGGAGGCTTTCATGGCAGGCGATATCAATAAATTCCTGTCGGTATTCCAGGTTCTGAACCCGGAACTGTTGATCTGCCACATGGATCCGGCTACCAAGTTCTCCATGGAGATCACCATCGACAAGGGACGCGGTTATGTGCCGGCCGAGGAAAACAAAATCCTGAATCCTCCCATCGGTACCATCTTTATTGATTCTATCCATACTCCTATCCGGAATGTGAGTTACAGCATCGAGAATTTCAGGGTGGAACAGAAAACCGACTATGAGAAACTGATCATTGAGGTTACCACCGATGGCTCCATCGCACCCAAAGAAGCCCTCAAAGAAGCCGCCAAAATTCTTATCCACCATTTCATGCTCTTTTCCGATGAGAAGATCAAACTCGATGTGGAGGAAAAGACAGTGACGGAAGAATTTGATGAAAGCTCGCTCCATATCCGCCAGCTGCTGAAAACCAAACTGGTTGATCTTGACCTCAGTGTAAGAGCACTCAACTGCCTCAAGGCAGCCGATGTGGAAACACTCGGGGAACTGGTGGCCTATAATAAAAATGATTTGTTGAAATTCAGGAATTTCGGAAGAAAGTCCCTTACCGAACTTGAAGAACTGGTGAAATCCAAAGGACTGGAGTTCGGTATGAACGTTACCAAGTATAAATTAGATAAGGAATAGTTGCAATGAGACACCGCAAGAGCTTTAATCACCTGGGAAGAACGAGTTCCCACCGGGAGGCCATGTTGTCCAATATGGCTGCTTCACTGATCATGCACAAACGGATCAATACCACCCTGGCCAAAGCCAAGGCCCTGAGATCATATGTAGAACCCCTGATCAGCCGGTCAAAAGAAGATACCACACACAACCGCAGGATGGTTTTCAGTTACCTTCAGAATAAAGAGGCTGTAACCGAGCTTTTCAGAAATATTTCACAGAAGATCGCTGAAAGACCGGGTGGCTATACCCGTATTTTTAAATTAGGCAGCCGAACGGGCGACAATGCCGAGATGTGCCTGATCGAACTGGTTGATTTTAACGACACCTATGTGAAGGACAGCAAATCAGCCGGTACCAAGGCCAAAACCAGACGCGGCAGAGGCCGGAAAAAATCTGAGGACGCAGACACGCCCGAGGTTCATACCGCCGCCCGGAAAAAAGATGCCGTAATACCTCCACCGGCAATTACAGCAGCACCCGAAGTTGTGGAAACACCCGACACTTTGGTGACAGATACCCTTACAGAAAGCCCTGAAATCATGGAACAGCCTGACGCACAGCTCACAGACGCCACAGCCGAAGCTGTGCAGGAGGAAACTCCTGCTGATACACAGGAAGATAAGCAGGTAGATGAGCATGGAGAAACGCCGCAACAGGCCTGATCCCGCCTGAAAAGGAAAAAAAAGGATAAAGTATGAACCATACTTTGTCCTTTTTTTGTTTAATAATATATGCACTAATAACCTAATGATATGAGTACGATCTTAAATGTTTATGCACGTCAGATCCTTGATTCCAGAGGTAATCCGACGATAGAAGTTGATGTGGTAACCGATTCCGGTACCATTGGCAGGGCTGCCGTGCCCTCCGGAGCATCAACAGGAGTCCATGAGGCCGTCGAACTTCGCGACGGAGACCAGAAAATGTTCCTTGGAAAAGGAGTTCTGAAAGCGGTTCATAATGTGAATAAAATCCTCAATGAGGAGCTGAAAGGCTATTATGTAACTGACCAGGTGGAAATCGACAAACGGATGATCGAAGTCGACGGTACCCCGAACAAGGGAAATCTCGGAGCCAACGCCATCCTTGGTGTTTCGCTTGCCATCGCCCATGCCGCCGCCCAGGAAACCGGACAACCCTTGTTCCGTTATATCGGAGGCGTGAACGCTACCACCCTGCCCATCCCCATGATGAATATCCTGAACGGAGGCTCGCATGCCGATAATTCCATTGATTTTCAGGAATTCATGATCATGCCGGTGGGTGCCGCCTCTTTTTCGGAAGCCATCCGGATGGGAACCGAAGTCTTCCACAACCTGAAAAACGTGCTCAAAAAGTCTGGGTACTCCACCAATGTCGGCGATGAGGGCGGTTTCGCCCCCAATCTGAAATCGAATGAGGAAGCAGTGACCGTGATCCTGCAGGCGATTGAAAAAGCAGGTTACAAACCGGGCAAAGATATCTGCCTGGCCCTCGACCCTGCTTCTTCAGAGTATTACCTTCCCGAAGAAAATGTATATCACCTCCATAAATCCACCGGAGAAAAACTGAGCCCGGCACAAATGGTCGATTATTGGGCTGACTGGGTGAAACGATATCCTATCATTTCCATCGAAGACGGTATGGCCGAGGACGACTGGCACGGCTGGAAGCTGATGACAGATAAACTCGGCGAAAAAATCCAGCTGGTTGGCGACGACCTCTTTGTGACCAATGTGGACAGGCTGCAGCGGGGGATACAGGAAGGCGTGGCCAACTCCATCCTGATCAAGGTCAACCAGATCGGAACCCTGACCGAAACGATTGATGCAGTAAACCTGGCATACCGCAATGCCTATACAGCCGTGATCAGCCACCGCTCGGGCGAAACGGAAGACACCACCATCGCCGACCTTGCCGTCGCCCTCAATACCGGGATGATCAAAACCGGATCGGCCTGCCGTTCCGAACGCATCGCCAAGTATAACCAACTGCTCCGCATCGAGGAAGGCCTTGGCAATGCAGCCACTTATCCTGGAAAAGATTTTAAATTTGCCAGATAAACCCTGAACAATCCGCTATCGCTCCGTTCATCCGGAATCCTGGCATGCTTCCATACCTCAAAGGGGATCTGTTGTTATATTTAGCCAATGAAGTGTGTTAAAACTTTAAAAATCAACAAGATGAAAAAACTGTTTCTGACTTCAATCATCGTGGCAGGCCTGCTGGCCTTCCCCGTGGCCAGCTTGTTTTCCCAGGACTGTACCAGTTATATGCCTGTGAAGGAAGGCACCCGTATGGAAATGAAGCATTTCGATGCGAAGGATAAGCTGGAAAGCAGCACCAGAATGACCATTCTTAAAAAACACAACACCCCCGAAGGTTATGCTATCGATGTGCAGGTGAACAGCTTCGATGCAAAAGGAAAGGAAGCCATGAACTCCAGACTGACTTTCCGCTGCAGCCACGGAGAGTTTATCTGGGACATGAACGATCTGATGAAGGGCATGCCCCCGATGGAAGGGATGGAAGATATGAAGATCAAGGTGAGTGGCACCGACCTGAAATTTCCGTCCAAACTGCAGGTGGGACAAAAGCTTGAAGATGCGGAAATGAATTTCGCCATGGAGAGCGGAGGCATGGTGATGATGACCATCACGGTGCGTATCATTAACCGCAAGGTGGTCGCTAAGGAGAATATTACCACGCCTGCCGGTACGTTTTCTTGCTATAAGGTTAGTTATGAGGTTGATACAAAATCTGTGTTTTCAATGAAGATGATGCAGATTGACTGGATAGCCGAAGAAATCGGCGTCGTCAGGTCTGAAAATTTCGACCAGAACAATAAACTGACCTCTTATTCGCTACTGACTGAACTGCAACGCTAAACCTGATGATTAAGCATAGACTGGCCATCCTTTTTCTTTCCCTGGCGGTGTTTCCGATCCTTGCCGCCGGAAATGCGGCACCTGTTAAAACAAGCATCCGGGGATCCCTGAAAGGCAACAGCATTTATACTGAAATATCGCTGCGTCTGCCGGTAAGGGAAGTTTCCATCCACAGCACTGCTCCCATCCTGGCCGACGGATCTTTCAGCCTGGAGTTCGACCTGTCGGAAGCTGAATTGTTCCGCTTGTTCCTTGCCGAGAATAACAATATTTTGCTGGTGGTAAGGCCGGGTGACCGTTTACAGCTTACCCTCGATGCCGCTAATCTTGGGAATAATCCCCAGGTAAACGGTAGTGCTGAAAACCAGGCATTCTGGGATTTCAGCCGGCAATACGCCATCCTGTCTGCCGGGGTTGACAGTGTAGAAACCGCATGGAAATCACTGCAACAGGCCGGTGCCGGCACGGATAAAGCCTTTGAAACCCTCAGGGGACGTTTTGCATTCTATGACCAGCTCAGAACCCAGGGCGTAATTCAGTATATTAATGCTAACCCGTCATCTCTTTCAGGACTGGTATATGTCGAAAAGCTCGACATCGACGAACATTTCGGGCTGCATGATCTGTACGACAAAGCACTTTTTGCTGCGCATCCGGGCAATAATTTCGTAAAGGAATTTCACCGCAAGGTGGAGGCGGCCAGGGTGCTTGCCATCGGCAATGTGGCACCTGAAATATCACTGCCGGATACCAGTGGCCAGGTACAAAGCCTGTCTTCGCTGAGAGGAAAGGTAGTGCTCATCGATTTCTGGGCTGCCTGGTGCGGGCCTTGCCGTAAAGAAAACCCCCACGTCAGGGAAATGTACCGGAAATACAACAGCCTTGGTTTCGAGGTCTTCGGCGTTAGTCTTGACCGGACAGCCGAAGCATGGAAAAAAGCCATCCGCGACGACGAACTTCCATGGACGCAGGTAAGCGACCTGAAATACTGGAAATCAGATGCTGCTAAATTGTACGGCGTTAGCGCCATCCCGTTCACAATCCTGATCGACCGTGAAGGAAAGATCATCGGGAAGAAACTCAGGGGTGAGATGCTGACCCAAAAACTGCTGGAGATCTTCGGTCAGTAAAGCCTGCCTTGTTCTAGTTCCCTTTTTTGATCCCAAGCAGTTCCACTTCGAAGATCAGCGTTGATCCTGCTGGTATCGGCCCGACTTCCCTGTCGCCATATCCCAGTTCCGAAGGGATTACAAATTCAAAGGTGCTGCCAACCTGCATCATCTGGATGCCCAGCGTCCATCCCCTGATGAGATTCCCGAGCGGAAAACTGACAGGCTCACCTGCTTTGGTCTCATCGAACACTTCTCCGCTCAGCAGTCTTCCACGGTAATATACCGAAACGGTGTCTGCGGCAAGGGGCTTGTCGCCGCTGCCTTCCTTCAGTATCCTGTATAAAAGCCCTTCAGGCCCCTCAATCACACCGGGTTTTGATTTGTATTCCCTGCAGAATTCCGCTCCTTTGCTTTTGTTTTCTGTGATCATCGTTTGTTGTTCGTTATTTTGTTTTTCTTCCATTTCTGCCTGAAATTGCTGCATCACACGGTCGATCTCTTCCCTGCTGATCAGCGTATCCGCTCCCCTGTACCCGAGACCCAGTCCCAGCATAAAACTCTTCTCATTCAGCTCAATCTTGCTTCGCTTCATATTCTGTCCGATATCGGCACCGATGATGTAGGAAACTGTGTCGATACGGTTTTTAAAAACGACAGCCTCAGATGCGTCTTTCTTTTTTTGCTGGCCGGAAGTGCTTACCGTAAAAGCAATTACCATAACTGCCAGCAAAGCAATGTGATTCTTCATAAAGATGGATGTTAATATTTTCGTCAAACCTAAGCGAATTTCTTCAAATAGCCAAACCCGGCCAGCTGCCTTATTCCTTATTCAGAAACCGGTTTAGCGGTGATCCAGTCTATAATCCACTCTGAATCAGGTTTTTCCTTTGGAGGAACCATCGAAATCAATTTTCCCTCTTCATTGATCAGGTACTTCTGAAAATTCCATTTCACCTCACTGTCCATTTTTCCGTTCAGGCTTTTCTGAGTCAGCCACTGGTAAACCGGGTGCATATCTTCTCCTTTTACCGATATCTTGGCCATCATCGGGAAGGTGACCCCAAAATTTTTTGTGCAGAACTCCCTGATCTCTTCATTGGTACCCGGTTCCTGGCTGAGGAAATCGTTGGCCGGGAAACCAATGATGATGAAATTACCCGAAGCGTATTGTTTGTAAAGCTTCTCCAGACTTTCATACTGGGGAGTCAATCCGCATTTGGAAGCGGTGTTCACGATCATCACTTTCTTGCCCTTCAGCGAGGAAAAGTTGAAATCTTCTCCGTCAATGGTTTTGGCCTGAAGGCTGTGGAAGGACTGTTCCTGTGCACTTAAAATGATGGGGAAAAGCAATAACAGGATGAGGGATCTTTTTGATTTCATGTTAGATGTGATTATAAATCATTGGTATAAAATGAAGATGTATTTCGCAGCCGGCAAGACAGCATACCAGCGAAAGGTTTTTGCTGACCGGGCGGATATGCATCACATGAAACAACTATACAATGATAATGTTTTCATCCGGTACCAGCGGTTTGTTCTGGAAGCGGAGCATTACCCTGACGATAGCCACCACATCACGCTGGCAGTATTCCACTATCCTCGGCAGATCGTTTTCAACCCAGTAAACGCGCCCGACTTCGCTCCCGTCTATGTCGTTCTTCGGATTCGGGATATTCAGGATATGCACCAGCAACTCCAGGGAGGTGTAACTTTTGTAATCTCCGAACTTCCACAGCTCCATGGTGTCCAGATGACGTACCTCCCAGGGCTTCTTTCCGGCCAGGTCCAGGATGTCGGGCAGCTCAATCCCGTGAACTACCATCCTGCGGGCAAGGAAAGGAAAATCAAATTCTTTCCCGTTATGGGCACACAGCAGGTGGTGTTCCTGTGAATAGAAGGTGTGCAGAAGGGCTGCGAAATCTCTGAGGATCAGGCTTTCATCATGCCCTGCAAAGGATTTGATCCGTAGCTGGTGATCACTGTAAATGCCGGTCGATATGCAAACGATCCGGGCAAACTCGGCATAAATACCGGCACGCTGATAAGCGACCTCCGGTTCATCTTCCCGGTATTCACGCAAAAACCGTGCTTTCTTATCCCACAGCCTGCGCTCCGCTTCCTCCAGCGAATCATACGCCGGGCACAACGGCACTGTTTCAATGTCGAGAAACAGTACATGCCTTAAATCAAGTCTTCTTAACATGGTTTATCTCTTAATTTTGTAAAAATAATGGTCATTGTGTTTGCCATACCGGAAAATATGACAATATCCGCCTGGAACTTTGCAAGGCTCCGCCGCTGCAAAGCTTCGCTCATTCTGGCGTCTTTGTGCTTCCTGTTGCTGGCATGCAGCAAGGAAGACACCCCCCCCGATCCTGTCATCTCTTTTGTGCAACCATATGGTTATCAGCAGTTTCATGTTTATGATACCCTCCGTTTTCTGGCCACGGTAGAAAGCACAGATCCGCTGACAGGCCTTCAGGCCGGTATTGTCAATGAACAGCTGACTCCCGTTTTACCGGTACAACAATACAACCTGCCGCATCAGGGTGTCACATCCATTACGCTTGATCTTACTGTTTATATAGATGCAATTCAGCCGGAAAGTGGAAATTATTTTGCATGGATAAAAGCTTCAACTGCCCGGACATCAAAAAATAAATATCAGCCAATCAGGATATTAGCCCTGGAAAAAAAGTTTGAAAAAATTTTGTTGTTTTTTAAAACCCAGGTGAATACCACCGGTTTATATGAGCTTGACAGCCTTCAGCAATTGGTGCATATCAGGGATTTTCCGGTGGATTTCGGATATGCGCTGGTCTCCTCCTCCCGCCGGATGCTGTATCTTTGCGGGAAGCACGTCCCAAAGCTGCTGGCCTGGCACCTGGATGAAAAAGAGGTGTTGTGGGAAAAGCAGGGTCAGGGCACCTCAGGGATTCCTTACTACCAGTTTCTCAGCCTGCAGTCCGACGAACTGTTTACGGGTGCGTATGACGGGAAACTGCAATCACTGAGTCCTGCTGGTAATGTTTTGTTTTTCAGGGATTTTGGTTTCAATGAATGGCCGATGGGCTGTTTTCGGCAGGGGAACAGGCTCGTGGTGGCAACTGCCCTTAAATCAGCCTTGCAGTATTTTATCGGAACATACTTTTACCCGGCGGGCAGCTATGAGACAGGATTGCAGACTTCTTTTAAAAGCCTGTTTCTCGGAGAAACCGGCGGCGGGAATGTTTGGGTTGCAGGCGAACAGCAAGGCAGCGGTGTGCTGAGATACTACGACCCCGGGGGGCCTGCGTTGTCGACTCCCTGTACTTTTCCCGGTGAAAGGATCATTGCGGCACTGAATCCGTTGCCATTCCACCTGCTGCTTGCAACACCAGAGTCCGTGTACTGGTTCCGGGAAGAAAACAACACCCTCTTTCCGCTGGTATCCATGCCCGGACTGCTTTCTCTGGATTTCGACCAGACCCGCGACCTGATCATTACGGCAACCCATAACCGCCTGTCTTTTTTCAGCTTTCCGGGAGGACAGGCTGCCGGAAGCATTACACTGCCCGATTCTCTGAGGGCCTGCAGGGTGGTTTACAACCGGTGATTGGCCAGGTCTCCTAAACCATTATTCAAAGCGCATTCAGTTTCGCCGTACTTTTGTGATGTGTCACATCAAATTTTCTGGTGATGGAATTACAACTGGTTGTTACGGAAGATGGTTCTCATACGTTCTTTAATCCTGTCCTGAAGGAACACTATCACAGCATAAAAGGAGCTGTTCAGGAATCCCGCCATATCTTCATCCACCACGGATTCCAGGCTGTAAGCATCCGCAAACCGGAAATGAGCATCCTGGAGATTGGTTTCGGGACAGGGCTCAACACCCTGCTGACTTTTAAAGAAAACGGGCAGCGCAACCTGAAGATCCGTTATGTGGCCATCGAACCGGAACCGCTCGCCGAAGAATACCTGAAGCTGCTGAATTATCCCGGCAAAATCGGCTCCTGCGATGAAAGGGTGGTGTTTTTTAAAATACATACCACGCCCTGGGATTTTCCATATTACCTGAGTGAGGAATTCATCCTTTTCAAACTGCACGAAAAGATTCAGGATGTTGTGCTCGGAGAGGAGAAATTCGATCTGGTGTATTTCGATGCCTTTTCACCGGAAGTCCAACCGGAGATGTGGCAATCAGATGTTTTCGAAAAGATATTTACGGCCATGGTTCCCGGAGGCTTTCTGCTCACCTATTCCGCCAGGGGAGAAGTCAGAAGGACCCTGAAACAATGTGGTTTTTCAGTGGAATCCCTTCCCGGCCCGCCGGGAAAAAGGGAGATCACCCGGGCACAAAAACCTGGAAAATGATGACCAATCCGGTGCAAGGCAGCATTTTCATCAATCATTCCGTGCAGCCTGCAATAACCTGCCGGGCAAAAGCCTTGCCGTAACCCAGCGCAATATGTTCATTATCCGCGTATATGGTCTTTATATCGATCCCGGTCAAAGGATACTGCTTACCGATGAGTATCGTCTGCATACCTACATGACCAAGTTCCCCGGCGGAGGATTGGAATTTGGCGAGGGAAGCAGGGACTGCCTGAAGCGGGAATGTCTTGAAGAACTGGGCCAGGAAGTGCTGGTAGGGGATCACTTCTATACGACCGATTATTTTCAGCCGACCATGCTCCTGCCTGAACCTGCCCAGCTGATCAGTATCTATTACAGGATGGACCTGATCGGTACTCCTGTTTTTCCTGTTGTTACATCCAGATTCGACATCCCTCCGCTCGAAGGTTCCCAGAGTTTTCGCTTTGTTCCGGTGAATACCCTTGATCCGGAAGAGTTTACATTTCCTGTTGACCGCCTCGTGGCCAGGATGCTGAAAGAAATTCCGATGTGACACATTGTTTTTTCAATGTGGCACATGGGGTATTTCTTTAATCTTTGTAAGTTAGCATACTCAAATACCCCTGAATTTATATGGATAAACAGTTTGCCATCGGGATCGACATTGGCGGCAGTCATATCACCAGTGTCGTTGTTCATCTGCTTAAACGCGAGTTTGTTGAAGGGAGCAAGGCCAGGACGGAAGTCAACAGCCAGGCCTCGGCCCTGGAGATACTCGAGAAATGGTCATCCACCATTGCACGCTCTATGCAAAAAGTGGATGTGAACCAACTTGCCGGGATAGGATTCGCCATGCCCGGTCCCTTTGATTACCATAAAGGAATCGCCCGTTTCAAAGGGGTGAAAAAATACGACCAGCTCAATGGCATCAACGTGAGGGAAGTCATCAGCACCCGCCTCGACCTGCCTGAACATGTGCCGGTCCGCTTTATGAACGACGCCACCAGCTTTGCCGTGGGAGAAGCATGGATGGGAGAAGCTTCAGGCTATGACCGGGTGGTGGCCCTGACCCTGGGTACAGGTTTTGGGTCTTCCTTCGTGGAAAAGGGTATCCCGGTGGAAACCGGCGATACAGTACCACCCCAGGGTTGTCTGTATCACCTGCCTTTTGGAGAGACCATTGCCGATGATCATTTTTCAACACGCTGGTTTATAGGACAATACCTGATACGTAAAGGAGTTGAAGTAAAGGGTGTGAAGGAACTCGCGGAACTCTATTCCCAGAACCTGATCGTTCAGGACCTGTTTAAAACCTTCGGGCGCAATCTCGGAAATTTTGTCGCTCCCTGGCTCCGGCGATTCGATGCAGAATGCCTGGTGATCGGGGGGAATATCACCCAAAGCTACCATCTGTTCAAGGATAGTTTTTGTCAGACCTTGATCAGCAATGACATACAGGATCCGCATTGTTATATTTCATCACTCGGTGAGGATGCTGCCCTCAGCGGAAGCGTCAGGCTTGCCGACGATGCATTCTATGCCGCACTCGACATCTCTGCACTTAAATAATAGCCCGGTATGAACAATAAAACCATTCAAGTGAGCAAAGTGCTCCCTGTCATGCTGTCCTTTATCGTGATGGGTTTCGTGGATATCGTCGGCGTTTCGGCCGGCTATGTCAAACAGGACTTCAACCTGAGCAATACGCTTGCACAACTGATCCCGTCAATGGCTTTCATCTGGTTCTTCCTGCTGTCGGTACCGACGGGAATCCTCCAGGACAGATATGGTAAGAGGTTCATCATCAATGTGGGAATGGGAGTCACCGGACTGGGTATGTTGCTTCCGCTCGTCAGTTATTCTTTCCCGGTGATGCTTGCCGCCTTCGTGCTGCTGGGTATCGGCAACACTATCGTCCAGGTGGCTGCCAACCCCCTCCTGCAGGATGTGGTACCAGGCCCCAGGTTCGCCAGTTTCATGAGTTTCTCGCAGTTTATCAAAGCCATTTGTTCCCTGCTGGGTCCCATCCTGGCCACGTATTTTGCCAGCCGTTACGGCAACTGGAAGCTGGTGTTCACCGTTTATGCCGTCACTTCTTTCCTGGCCGTCCTGTGGATGTATTTCACCCCCATTGCCGAATCCAGGCCGGAACGCAAACCTGCCACCTTTGCGTCCTGTTTCAGGTTGCTGAAAAGCCCCTTTATCCTGCTGATGGTGGTGGGAATCTTTTTTGTAGTCGGATGCGATGTTGGGATGAACACCAATATTGCCTATTATCTGGAGACCGGATTCGGCCTGAGCCTCGAAGAAGCATCCCTCGGAATCAGCCTGTATTTCACGGCTTTAATGATCGGACGTTTCTCCGGAGCCATCATACTCAACTGGATCAGGGCGGGCCGCTTTCTCATCCTTACCACCCTGATTGCCATCATCGGGCTGGTCGGGATGATCATGGCACCGGATGCGCTGGTGGCAAGAATATTTATTTTTATCACCGGTCTGGGATCAGCCAACCTTTTCCCGCTGATATTCACCATCTCACTTGAAAAAATGCCTGACCGTGCCAATGAGATTTCCGGTCTGATGATCATGGCCGTGGCCGGAGGCGCCGTGCTTCCGCTGGTTGTCGGGGCCGTAAGCGAGTCGGCCGGACTGACGGCCAGCCTGCTGGTACTGGTAGCAGCCATGGGATATATCCTACTGGCCGGTTTCCTTGCAAACCGTTCAGGAAAAAGGTATACTGAATCGTAGTGGAAATGCGAAGCAGTTTTTGGTTAGATTCTTTATACCGGTGACGCTGAAAACACCATCGCTTACCGGTGTTCTTTCGGTATAACATAGTACGCTTATCCGGCCGAATCCTCTGAAATGTCTGACCTCAGCACGAATCAGGGCCTGCTGATCAGCAATGCCCGTGAACATAACCTGAAAGGCGTCAGCCTCGAAATCCCGCATAACCGGCTAACGGTGGTGGTGGGCGTTTCCGGTTCGGGAAAGTCGTCTCTAGCTTTTGATGTGATCGCGGCCGAGGGACAAAGACGTTTTCTTGAGACTTTCCCTTCCTTTTCCAGACTTTTCATGGGGAAGGTGTCTCAGCCCGAAGTGGATGCAATCGAAAACCTTCCGCCGGTCATTACCCTTGCGCAGAAAACCACGGGTAATCACAGCAGGTCAACCCTCGGTACCATGTGCGATATGTACGACATGCTGCGCCTGTTGTTTGCCCGGCTCGGTGAGGCTCCGCAGGGATTGCACCCGACCCGCAGCCTGTTCTCATTCAACAGCGCCCTGGGAGCCTGCCCGCTGTGCAACGGCCTCGGTATGGAAGAACAGATCACTGCCGCAAGGCTGGTGAACCACCCTGAACGCAGCATCCGCCAGGGAGCCCTGGCACCAACCCTGCCCAACGGGTATATCATGTACTCCCAGGTGACGCCCGATGTACTGAACCAGGTGTGCCGGGCACACGGCTTCGATGTGGATACCCCCTGGAATGACCTTACGGAAGAAAATAAAGCCGTGATTTTTTTCGGCAGCGACAGGATCAGGATACCATTCGGGAAACATCCCCTGGAAAACAGGCTCAAATGGACAGGGATCACCGCCAAACCCAGGGAGGAAGGATATTACCGGGGCCTCATCACCATCATGTCGGAAATCCTGCAACGCGACAGGAACGACAGCATCCTGCGGTACGCGGAATCCCGGCCGTGCAGCGCCTGTGAAGGGAAACGGCTGAATCCCTCAGCCTTGTCGGTGAAAGTTAAGGGAGCAGGCATCGATGCCTTGTCCGCCCTTTCCCTTAAAGCCCTGGTCGAATGGCTGTCAGTGGTTGAATGGACGCCTGCGGAAACGCCGGTGGCCGGGGCCATCAGTGAAGGCATGTTCCGTCAACTCGGGCTATTGATAAAGCTCGGACTGGGTCACCTCAGCCTCCATACTCCGGCATCCGGACTTACCGCAGCAGAAGCCCAGCGGATCAGGCTGGTGAATCACCTTCAGTCGGGACTCAGTCATGTGCTATACGTTTTCGATGAACCCACAGCAGGCATGCATCCCGCAGAGGTGAAACCCCTGATTGAGATTATCCGTGCCATTGTGGAAAGACAAAATACGGTGATCGTGGTGGAGCATGACGAAATGTTTATCCGTCATGCCGACTGGATTGTGGATATGGGCCCCGGACCCGGTAACCTGGGCGGAGCGGTACTCTTTAACGGGCCTGCATCACGCTATTTCCGGGAAGTATCACTGAAAGGGTTCAGTCCGGGCTGGGACATGCTGCACAATCCTGCAAGAGAGCATATTCCGGCAGGTTCACTGCAGGAAAAACCAATGATCACCATCTTGCGTGCTGCTTCCGGCAAGGGTGCTATACCGATGTTCAACTTGCAACGCGGGGCGCTCAATGTAGTTTCAGGCGCTTCAGGAAGCAGGAAAGCTGACCTGGTGCACGGCATCCTGAAAGAAACCTGGCAAAGACAAAAGCGTGGTCATCCACAGCCTGATGTTGCAGGTAAGCTGATTGTCAATGGCCTGGAAGATATTCAAGACCTGGTGGTCATCGATCAAAGCCCGATCGGCAGAACCCCGAGAAGCAATCCGGCAACCTATACCGGCTGGTCTGACAAACTCCGCGACCTGTTTGCCGGATTAGACGAAGCCAAAGCGATTGGCCTGAATAAGACCCATTTCTCATTCAATACCCCCGGCGGCAGGTGTGAAACCTGCCAGGGTGCAGGTGTCCTGCAAACCGGCATGCATTTCCTCGGCAATGTGTCACTTGTGTGTCCCGACTGCCAGGGAAAACGCTTTCATGATGATAGCCTGAAGGTACGCTTCAGGGGAAAAACCATCTCTGAGATACTGGATCTCACTGTGGACCAGGCTGTAATGTTCTTTTCCGACAGGCCGGCCATGCTGAAATCCCTGCACATGCTGCAGAAAACCGGACTGGGGTATCTCAGTCCCGGCCAGCCCAGCACCACCCTATCGGGAGGAGAGGCACAACGCATCAAACTGGCCGCGTATCTCCAGCAAAAACAAGGCGGAAAAACACTTTACATCCTGGAGGAACCTTCCACCGGCCTTCATCCCGCCGATGTGGAAAAACTTACCGGCGCCCTGCTGGAACTGGCGGATAAAGGCAATACCATTGTCTGTATTGATCAGGACTGGGACATTATCCGCAGGACAGATCACTGGATCCACCTGGGAAATGAACCAGCTGAAGGTGATTTTCAGATCCTGTTCCAGGGAAGGCCGGCAGGACTGACAAAAACTTCCTATCTGGGTTTGCCGTCCCGGGAAGTTTCAGGAGCTATTCCGGAGCCTGCAGTCCGCGAAAACCAGCAGATTCCTGTCCGTTTTCAGGGCGTCAGCACCCATTTCCTGAAAGACATCGATGTGGAGATCCCCTGGAACAGCCTTACGGTCGTAACCGGGATCAGCGGAAGCGGAAAGTCCTCTCTTGCCTTTGATACCATCTTTTCGGAAGCACAGCACAGGTTCACGGCGAGTTTCTCAACCTACACCAGGAGCCTGCTGAAACTGTCGAATCCCGCCCGCTTCGTCAGTTGCGAAGGACTGAGCCCTGCCGTGGCCATCAACCGCAAATACCTTGCATATTCCGCCCGGTCCACCGTGGGAACCATCACCGGGCTGTCCGATCATTTCCGCCTGCTGTTTGCCCGCATCGCTGCCGCCAGGGGAACAGCACTGACCGCCAGGCATTTTTCATTCAACCACCAGCTGGGGGCCTGCCCGGCCTGCGACGGACTGGGTGTTACGCTTCGCTGCGATCCCGGACTGCTGATCTCCCACCCGGAATCGTCTATCCTGGAGGGTGCCATGCAGGGGCATAAGGCGGGAAGGTTTTACGGGGATCCCGACGGACAGTATCTTGCAACACTGCGGACCGTGGCTTCGGAGCTCGGATTGGACCTCACACCTGCATGGAAAGATCTGGACCGGGAAGTCAGGGAAATCGTTCTTTACGGAACAGGCGACAACATGTACGATGTCGTCTGGGAGTTCCGCAACAAAAGCCGTTCGGGAACCCATCGCATGCAAAGCGCGTGGCGTGGCTTCTGCGCCCTGGTGGAAGATGAGTACAGGAGAAAATACCTCAATAAGAACACCAGGGATACCGACAGGCTCATGCACGAAGTGGATTGCGGAGTTTGCAGGGGAGCGCGGCTGAAACCGGAACTGCTGGAAATATGGTTCAGAGGGCTGAACATCGCCGGATTATCGGCATTAAGCATGAAGGAATTGCTGGATTTTTTCAGCACGGATGATCAAACGGAAGTCAGGGGGACCGAAGGGCTTGTGTTCGACAGGATCAGACAGCCCGTACTTAGCCTGCTCAGGGTGATGGAAGACCTTGGAATTGCGCACCTGACGGCTGACAGATCTTCTGCAAGCCTTTCAGGCGGTGAGTCGCAGCGGGTCAGGCTGGCTTCGGCCTTCTCCTCAGGGCTTTACGGTGTAACCTATGTGCTGGATGAGCCGACCATCGGACTTCATAGCCGGGATATCCCGCCCCTGGTGCGGGTGGTAAGGCAACTGACCGGGAAAGGGAATACAGCCGTGGTTGTGGAACATGATACCAGTTTTATCAGAGAGGCCGGCCATATCATCGAGGTGGGTCCCGGAGCCGGTCCTGCCGGGGGGAGGGTGGTGGCTTGCGGTGATTTGCAACAAATCATGCAACAGCCTGATTCATTGACTGGTACGATATTCAGGAATCCGCCTGCCCTGGTTCCTCCCATGGCGGAAATATTGCCGGATGCCTTCAGTGTGAAGGGTGCCTTCAGGAACAACCTCCGGGATATTGATGTCAGTTTCATTGCCGGTGGCATCATTGCCGTTACGGGTGTCTCGGGAAGCGGAAAGACCAGCCTGGTGAGCGGTGCCTTGCTTGCCAGTCACCAGGCTGGCCGGCCCATTGGTTGCCGTGCCGTATCCGGCCTTGAACGTTTCGACCATGTTGCCGCTGTCAGCCAGCAGGCCCTGAGCGCCGGAAGTCTCAGCAGCACTGCAACTTACTCGGGTCTCATGGATGTGTTGCGGGATATTTTTGCGGCCGAAGCTGTAAAACAGGGCTGCCGCACAGGGAAAAGCGCGTTTTCCTACCTCTCCGACGGCAAATGTCCGGCCTGCGGAGGATACGGCATGATAAAAACTGCCATGGATTTCATGAGCGACATCTGGGTTCCTTGTGAAACCTGCGGTGGCAGCCGGTATAAAAAAGAAGTCCTTCACTGCCGGTACATGGGAAAGCATATCGCAGAAATACTGGATATGACTGTTCACGAGGCACTTGCGTTTTTTCCGGATCAGAAGGATGCCACTCGTTACCTGCAGGTTCTCAATGTTTCGGGTGTAGGCCATCTGAAACTCGGCCAGCCGGCCAATACCCTGTCGGGAGGTGAAGCCCAGCGGCTGAGGCTGGCCACTGAGATACTGCGGTTTAAAAAGGGACGCATCCTGTTTGTCTTTGATGAACCCGCCGCGGGACTGCACAGTGAAGATATCCTCAGGCTGGCCGGCTTGTTCAGAAACCTGACGGCAGAAGGACATACCCTGCTCTTCATCGCACACCAGCCCCTGCTGATCTCAATCGCCCACCAGGTCGTCGAACTCGGCCCGGGCAGCGGCCCCGATGGCGGCCGGCTCGTCCGGAACCTTTTAAAAGACAGTGAGCAGTAAGCAGTGATCAGATCAGTGAACAGTTGCTGAAATCATGCAAACTTCATAACTTCCTAAGCTTGTAAGCCCGTCACTTCGTCATTCCGTAACCAAATACCCTGAAACTTTATAACTTCGTAACTTCGTAACTTCATAAACCTTAACCTCATCACCCCATGCCTCTCATTTTAAACCGCCAGGATGTAATGTCTGTACTGACCATGAAAGACTGCATGACAGTTGTGGAACAGGCATTTCTCGAAATGGTCAGCGGCACGGCCGACCTGCCGCTGCGCACTGCCATCAAACCGCAGGACGGCTTATCCCTGTATATGCCGGCTTACCTGCGTCAAAGCAATGCACTTGCCTGCAAGATCGTGACCGTCTATAAAAACAATCCTTCCGGATTTCAGCTTCCGACCACCATCGGAACGGTGCTGCTGCAGGATCCTGAAACCGGGAAGGTGATCTGCATCATGGACGGCGGATATCTGACCGCCGTGCGTACCGGCGCCGCCAGCGGGGTTGCCACCAGGTACCTTGCCCGGGAACCGGAGGAGAGTACTGTCGGGATTTTTGGAGCCGGGGTACAGGCGAAAATGCAGTTGTGGGCCATGGCCGAAGCCCGGAAAGTGGGAAGGGTGATGGTGTATGATATCTCCAAAGAGGCTGCGGAACAGTTCAGTCATGAGATGGCTCGTAAACTCGATCTGATGGTGGCCGTCTCCGCTTCACCTGAAGCCCTGCTGGAAGCAGATATCCTCTGTTTGGCCACATCCTCCGCGGTTCCTTTGTTTGACGGCAACCTGGTCAGGCCCGGAACACATATCAACGGCATCGGAAGCCACACCCCCAATGCAAGAGAACTCGACACGGCCATCGTCGCCCGGTCGAAATTTATCGGTGATTCGCGTGAAGCCTGTTTCGGAGAAGCCGGCGATATCCTGATCCCCATCAGGGAAGGCGCCATCACGGAAGACCACTTCTATGCCGAACTCGGGGAAATCATCAAAGGAAGCAAACCCGGAAGAACAGGCAGGGAAGAGATCACCCTCTTCAAATCCAACGGCCTCGCCATCCAGGATGCCGCCACGGCCAAACTGGTGTATGAGAAAGCTCTGGAAGAAGGATTGGGCTTGCAGGTGGAGATTTGAATCCCCATAGGAGAATCTATGTAAATAAAAAAGGGCTTTGGTCTGATTAGTGGTCACTAAGTGCCACAGGTATCGTATAAAAACAAAAACGATAAACATCAAAAAACCAAAGCCTATGACAAAAGTAAATCAATTAGCTGACTTTTCCGACAAAAAAGTATTTGTTGGGATAGATGTTCACAAGGAGAGTTGGAGTGTTTCATTATTCTATGAGCAATGCCGTCCACTGCTATGACAAACTTTTTCGCAAAACTGTTCCGTGTCGGTATAATTTCAGTCATTGCGCGATCAATGCCTGATCACAAACTCTGAATATCCTGCCACAGGGCCTTTCTTGATGTCGACCTGTTCGATCACCGCATGTCTGGGCCCTGACTGGCACCAGCCGATAAAGCGCCTGAGATTCTCCTCATCCCCCTCCGCTTCAATATGCACACTGCCGTCGGCTTCATTCCTGACGAAACCCCTGAGGTTGTTGCGGTTTGCTTCCAGGTTGGCATGAAAACGGAAGCCAACTTTCTGTACCAGGCCGCGGACGATGATGGTGTAATGAGAGGTCATGGGATGAGGGTTTACAAACTGATTTACTGCCGGTTAATGAGCTTACCAGATGATGACAGACAGGATGAGAGCGTTGGATAAAAAGTTTTCAACAATGAACTGATAAATAGGGGTCTGTTAAAGTCGCCTCAGTATAACAACCGGCTGCATTAAAATGTTTGTGGATTATCGCATCACTTCCTCCCTGACCCCGCAATCCTGTAACCCCGTAACATCGTAACCCCGTAACCCCTCCCCTCAAAAAATCTTCGGATACCTCTCCGGGTTCACTTCATGCATCAGGTTATACAGGCTCTCGAAAACATCTTCCGCATTCGGATTGGAGAAATAATCGCCATCGCTGCTGTAAGCCGGCCTGTGTTCTTTGGCTGTAATGGTCCGGGGTTCCGCATCCAGATAGTAATAAGCCTTTTGTTCCTCCAGCACTTTTTGCATCATATACGCCGTAGCGCCACCAGGGACATCTTCATCAAAGAAAACCACCTTATTGGTTTTTTTCACCGATTCCAGGATGCGGTGATTCAGATCGAACGGAATAAGTGTCTGTACATCAATTAGTTCTACTGATATTCCAAATTCTTTTAATTGTGCGGTCGCTTCCTCTGCTATCCGCACACAGGACCCATAGGTAACGAGGGTGATGTCGCTGCCTTCCCCGATGATCTCCGGTTTCCCGAGCGGCACGCGGTATTCGCCCGGATTGGCAGGCTGCTTCTCCCTGAGCCGGTAGCCGTTAAGTGGTTCAATCACCAGTCCCGGCTCATCCGAAGCCAGCAGGGTGTTGTAAAAACCTGCTGCCTGGGTCATATTCCGCGGTACGCACACATAAACGCCTCTCAATGAGTTAATTACCATGCTAAGGGGAGAACCGCTGTGCCAGATGCCCTCCAGGCGGTGGCCGCGGGTGCTGATGATCAGGGGCGCTTTTTGTCCGCCACGGCTGCGGTACTGCAGCGTGGCCAGGTCATCGCTCAATACCTGCAGCCCGTAAAGCAGGTAATCGAAATACTGGATCTCTGCGATGGGTCTCAGCCCGCGCATGGCCATTCCCAGGCCCTGGCCGATGATGGTGGCTTCCCGGATGCCGGTATCAAAGACCCGCAGCGGGCCGTATTTTTGCTGTAAACCCTCCATCGTCTGGTTCACCCCGCCTATCATCCCGACATCCTCTCCGAATACCATCACCAGGGGGTTGTTTTCGAGTATCTTATCGAAATTGTCACGCAGGATCTCCCGTCCGGGAACCAGGGGTGCATCCGGGGCATATTCCGGACGGGCTGCTTCCACATTCATGGCTGAAAGGTCGGAACGGCTGTACAGGTAACTGTTGTAGCGCTCCATCCCGGCTTCAGTTTCGCTGTTGAGCCATTTGGTGACATTGGTTTTCAGGGAGTTCTCCGGATTGCTGCAGGAATTGCAGATCAGGCGCAGGATACGGCTGGCTGAGGAAAGAATGTCCTTGCGGATGGGTTCCGACAATCTTGCCACCTCCTGTTTGATTTGCTCAATCTTAGCGGTTTTGGAACAGTTGCAGGTGGTGATGTCTGCCAGTCGCAGGAATTCATCCCGTTTTTCTTTAAGGGGATTTATGTAGTTGTTCCAGGCTGCTGTTCTTGCTTTTTTTGCCGCTTCTGCCGCTTCCTCTTCGATGGCCCGGATCCGGTCCTCCCCCGCGATCCCGGCTTCGAGCATCCATTGCCGCATGCGGCTGATCCCGTCATGTGCCTTCTCCCATTGGAGCCTTTCGGGACTTTTATACCGTTCATGACTGCCTGAAGTGGAATGTCCCTGGGGTTGGGTGAGCCCGGTTATGTGAAAGATCACCGGAACGTGCTTTTCCCTGCAATACGCGATGCCTTCCGTGTAGATATCCACCAGGGCAGGGTAGTCCCAGCCGCGGGCAGTATATATTTTAAAGCCCTGATGGGTATCATCTTCAGCGAATCCGCCCAGGACGTGCGATATGCTGCTTTTGGTGGTCTGGTACTCAATGGGGACGGAGATCCCGTAGCCGTCGTCCCATACCGAAACCGCCATGGGAACCTGAAGCACTCCGGCAGCGTTGATGGTTTCCCAGAAGGCTCCTTCGGAAGTGGAAGCATCGCCGATGGTGCCGAATGCGACTTCATTTCCCTGTTGTGAAAACTGTGTAAATGAATGAAGTTCGGCATTTTGTCTGAAGAACCTGGAAGCAAGGGCCAGGCCCAGCAGTCGTGGCATCTGTCCGGCCGTGGGAGAAACATCCGCCGAACTGTTTTTCTGCCTGCTTAGTTCTTTCCAGTTTCCCTTCTCATCGAGGCTGCGGGTGGCAAAATGATTATTCATCAGGCGCCCGGCGGTTCCCGGATTGAAAACCTGATCCGTATCCCCGTACAACTGGGCGAAGAACTCCTCAGCACTTAACATCCCGGCAGCCAGCATGAAGGTCTGGTCGCGGTAATAGCCCGAACGCCAGTCGCCCTCCCTGAACACCTTGGCCATAGCCAGTTGGGGGATCTCTTTACCGTCGCCGAAGATCCCGAATTTCGCCTTGCCGGTTAATACTTCCCTGCGTCCCGTCAGGCTGAGCTGCCGGCTGAGACATGCCGTGCGGTAATCATCAAGGATTGCGGCAAGCGCGAGAACATTCCCTTTCGGGGTTTTGATGGTTTTTTTCATGGTAATAACATTTCAATACCCCCCCCGACCTTCCGGCCCGGTTTGATCCGGCCCGGCCCGGTTTGGCCCGATCCGGCCCGGCCCGGTTTGATCCGGCCCGGCGCGACCCGGTTTGGCCCGATCCGGTCCGACCCGATCCGGCCCGACCCG
>CAZSQJ010000019.1:0-17976 GCA_964608665.1 uncultured Bacteroidales bacterium | reverse complement strand
CGCGACCCGGTTTGGCCCGATCCGGTCCGACCCGATCCGGCCCGACCCGTAGAGACGCGATTAATCGCGTCTCTACAAATGGACCGGATGGGATGGTACGGGACGGGGGGTATCGTCCATTCCCAAAATTAACAAAATATCCGGGAAATGGTTGGGGTTACATCAAACCCCTCGTTACCATGGTATCTCTCGGAATATCCCCAACCCCCTTCACCTCCTCCAGGCCGTGTTCTGTCATGTGCCACTTCCTGTTGTTGAGAAAGGGTTCGTTAAATGAATGCCGGTACTCGTAAAAGATCTTCGTCCCTTCCTTGAAAGTGACTCTCCTTCCTTCCGGTACAAAAAGGCGCAGCCGGACTTCCTGCCCGCGGATCTTATCGCCCACAGGCATGGTGAAATGCGGATCAAGGATCAGCAGGCTGTCGTTCTGGGTAAAGGAATACCGGATGTGCTGTGCCCTGTGCCTTGCTTCGCCGGTGTTTCTGCCACGGGCAGCGGAAACCACCTGCAAAGCGAAACTGTCGTTTTCAGACCTGACCACCTCCAGTTCGGGAATGCCGAAAAAGCTGATACTGTCGCCCTTGCGCATCAGGTTCCACTTACCGATCATGAAGTCATCGTCAAAGTCAAAGTCTTCATGTTGATATTCAAAATAATGCGTGTCAATGATCAGGTGTTTTGACAACGGCTGTACCAGAACATGCGACTTTTGGATGCTTACTTTCTGAGAGAAATTCCTGATGGTATTCAGAGCAACGATACAACAAATGATGATGCCTGCCAGCAGGAGGGAAAAGGCAGGAATGCCTACAAAGCGGGAAGGTGTGCGGAACCTGAAGATCAGCCTGGCCCCGAAATATACCAGCATGATCAACGGGATACCCGCCAGCAGGATCAGCCCGGTCAGCCCGAGAGTCAGCATTCCGGGGTCGAGGAAAAGCCTGAACAGCGCAGGCAACGATATCGTTGACAGGCCGAAACTGGAGATATGGAAGGCGTGTCCGGTATCTACCATCGAAAAGATCAGCCCGGTGATCATGAACAGCCCGAAGGCGATGAACATCAATCCGAGAAAAACCAGCACGATTTTGAACACGGTGGAAATGATCTGCATGATCAGTTGGAGGAATTTCTCGAAGAAATTGCTGCCTTTTGATTTGTTCCTCAGGTAGGCTTCCTTTGCTTCATCTTTCATTTCATTGAACTTTCCCCTGATCCCTTCAAATTCTTCCCTTATCGATTTCTCAATATTGGAAACGGTGACTTTTTCACCGCGCATCTCCAGCTTTTCGGCGGTATTCCTTGCCTCCGGCGTCAAAGCCCACAACAGCAGGTAGGCCACCAGTCCGACTCCGAAACTTGCAAGGGTCACAATCACGAAGATCAGTCGGATCCACAGGGGATCCAGGTTGAAATACCAACCAAGCCCCGCACATACCCCTCCGATGATCTTGCTGTCCGGATCACGGTACAGCCGCTTCGACCGCCGCGCATGTTCTGCTTGCGATGCATCCTGCCCGGATTCCCATTCGCTGGGTTCACCCAGCACCGCCACTACACTTTCGATATCCTCCAGAATGATCACCTGCTTGTTTTCTGTCAACTTCTCCTGGAGCATCTCCGCGATGCGCGACTCTATGTCCGACAGGATTTCATCCCTTCCTTCGGCTGCGGCAAAATGCCTTTTTAACTGGCCCAGATAATGTTCCAGCTTCTCGTAGGCGTCCTCATCCATGTGAAAGATGATGCCCGCAATATTGACATTGAAATTCTTTTTCATTGTGATGATTGTTAATTGTTTTGTAATTGCATGATACTTTCCACGGATATAACAAGGTCTTTCCAGACTTTTTCGAGTTCCCGCAGATACGACTGGCCCAGGGGAGTGAGCCGGTAATACTTCCTTGGCGGGCCCGACCGGGATTCCTCCCAGCGGTAGGTGAGCAGCCCGTCGTTTTTCAGACGGGTGAGCAGGGGATATAGCGTACCCTCGACCACGATCAGACGCGAACCCTTCAGCTTGTCGATCAGGTCAGAAGCATATGCCTCTCGCCCCGCCAGCAGTGAGAGTACACAAAACTCGAGTACTCCTTTGCGCATTTGGGATAATGATTTTTCTGTTTCCATGCCGCAAAGATAAATCATATTTTAGTACTATGCAATACAAAGTAGTAAAAAAATGACAGTATTTTGTAAAAAATAGAAATGTGAAATATCAAGTCATTGATTTACTGATTTTTTATGCTGAGTCTTCGTGAAAGTGCGAAGCAATTTTCGGTTATACCGGTGACTCTGTATGCTCATTTTTCGCATTCCTGTGTGCTTTCGGTATACGATAAAAATTTTTTCGCTGCATTCACCCGGCTGGACAAACCAGCCTGCCGGCTGCCGACCGCCGGTAAGCTTACCAGTTCTCAGCCAGGACTTCGAAATACGCCTGGGGATGCTCACAGCCTGGACAGTTGTGAAGCGCTCTCTCACTCTCATATATCAGGCCGCACTTACGGCATATCCATTTGACTTTCCGGTCTTTCCTGAAGACCTTGTCCTGGCGGATGTTCTCCAGCAGCGCAGTAAAGCGCCTGATATAAAAGGTGCTGATTTGTGAGAAGAGTTTCAGTTTTGTGGCGGCCCGCTTAAATCCCTCAGCCAGGCAAAGGTTTTCTGCCGTCTGCAGGAGGCTCACCAGGCTGGTTTCCATCTCAATGGAAGTGTTCAGGTTGGAATCAGTGTCCGAAATGGCCGGGATGCGGTAAGTAAAGTCAAGTTGTGATCCCGTATTTTCAAGCAGGCGCATCAGGGTTTTGGCATGCGAACGGCTTTGTTCGGCAGTTTCTTCAAAAATGGCGGCCATTTGCTCATAACCATCTTTGCGAGCCTGTTTGGCGAAGTTATCATAATGCAGGATACACTGGCTTTTAAGGAAGAAAAGTTCTGCCAATGCATGTTCCGGATCTGTACCTGTGATTTCGTTCATGGAAAAGGGTTTTAGACACCAAAGATAGCATTGGGATGTCATCCCGTCATTGATTTAAATCAACGCCAGGATGACATCCCACCGGCGGTAAGTTACTTAAACTATTCCGGAAAAATCTGATAATGACTGAGATACACCTTTTCTATCCCCTGGTCAATCAGTATCAGGCCAACATTGTTGGCATAGGAACTCAGTTCAGAACTGACCAACGAATCCGATCCTGTGCCGAAATCAACCCAGGTATCCCGGCGCACGGTAATCACTTGTTTGTAAATGATCCCGTTGACCAGACTTTCAATGTCGCGGGCAGTTATTTTGTACTTGAATGTGGCGTCGAAACCGCTCACCTGTACCTTCTGTTCCCAGTTATCACCTGTCAGTCCCCTGTCTTTCAGATATAAAAACTCAGTGAGGGTGTCGTCGGGAAACATGAGATAATAATTCCCGCCTTCCTTCCTGAAGTAACTGTACCCGGTCAGGGTGCTGAACATTTCTGTGTATTTCTTCTTGTTAAAAGTGGTATCCCACCCGGTGATACGGATACTGTACAAGGCCGTTGACGGGTACTCAGAGTATGTCCAGATGGAAAAATCCGTTACGGGTTGATAATTGTCCGGCGGGGGAGTCTCCTTCTCCTTGCTTTCTTTATCGCAGGACAGCAACACTGCAAAAGAGAAAAAAAGCAGTATCCGTGTAAGCTTCATATCACCAAAGGTTTTCACAAAAGTATTGTATTCAAACCAATAATTCAAATATTGATATACAGAATGTTAAAAAAATGATAAAACTTGTTGCAATGGTCACTGTCCGGGCAGTGATCCCCTGTTTGACACCAGCGATACCCGTCAGGTGACCCTACGCAAAATGTTCTTCAATACCCAGGTTAAATAAGGCATAGTCATATTTCACGGGATCATCAGGGTCGAACTGCCGCAGTTTCGCGGTCAGTTCTTCAACGGCGGTCCAGTCATTGCTCCTCCTTGTCAGCAAGCCCAGCATTCTGGAGGTGTTTGCCGTGTGTACATCCAGCGGGATCATTAGCCCGGAGGGACTAACCCGCTGCCATAAGCCAAAGTCGACACCATTTTTGTCCCTGCGCACCATCCATCTGAGAAACATGTTGATCCGCTTCGCAGCGGCATTTCGCATGGGGTCAGCCAGGTGCTTCGCCGACCTGGCAGGGTAACTGCCCAGCAGCATGGCATTCCTGAAGTTGCTGATCGCCTGCCTGATATCAATTTCCCTCCCCCGTGGGAAAAAAGCTTCCTCGAGGGTTCCGCAATTCCTGTAAATGCCTTGGAGTGCCTTCAGAAAAAAGATGCAGTCTTCCCCATTGAAGGTGCGGTGTATAAAACTGTGAAACTTTTGCAAATCCTTGTCCCCGGCGTGCAGGATAAAATCATGGGGAGTATGATCCATCATTTTCATCAGCAAAGTTGCCTTGAGAATGATCTGTGCCCTTCTGCCCCATGCCAGGGTGGCGGCAAGCAGGCCGGCTATTTCAATGTCCTCCTTTCTCTCAAACTGATGGGGAACGGAAACCGGGTCATTCTCAATGAATTCGGGCCGGTTATACTGGGCGGACTTAAATTCAAGAAAGTCCCTGAGTTCCTGTGCGGACATCATCATGGCCTGCGTTCTTCTCTTACAAGGATGCCTTGTTTGTAATGCATTACTTTTTCCAGACTTCCGTCAAGCCTCCACCAGGTCTCGGGACCTTCCTTCAGCCCGTTCTCAAACTGGACCTCCCTCATTTTCAGTCCGTTGTCATACCAGGCCCGCTGCACACCATTGCCATGATCAAAACTGCCCTCGCCAATCTCAAGTCCGCCTGCATTAAAGTATTTCCATTGCCCATGGAACAATCCCCGGTGGTACCCGCCTTCGATTTTAATCCTGCCGTTGGGATGAAATTCACGGTAAGGCCCGTGCAGGGTGTCCCGGACATAGTGCTGCTCTGCCGACAACTGCCCTTTTTCTGTGTAAAACAGTGCCTTGCCCTCCTTCAGATCGTACCGGTAAGTCACTACTGATTCGGGATTCCCGTTAAAATACCAGCGGCTGGCCTTCCCGTGCAGCTTCCCTTTTTTATAGTGATACTCCATTGATTTATTACCGTTGCTGTGATACCAGCATGCTGTGCCGTGCATTTTCCCGCCCCTGTAATGCAGTTCTGATTTCAGAACCCCGTCTGGGTATTGTTCCCGCTTCACTTTTCCACATGCGCTGAGCAACAAGATCATGACCAGGAAATACCATGTGACACATGGTGTCATCGATGTGACACATCGGGTTTTGCAAAGGCTGCTCATGTTCCCGCCTGCATCCGTTGCACCACCGCTGCGTACATTACCACGCCCCCAGCCACCGATACGTTTAAGGAAGCAATCTCCCCGAGCATCGGCAGTTTTACCAGTGCATCACAGTAAGGCAGGTAGGCCGGACTGATGCCGTCCTCCTCCGATCCCAGCAGCAGGGCGGCAGGCAGCGTATAATCCTGCTGATAGTACAAATCCTGCGCCTGCTCGCTCACACCAATGATCCTGACCCCGCTGTCTTTCAGATACTGCATGCTGACTTTCAGGTTCGGGGACCTGCAGAGAGGTACCCGCATGAGGGCTCCTGCAGAGGTCTTCACGGCATCGTCGTTCAATGCAGCCGAGCCCCTCGAGGGAAAAAGAATAAAATCAACTGCACAGGCCTCGGCAGTGCGGCACAAGGCACCGAAATTCCTTACATCTGTTATCCTGTCTGCAATCAGGATCAGGGGAACCTTCCCCGATTCGTAAAGCCCCGGAAGCAATTCATCCGGCTGAAAGTAGCTCACAGGCGAAACAAAGGCAATGACACCCTGGTGATTCCTGCCGGTGATCCGGTTCAGCTTTTGTACCGGAACAATTTGGAAGGGAATGTCCCGCTCCCGGCATTCATGGAACAACATATGAACCTGGTCTCCACGTAATCCGTTCTGAAACAGTATTTTATCTATTGTCTTCCCGGCGTGCAGGGCTTCCTGAACTGGTCTTATCCCATAAATAACCATTGGTTCCTTCATCTATCGCCTCCAGTTTTCAACCGCATGATACCAGACTTCTTTATAGGTCGGGTTGCGGTAAAGGTTAAAGTCATTGTAGGTAAAAGGATTGTCAACACGTACAAAACTGAACCTCAGTGAAAGAGAATAACCGGCATCACCGTAAACCCAGTTCTCGGTGTTGACATCCCTGAAAACATGGGTCGGCGGACCAAACACAATGTAGATCATCCCCCGGTCAGTCTTCCATCCCTCAAGGTATGAGGTGAAATGCCGGTTGGCATCCTGAACCCTGTTGTAATATTTGGCAATCTGAGCCCTTGCCCGGTTAATATTCCCGCAGTTCTCCAGCCAGAAGCTGTCGATGGCCAGTTTGACGGAACCCGCCGAGGAAAGAACCTGGTACTCCCTCGAAGTGGTGATATACCGCAGCGGTTCCAGCGTTCCTGTCACGGTGCCGATACGTGGAAAATCACTGCCATGCAGGAAAAGGGTAAATCCTTCCTTTTTTGAACTGTCGGCCTGAAAATGATAAAAGCCCGGTCGCCTGAATGCCAGCGGGCCTGTTTTTCCATCCTGCAAAGGGAGGCTGAACAGGCTGTCTTCCTTGTAATTGAATGATTCTCCGTAGTCAATGGCAAAAGGAGGAATGGAAATCGGGAAATCCCTGTGGTAAAAACGAACTGTCAGATTTCCGGCATGCCCCAAAGGTGCCTCAAGGGAGAAGGACTCATCTTCGGTAATATAAGACCGGTAAAGCGGATTCCCATCCTGGGCCCTTGCCAGAAAAAACTGCTGATCACCTTCGTACACCTTATATGCCATCAGGTAATGTGTCACTTGCTGCATGGTGTTCATGTCTGTCACCACCAGTTCCAGCAGCTTTTCAAAGGCGGTGGGCAATTTGAGGAGCAATGAATCATGGAGGACGTAATTGTGCTGGAAATGAGCAGAATCGGAGAAACTGACGACCAGCGAATCTTCCGCCACTTTGCTTTCGTAACTGTCACGAATCAGCACCTTCAGGCGGATGTGTGCTCTGTAAACAGGGTCATTATCAGTTTGTTGATACAAAAAGTCGTGCAACTGCAGGGCGTAATACAGCACGGATATGCTGTCGGACAAGTGTTGCAGGCAATATTGCGGTTCCGTCAGACCGGTTTTTTCATCGTACAGTACTGCAAGATTGCGCTGACTCAGCTCATAAGGAACCGTACATGCACCCAGGGCCAGCAGGCTCCAAAACATAAGGTATGAAAGGAGGCTTCTCAATCTGTGTCAGTGTTTTCGTTAAGCAAGGTTTCATCCGTCAATAGAAATCTGTCGGGAATTCCCTTGCCGGGCTTAATGCCGAGTTTCTGCAGGTGCTGCACCCGCGATACCAGGTTCCCCTTACCCGTATGCAGCTTGGAAACAGCATCTTCATAAGCTTTTTGCGTGTCGTTCAAAGACTTGCCCACTTTCTGAAGATCTTCGAGGAATCCCACGAATTTATCATAAAGACCCGCACCCTGCCTGGCAATCTCCATGGCGTTGCGTGTCTGGTTTTCCTGTTTCCAGATCGACTGTATGGTCTTCAGTGTCGCCAGAAGGGTGGAAGGACTTACAATCACGATCTTGTTTTCCCATGCATAATCAAATACCTGGGCATCTTCACGGATAGCCGCACTGAATGATGCTTCCACCGGGATGAACAACAGCACGAAATCCGGGCTGTTGTAGTCGGCCTTGGCCTGGTAATTCTTTGAACTTAAAAGCTTTACATGAGTATAGACCGAATTCAGATGTTCTTTGATGTACTGCTTCCGTTCCTCTTCGGTATCGGCATTGGTGAATTTCTCATAGGCCAGTAAGCTGACCTTGGCATCGATGATAATGTGTTTTTTGTCAGGAAGATACACAATCACATCCGGCTGGTACCGCCGGCCGTCCTCATCGGTGCTGCTGACCTGTGCCTGGTACATGCTTCCCTTTTCCAGCCCGCTCTGCTCCAGGATACGTTCCAGCATCACCTCCCCCCAGTTTCCCATCTTCTTCACATCTCCCTTCAGGGCCCTGGTAAGATTGCTGGCTTCCTCGCTGATCCGCTGATTCAGCATGTATAACTGCTTAACCTCTTCCTTCAGGCTGATCTTTTCCCGCATTTCTTTTTCATAAGCCTCATGAACTTTATGTTCGAACTGCTGGATACGTTCTTTCAGCGGATTAAGCAATTCGTTCAGATTCCGGGTGCTGGTTTCGGTAAAATCTTTGCTGTGGGTCTTGAAAAGCCGGTTGGCAATGTTCTCAAATTCCTGCTGCAGGCTGGTACGCAACTGTTGTATCTCCAGCTTTTGTTCTTCAAGACGCTGCTCCAGGTACCGGGCCGCTTCCCTGCCTTTAACCAGCTCATTGCTCATTTCCTGGTTCCTGCTTCTCAGCTCGCCCAGTTCTGTTTTCAGCAGGCCGGCCTCGGTCTCCTTTCCAAGCATGCTGTCCTGGTGAAAAAGTTTCAGTGACTCAAGATTCGACTCGGCCATTACAGCCCTGTTCTCCAATTCCCTGGCCGATTGCAGGGCCTCATTCCTGAGCCTGCTCATCCGCGCATTCATGATCAGCCAGGCAGCGATAAAACCTGCGAGGATTCCGGCAAAAATGTATATAACTTCCATATATTAATGAGGGTTGTCCCGGCAGGATTAAAGTCCAGGTTGTATATTCCCGACATTTTCAGGCAGCACAATTACCTGCCCGGGTTCTGCATACAGCCTGTAAAATTAACAATATTTTTTTGCTCCCTTACCTGATCAATTGCCACGCTGTCTGTCCCAGGTCGTTAACTTCCGGTCCGGCGCTGTCTGCCGCACGCAACCACTGCTTCTTTTTTCTGAGTTTCGGAGGCAGAATCAATCGTTCCGGTTTTGACGCTTCCAGCATTGGAATGTAAGACGTATTGCTTTTTTCCTGCAATATCCAGACGCCTCCGGGTTCCGGCCGGTCCGGAACGTCAATGGCGGAATAACCGGTGATCCTTTTACGGGAAACATCAGCCTGATGGCAATATGCGGCCAGTGACCGCCAGATTTCAGCACTGTCCGGCAACAGTTCAACCGGACAATAACAATATAATACCTTACCCTGTCTGATCCCGGTAACGCTCATCTTCTTATGGGTAAAAACAAACACCGATTCGGAACGTAAGTTTCTGATCTTCACAATAACATTACTTATACCCATTCCGACCAGACAAAGCAAAACAAAAATGAAAAGGGAAGACTTTTTTGTATTGATCCATTGAAACAGCAGGATCAGCAGCAGGTAAAAAAGCACTACGGCGGGCAAGGCGGGATAAAGACCTTCCAGGGTGCTGCAGGGCAGACTGCCCGTGAGCTTCACGGCGGCATTCATCAGCTTCAGGGTAAGCCCGAACAGATCCCCGGCAAAGCCAGCCAGGAAAGGACTCCACGACAGCAGCAACATACCGGTGCCTGTGTACATCGCCAGGGTAGACACCGGAATAAGTACCAGGTTGGCAGGGATAAACCACACAGGGAACTGGTGGAAATGAAGCATGGCAAGCGGCCCGGTGACGAGCTGCGCAGCTACGGTTACACACACCATCTGCCAGATCCAGTCCACTGCACGCCTGGGAATATACCAGGCATTCGACAGCAGTGGCTGGATCGTAACGATCCCCATCACGGCCAGGTAAGAAAGCTGAAACCCGTAATCAAAAAGGTTCACCGGCCTGATCCATACCAGGATAAATGCCGACACGGCTAAAGTGTTCAGGATGTTGTTCCTGCGTTTGAATGACTGGGCGATGATCAGCATGCTGAACATCAGGGCAGCTCTTTGTACCGAAGGACTTAAACCCGTGAGAAAGGCATATGCCCATACTACAATCACCAGGATTACAGCCCTGATGATACCCCGGATCCCGGTTTTCTTCAGAAAGAAAAGAAACTTGCTGAATATCAGAAATATCAATCCGACATGCAGGCCCGAGACGGCAAGGACATGGGTCACCCCCGCACGTGTCCATGCTCCCTGAAGCTCCGGATCGAAGCCATCGGTATATCCCAGCAACATGGCGCAACCTACGGCTTCCTCCTCGCTGCCGGGTGTTTTTTCCCTGACCAGGGCTGCCAGGCGTTGCTGACAGTTTCTGGCCACACGCCTGACAGACCAGGTAGATCCCTGTTCAAGCAGGCACCATTGCCCGGAGGGTACATAGGCCTGGTGATGTATCCCTCTGATATCCAGGTAAGATGCATAATCAAAGCCGGATGGAACGCTGGCTCCCCTGATTTTTTTCAGACCGGCCCTGATCATCAGCCTGTCTTTGATCCCCAGACGTTCGGAAAGACTGTCCCGCTGTATGTAAACCAGCAAATTGCCCTCTGCAGCCCTGACGGAATCCCCTACTTGTATATGGGTTATCTTTCCGGAGAACCGAAGGGTTTTCTCCTTGAACCTCAGTGGACTTGTAATCTCGATCCTGCATAATACACTGGACTGCTGCGGGTCACTGAATGCGTAGCCGGCTTTGTTTGCCGGATCAAACCGGTACATAAGCGTGGCTCCTGACAGGAAAAAGAAACACTGGATGACAGCGCCGGGTACCCACCGGTTACGGAAGCTTACAAGTTTACGTTGCCATACCACCAAGCCCCCCTGCAGAACAAGCAGCAGAAGCAACATCCCCGTAATGAGGGTGTTGTGATGGCAGCAGTCCTGTGAACCGGCCAGAATGCCGGTAAGCAGCGGGATGGCAAGCCTCAGGAACGGAAGCCGGTGCCATGGATTCATCGAAGGTTTTACCTGTATATATGCAGGGAAAGCCCTGATCCGGAAAAAAAATCAGAAATTTCTTCTTTTGAACTCCAGACTTCCGGAAACACTGACAAGGATGGCCAGCAACCCGTAGATGATCGTCAGCCTTGGAAACAGGTTGATACTTTGTTCGGGGCCCTTCATGAAGCTGAAGATCCTTGCAAACGGCCAGGCATAAGGATCGTAGCTGAACACTTCCTCCATGGATTTGGCATGCTGTATCATTCCCGACATACCCATCACGATCAGGATGGCGATGGGAAGGATGATCAGTCCGATGCCGGTGATAATGGGCAGTACCAGGTTGCGCAGCCTGGTACTCAGCCAGGTTTGCAGCGCGATGATGAACAGGGAGGCAATGTAGGGCTTGAGGAGCGAAAGACTGAACTTCAGCAAGGGAACCCCTCCTTCCTGAAAATGAAATTTGAGCGGATTGAGCTGGTGCAGGATAAAGACTCCTGCATAGGCGACCAGCAGCATCAGCAACCATGAAACCAGCACCAGCAGCAGGATCATACCCAGCTTGGCGAAGTATACCGTTGACCGCGTGAGCGGCTGGCAGAGCAAATGTTTCCAGGTGTTGGACTTATGCTCCATGTGGACGCTGTAGGCAATGAGCATCACCAGGAAAAAGGGAAGAAAGAAGGAAAGGGTGTTCTGCAGGCTGAAGGCAAATCGGATCCACGGACTCGCATCTTTGATCTCCATATGGTACACGGCAAGGCTGATAATGCTCACGGTGAACAGGGGAAATGCTCCAAGAATCCACAGGGCGAAGGTTCTTTTATGTTTGATCAGCTCGGTGTATAGTGCTGCTTTAAAACCTTTCATAATCCACTAATTTTGAATGATTTCAAGGAAAGATGTTTCAAGATCGCGGTTTTCGGTCCTGACTTCATATACCTGAATATCTGCCTGCACCAGCAGGGACACCGCCCGGGATATTTCCGCCCGTGTAAAAACGGTAATTTCAAGGAATCCGCCGGAATCGACCGGGCTGTAATGTTCCTCAAACAAACCGCAGGCCCTTGCATTGTCGGAGGTTTCAATCTTAACGCGGAATGTTCTGCCCCGCTGGCTGACGAGTTCCTGCATACTTCCCTCATACAGTATCTGCCCCTTGTGGATGACCGCAACATGGTCGCAGAGTTTTTCGATTTCTCCTAGTATATGGCTGGAAATGAATATGGTGACATTCCGCTCGCGGTTCAGGTTCTGCAATAATTGCCTGATCTCTATGATCCCTGCCGGATCCAGTCCGTTAACCGGTTCATCGAGGATCAACAGTTGCGGATCACCGGCAAGCGCCAGGGCGAGCGCCAGCCTTTGCTTCATTCCGCTCGAAAACTGCCTCACAGGCCGGCGCGCATCATTATCCAGTCCTACCTTTTGAAGTAGTCCGGGTATGGAATCAGCTTTCCTTCCTTTCAGCCGGAGACATATTTTCAGGTTCTCCGTGGCGGTGAGATGCCCGTAAAGGCTTGGCTCCTCAACCATCACACCGGTACGTGACAAAATATCAGTAAGCCTGCTTTTCAGATCCATACCGAAAAGGGCAAGCTGTCCTTCCCGTGTATGAAGCAAACCCGTAAGACACTTGATGGTGGTCGTTTTCCCTGCACCATTCGGACCTACAAAACCGAAAATGCTGCCCTCCGGGACAGTCAGGCTGATATCCTGCAGGATTCTTCTTCGCCCGTAGGCGAAATGCAGATGACGGATACTGATTAAAGACATATCTGGAAAATGATGTATGAGACGCCGGGAAAAAGACCCTGACAGTCAGACCGGACGATTGACAAAACTATGACAATTCCGGAATATTGCGGCAGACTGATGTTTTTCAATTATTTTTGAGCCGGATTCCATTCAACTGACATGTTACATTCTGCTATACACAAGCTGCTGTTTTTCATGCTGCTGATCCTTGTTGCTGAAATGTTGCCGGCACAGCATCAACCAGCCCGGAATGAAATCCCGGCCATAGATTCTCTGCACAACAGGCTTGCAATCGACTATCTTGAACAATGGCCGGCAGGCGACAAACGAGGATCATTGTACAACAAGGTGTTGATTTTCAGTAATCCCGACTGTCATCACTGTGATGATGTGAAACAGTTGCTGAATGAATCACAGATTGCTTTTGAGGAGTTTGATCTCAGGGATATGCGCCTGGTGGGCCAGTTGCATAAACTGGTTGTGAGGAAGGAAAACTCGGAAAAAGTTGCCTATGGATTTCCCATCGTGCTCTACCGGGATGACATCTGGTACAGCATCCGGGATTTATAAGCCTTTCACCTGGAACTAAAGGCCAGGCTGGGATTGCACTGAAGAAGGCCGTTTCGGGATACGGGTGGTGTCGATCTTGTCAATGCTGATCTGCCGGTAATAAAACCTGAGAATATCTTCGTAATGATATCCGAGCCGGGTCATGCGGATGGCCCCTTCCTGGCTCAGACCGACTCCGTGGCCGTACCCTCTTCCCCTCAGCAGTACCTCGTCTCCCTGGTCAATCACATCGAAAAAGGTGGATCTGAGTTTGAAATCATTCCTCAGTTCTTTTAAGGGGATGTTGTTCACATAATAGGGTCTTCGGTGCAATTGCCTGAAATTCAATGCAGAATCAAGTCTGGCGCTGTCGTGTAGGGGAAAGTTGTACCGTGATTTTAAATGATGCAGCCATTTGCTCTTGCTTACGGTTTTTTCCCACCTGGCACCGGGCATTTCCAGGCTGAAACTGTCCGTTACCGCCTTCAGGTAAACCGAAGGCAGGCTCCATACATCTTCCGAGTTGCAGGTCTCCCCACCGCTGTTGGAGTGAAAGGCGGCAGAGATCAACTGGGTGTCGGGACCCATAATAACCAGTCCCCGCGTGGCTTCCACGGCATCCAGGATATCCTGTTGAAGGCACTGACCCCTGTAAAGCTGGCAGTGAACCTGGTCGCACAACTGGTAGCCTTCGGTTTCGTGCTTGCGGATGTTGCGCAGGGCATAAGTGCGGCTGATCAGACTCTGGATCTTGTAAAACTCCGGATCGTGACCATTTCCGGCTTCCGCCTGTACAACCCCTGCAGTGTATGGTTCGAGGCTCACCCGGTTGATCATCACCAGATGCTGCCCGCTGATAAACGCGATAAGTTCATCGTTATAGGTTCTTTCCTTTTTACCAGCCCTCAGATGAAACAGTCCACACCCTCCCGCTTTCCGCAGATAAACGGTATCGAAACTGCCAAGGCTTCCGGCCGGTTTCTTTATCCGTACCTTCCTTTCATTGACCAGCAAAATCAGTGGTGTGTTTTCGGAAAGGGAACTGATCTTTTCTTTCCGGTGACAGATATCATAGTTGCCGGACAAGGGAGTGACGATGGCCTGGTGTAGTGGATATTCAGACAAAATCCTGATTTTAAGATATATAGAATCGGAATCCGATTGTGAGAAGGCGTTGCCGGCCATAACAAGGACAAGGAAGCAAATAAGCTGCGAAGCGCGGGATTTCATCTCAGGCAGATCCTTTGAACAAGTCCATAATTTTCGTGGCAGCTCTTTCCGATGCACCCGGTCCCCCGAGCAGACTTCTCAACTGTGCGTAATTGTCAATGATTCCCTGCCTGCCTCCACCTTCCTGAAGCAGCGGATCCAGGGCTTCCTTCAGGCGGGCAGCATGGAGGTCATCCTGGATCAGTTCTTCCACGATCTTCCGCTGCATGATAAGGTTTGGCAGACCGATGAACGGCACCTTGACGATTCTGCGGGCTATGGCGAACGAAAGCCGGCTTCCTTTGTAGCAGATCACCTGCGGCACCATAAACAGGGCCGTTTCGAGTGAGGCAGTTCCCGAAGTGACCAGGGCCGCCCTGGCATTCCGCAACAGTTCATAAGTCTGTCCAAACTGCAAGCCGGCACCGGATTGAGCGGTAAAACGGGCGTAAAAACCGGGGGAGATACCCGGTGCGCCGGCAATTACGAAGCGGTAGCCAGGGTAGGAGGGAACAACGGAAAGCATGATTGGCAGGATACGTTCGATTTCCTGTTTTCTGCTTCCGGGCAGCAATGCCACCATCGGACCTGAGTCAACCGGCTTTGCCTGGTCTTCCCTGCCGGGAGGAAGGATCACATCCAGCAGGGGATGACCCACATAGGTTACGGGATAATCATACTTTGCGTAGAATGCCTGCTCAAATGGCAGGATCACCAACATCAGGTCCACATATTTTTTGATCTTAAACACCCGCGATTTTTTCCAGGCCCAGACCTGCGGGGAGATATAGTATACCACCCGGAAGCCTGCAAGGGAGGCGAATTTGGCAATGCGCAGGTTAAAGCCTGGATAATCCGCAAGGATCAGTACATCCGGCTTCCACCGGCTGATGTCTTTACGGCAGAAGGAAAGGTTCCCGGCGATTGTCCTCAGGTTACACACCACCTCGGCAAAACCCATGAAGGCCAGGTCACGGTAATGTTTTACGATCTCACCTCCGGCGTCCTGCATCAGGTCTCCCCCCCAGCAACGAAAAACAGCGTCCCCGTCCTTCACCCGGATGGCTTTCATCAGGTTGGAGGCATGCAGATCGCCCGAGGCTTCACCAGCTATGATGTAATACTTCATCTTTGGGAAACACGACTTACCCTCCGTATGAACCCGCCGGAACCCCTGTACGGAGGCATTACCCGGCGAAGGTACTACAATCCTTTTAATCCGGGAACTTCAAACAGGGGTCTGCCGTGTATCAGCAGGAAGAACAGCAGAAAGTATAACACGCTGATGATCAGTACGCCTTTGCCCGCATGCTCGAAGCGGAGGCGGGTGAAGAAGTGCCTGAGAAGGAATAAGTTAGGTGCAAAACTCAACAGGATCAAACTGTTGAGGGTAATCAGCGGACCGATGAATGGAAGCAGCGATAAAAGGAAGAACAGCAGGTACACACAGGGCAATACTATGACGGGCAGTATCGCCCCCAGCAGGATGCCGTAAGGGGTTTGGTCTTTATGCGTGATGTGGATCATGATTCTCGAATATTTTCAGGGATTCCAGCAGCTTGTATTCCGTCAGGTCGAGATGCAGCGGCACCACCGAGATGAAATTGTTCTTCAGGGCCCACTCGTCGGTGTCATGGTGTGGATCGAGGCTCACAAAACGCCCGGCAAGCCAGTAATACGGCTTTTCATGCGGATCGGTCCTCTCTTCCAGTTCTTCCTCCCAATACCCCTTTCCCATCCGGCAGACCCGGATGCCCTGCAGTTGGTCAGAAGGAACGGCGGGAATGTTGACATTCAGGCAGGTGTATGGGGTCAGCCGGCCTTCCAGCATGCCCCGGATGATCTTCCTCAGGTAGGGCAGGGCCGGACTGAAGTCAGCCGTGTAGGCATAATCCAGCAGTGAAAAGCCTGCCGAAGGAATGCCGCTCATGGCACCTTCCATGGCGGCGGCCATGGTACCCGAGTAAAACAGGTTGATGCCCGCATTGGATCCGTGGTTGATACCGGATAAAATCAGATCGGGCTTGCGCTTGAGCACCACCTTTTCCCCCACCTTCACCGCATCGGCCGGGGTGCCGTTGCACGAATATTCCTGGTAGTCTGCCTCTGTGTGTATCTTCTTGATCCGCAAAGGACTGGAAGTGGTAACGGCATGCCCCATGCCCGACTGGGGCTTGTCGGGTGCTACCACAACCACCTCCCCCAGCTCACGGGCAAGGCCGATCAATGCACGAAGCCCCGGAGCATGAATGCCGTCGTCATTGGTTACAAATATCAGGGCCTGATCTTTCATGTTGTGGGTTTTGACTGTAGGTCATTATTTTCTTTTTTCTTTCCTTCCTGAGATTCTTCATCCAACGAAGTAACCCCGGCGGTGATCACATATTTCATAATGTCGGCTGAGATGCTTCCCTGGATGGGGATGACGTTTTTTACCGGCACAAAGAACAGGTTCCCGGAAAAATTATAGGAATGTGGCAGATACACAGCCACATAATCCTCTCCCAGTCCCAGCATCGACAGATCACGGCTGGTCACAAAACCCAGCTTCATCAGGCCGGTACCCTCGTAAACTTTTACCAGGACCGGCTCGGTGAATTTCTTCTTCTTCCCGACCAGAGCTTCCAGAAAGTCCTTGATGGCGGAATAAATAATTTTGATCAGGGGTGCCCTGCTGATCAGGTCGTCGAAAAAGGCAAGCAATGGCTTGGCAATGAAAGTAGAGCCCACAAAGCCGATCAGCGTGATGCCCGCCAGCAGGGTCAGCAGGCCAAGCCCCGGAATTTTGAAAGGAACAATGCCATCAATGAATTCCAGGGCCTTGAACAACACAAAAATGGTGATCCCTATCGGGGCTGTCAATAGCAGTCCCTGAAGAAAGTATCTCAGAATCAGCTTAAAAAACGCTTTTGATGTCATTTGGCGGTGTAATAATATTCCGCCGCAAAGGTAATGGCAAAATTGAAGTATGAGGTATGAAGTATGAGGTATGAGGTATGTGAATGGTGACCAACCCCGTTAATCATAGAATGCTGTTTCAGGTTCATCCCATTTCAAGCTTGTCCGGGAAAAATCCGTGGAAATCCCTGTCTGCCGCCAGGCGCAGAGCATGACTGACATGGATGCAGCGCACCCTTCGACTCCGCTCAGGGTGACACATCATTTTACTACTTCGGGATTTTCAACTATTGTATTCCTCATATTGACTTCCCTTTGATATTGTGTTATCTTTACTGCCATATTCCAAACAAATCAAAATGAAACAGACGGAAAAACACTTCAACGTGAACATGTCTCCCCATGCCGTCCGTTTCCGGAAAACATCCAGGCTGTCCGGCCTTCTCTTCTCTTCTCTTCTCTTCTCTTCTCTTCTCTTCTCTTCTCTTCAACCCTAAACAACTCACTATTTACAACTTACTATTTACTTTCCCGGCCTAAACCTGAATAAACTTCAAAACCTCTGAATTGGCATGGCAATCAGGTGTGAAAACCCCGCAGGGGTTTCATCCGGATAGCCCCGGATGCAATCCGGGGATGTGGGAAGGCGCCATACAATCCAACCCTGAAGGGGTTGAATAACCCAGGTTCGGCTAAAAAGCGATGTGGCACATGGTCAATCGATGTGTCACTTGCAGGATTCTCTTTTCATAATCATGATAATCAGCACAATAGA